>FAXN01000039.1 GCA_001493195.1 Sulfurovum sp. enrichment culture clone C5 | reverse complement strand
GTATATCAAAAAAACAATGCTTGCTATTATAAAGTATTTCAGTTATAATTCTAGTATTGAAAGATGATTTAGAGTTTCATCTTCGGTTTGTTTTTTATTTATAACCTTTCGTTTATGTAGAACTACCTAGCTTGTAAGAATACTCTCCAATTTATATTTTCAGTCGCTTCATAGAAGTGTTATCATAAACAAAAGGAAACCCCATGGCAGAACAAATGACAGGAACCGTTAAATGGTTTAATAGTGAAAAAGGTTTTGGATTTATCCAACCAGAAGACGGAAGCAAAGATTTATTTGTACATTATCGTCAAGTAAACAACAATGGCTACGGTCGTGTTGAGTTGAGTGAAAATCAAAGAGTTTCATTTACTGTTGGACAAGGTCAAAAAGGTCCACAAGCAGAAAACGTTAACATTCTTTAATTTTTTTGCATAGCAGAGAATTTCTCTGCTATTTACTACATCAAATCATTCCCTCCATAAAACAAATATTTTACATATTAAATTCAAACTAGATATAATTACCAAAAAATAGGTATACAATGAGAATTTATAAAATTATAATAACATTTATCGTTATCTCAACTCTAGGTTTATCTGTAGAGTTAAATCTAGATACCAATCTCACAAGACCGAGACCAATCATATGGGCTCAACCTATTTTAGGCAGTAATCTAAGTAATCTTTACAAGATAGACGATGAACTATACAGATCAAAACAGCCAACAAGCAAAGATTTGGATACTATAAAAAAACTGGGCATCAAATCTATACTTTCTTTTAGGCAATATCATGATGATAGTGATATTTTTCAAAAAGATAGCAATATAACTCTATATAGCATCAAAATCAAAACATCAAAAATGTCCATAGATGAGATAAAACAATCATTGGAAATCATCAAAAATGCTCCAAAGCCCATACTAATACACTGTTGGCATGGAAGTGACAGGACTGGCGTAGTCGCAGCATCATACAGAATCATAAAACAAAAATGGAGCAAAAAAGACGCCATAGATGAGTTTGAAAATGGTGGATATGGTTATCACGCAACAATCTATCCCCAGCTAGAAAAACTTTTATGGGGATTGGATGAGGATTTGTTAAAGTTTTAATCGTTTTTTATTTTTTATGTCAATTTGACATATTTTTAAATCTATCAATCCAAATCAGATATAATAAGACTAATAAAATATATACAAAGGATATGCCATAAATCAGTCATATTTTATAGTTGCTATCATTTTGCTTTTAGTTGCAATTTTGATATTTGTATGGTTGTGGATGAAAGCAAAGTATGAACTATCTTCGTCTAATACATTTACAACACAGCTTCAAGAAACTCTAGCTAAAGAGCAAGAGAGTAGTTTAAAAATAGGGAAAATGCTCCAAGAGCGAGAGCAGGAGTATTATGGTTTGGAAAAAGAGCTTGCGGTATTACAAACTAAGTTTGAAGATGACAAGCGAGCTTTTGAAGAGAAGATACAACTTTTAGATGAAACAAAATCACAAATGAAGACAGAATTTGCTCATCTAGCCTCTCAAATCTTTGAACAAAAGACAAAAACATTTGACGAGACTCATAAGCAAGGTATAGATACGCTTTTAAAGCCATTTAGAGAGCAGATAGAGGCATTTTCAAAACAAAGTCGTGATATGTTCGTGCATGATGCAAAAGAGCGACAAAGTATCAAAGATGAGTTAGTAAACTTAAAAACTTTAAATGAGAGACTTAGTCAAGATGCGCTTAACCTCACTCAAGCATTAAAAGGTGAAAATAAAACTCAAGGCAACTGGGGCGAGATAGTGCTAGAACGAGTTTTAGAAGAGTCAGGACTTAGAGAAGGGCATGAGTATGTTGTGCAAAATACCCTAAAAGGCGAAGATGATAAAATCTACCGTCCGGACGTGATAGTCAAATTGCCCCAAGATAAGCATATCGTTATAGATTCAAAAGTTTCACTCGTAGCGTATGATAATTTTATAAAAGCAGAAAATGAGATAGATAGAAATTCATCTTTAAAAGCTCATATAGCATCCATAAATGCACATGTAAAAAATCTTAGCCAAAAAAAATATGAAGAATTGGGAGGTTTGAAATCTCTTGATTTTGTACTTCTGTTTATGCCAATAGAGGGTGCTTTTTTGCTTGCGTTAGAATCAGACAATGGATTTTTTAAAAATGCGTATGAACAAAATATCATTATTGTTTCTCCTTCTACGCTTTTAGTAACTCTTAGAACAATAGAGCATATATGGAGGAGAGAGTATCAGGAGCAAAATGCGATTAGTATTGCAAAATCTGCCGAAGCTCTTTATGATAAATTTGCATTATTTGTAGAAGATATGGAGCGTATCGGTAAAAATATACAAACTACTCAAACAAGTTACGAAAGTGCCATGAATAAACTCTCGTCTGGTAAAGGGAATTTGATAAATAGAGTAGAGGGGATGAGAAAACTAGGACTTAAGCCTAAAAAACTTCTTTCACTTTCATCAAAAGAGGATGAAGATGAGTTATAATGTATGAATATATAGTAAATTAGGGAGCAATGATGACTAATATAAGCATAAGATTTTTAGTGGCATTTGGTTTGGTGATTTTTTTTGTTGCATGTTCAAATGATGATTCTTCAAATTCAAAAGATGAAAATGCAACTTCTATTGGCACTACAAACTCACAAGATATTTCTATGAAAGTTTATGATCCTTGTGAAATGCTGACATCAAAAGATATTCAAGAGATATTTCCAGAAGCAAGTATAAAGATAACAACTCATGATACAAAGCCAGCAAATCCACTTGGCATGAGAAGATGTTTTTGGGAAGCTAGTGAAGATGATATGAAATTTGTTCAGCTAACTATTTCATCAGATAGTGAAAGTGAAGCAATGAAAGTTGATGAGCAATTTGAAAACAACAGAAAATATATACAAAATGTAAAATCTGTATCAGGAGTAGGCGATGGAGCATACTATGGTGGAAGCGGTCTAAAGGCAGGTGCAGGACTTCATGTATTGGTAAAAAATAAAGGTGTGTTGCTTGGTGTGCAAGTAGGATTAGGTTTTGGAAATAAGGATGAACAAAAGCATCTGAATATTGAAAAATCTATAGCAGAAAAAGTAATACAAAAATTATAGAGGAAATAAATCCTCCATAATTTATCTAGCAATTGGAGCTATTTTGCTTCCATCTATGGCTATACCGCCCATTAATCCAGCTTCGTCAAATACAAAAGCAACAGCATCACTTTCAAAACTTACAGTGCTCAAATCTTTACTCGCTCCCCATAAACCAACATTGATGCCACCATCTACACCAACTGTTAATCCATTGCTCTCTAAAAACTTATCTAAAGCTCTTTGTGAAATAAATGCAATTAGTATAGCTCTTTTTTGAGCTCCAATTTGATATCCGATAGACCCAGAAGTTAAACTATAATAACCCTTGTTCTCTCCGTCATATCTAAGAACACCTTCTCCATATTCGCCACCTATGATAAATCCAGCTTTATAAACTACTGGAAATACAACGTAGCCTTTAACTTTTCCTAGAAATTCTTCTCCACCTTTTACATTTTTATAGAATTTTTGAACAGCGATATCTGCTTGTGAATTGATTATAGCTGCATCTTCGGCAAAGATAGATGTGCTACAAGCGAAAAACAAAATAAGTATAGATAATATTTTTTTCATTGTCAACCTTTTAGTAAATTTTATATATTTTATCAAAAAAAGATGAATTTATTGTGGAAAGATTGATAACTCTTGTTATTTAAGAGTTATCAAAAGGAGAAAAATTAGATTTTGCTTTGAACAAAAGCGTCCATATTGTTTACAATCTCTTCTATTGTGCCTTCGCCATCGATTACTTTCAAAAGGTTTTTAGCAGTATAAAATTCTTGTATATCAGCAAGTGGATCTGTATAAACTTTCATTCTGTTGTAGAATACTTCTACATTGTCATCATCTCTAACCACTTCAGATTCAGCTGCACGACCTAAAATTCTTGTTTTTGCAGTCTCTTCACTCACTCTAACTTCTATTACAGAAGATAATTCAACGCTATCTTCATTTGCTAGATATTTGTCCAATTCTACCATTTGCTCAACACTTCTAGGATAACCATCTATCACGATAACTGGAGTTGGAGCTTTTTTGATAGCTTCTACTATAGTTTCTATAACTATATTTATAGGAACTAAGTTGCCTTTACTAACATAACTATCTATAGTTTTTCCTCTATCACTTCCACTTGCAATTTCAGCTCTGAACATATCGCCTGTTGAGTAGTGTGTGATATTGTCATGTTTCGCTGCAATTAATTGTGCATCAGTAGTCTTTCCGCTTCCTGGTGCTCCTATGATTAGAAATAATTTTTTCATTTTACATCCTTGTTTGTTTTTTTGATTCTAAGTGCTAGTTCGTCAAGTTGTGCTTCATCAACAATGCTAGGTGCATGAGTGAGAATACATTGTGCTTTTTGTGTTTTAGGGAATGCTATAACATCTCTTATGCTAGAACTTCCAGTCATTATCATTATAAGCCTATCAAGTCCCAATGCAAAACCGCCATGAGGAGGCGCTCCAAATTTGAGTGCGTCTAGTAAAAAGCCAAATTTTTCATCAGCTTCTTCTTTTTCTATACCAAGGAGATTAAATATTTGTTTTTGTATCTCTTCTTTGTGAATACGTATAGATCCTCCGCCAATCTCATAGCCATTTAAAACTATATCATAAGCCACTGATTCAAGTTCTTCGATATCTTCATAAGTGATTTGTCCATTTTCATCAAGACGTGGCATAGTAAATGGATGATGAAGAGCTTTTGTTCTACCATCTTCAACTTCAAACATTGGGAAATCCACAACCCATACAAATTCAAATCTGTTTTCAGGAATGATATTCATCTCATTTGCTAGGAATATTCTAAATCTACCCATATAATCCCATACAAGTTTTTTACTTCCAGCACCAAAAAATACAACATCACCTAAACTTAGTTGACATCTGTCAATTATCGCTTTTAAATCATCTTCGCTAAAAAATTTAGTCAAAGGACCTTTGAGTCCATCTTCTTTCATTTGGAAATATCCAAGTCCACCAGCACCAAACTGCTTTACAAATTCTTCAAAACCTTGCATTTGTCTTTTTGAAAATATATTGTCGCCATTTGGCACTTTTAGTGCTTTTATACGATTTTTCTTTGAATCTTTTGCGATATTGGCAAAAATTGCATTATCACATCTAGCAAAAATATCAATCATATCTACCATGGAGAGGTCATATCTCAAATCAGGCTTATCTGAGCCGTATTTTTCCATAGCTTCATTGTAAGTTATACGATCAAATGTTTGAGGTACATCAAATCCACAACCATTAAATACATCAGATAAAAGCTTTTCTGTTACTTTCATAACATCTTCTTGGTTGCAAAAGCTCATCTCTACGTCTATTTGAGTAAATTCAGGTTGTCTATCTGCTCTTAAGTCTTCATCTCTAAAACATTTTGCAATTTGAAAATATTTATCAAAGCCAGAAACCATCAAAAGTTGTTTAAAGAGTTGAGGGGATTGCGGTAGAGCGTAAAATTCTCCATTGTGAACACGACTTGGCACTAGATAATCTCTAGCGCCTTCTGGTGTTGATTTTGTTAAGATTGGTGTTTCAACTTCCATAAATCCAAGGCTATCTAGTGTATTTCTAGCTATGATAGAAACTTTACTTCTTAATTTGAATATTTTATGAGATTTTGGAGTTCTGAGATCTAAATATCTATATTTTAATTTGATCTCTTCATTTACTTTGCTATCGCCTAGTTCAAATGGCATAGTTAAAGATTTGTTTTCAACAGTAATTTTATCTACAACTATCTCTATTTTTCCAGTTTTAAGATTTGGATTTTCTAAACCTTCGCCTCTCGCTCTCACAACGCCTGTTGCAATAATTACAAATTGATCCCTTATGTCTTCTGCTATTTTGTGTGCATCTTTACTATCATTTGGATCACAAACAAGCTGAACAACTTCATCATTGTCTCTAATGTCAATAAAAATTATTCCACCATGGTCTCTTCTGCTAGCTACCCAGCCTGCAACTGTTACTTTTTGTCCTATATGTTCTGTGTTTACAGTTGAACAATAATGTGTTCTCACATGCAATCCTTAACTAAATTTTGACGCGATTATAACCAAAGTTTCATAAAGATTTCGATTTTTTCGATTTGTATATGTGCTTTAATTGCTTTTATGGTATTCTTTTTTATAAATAAATTTTATCAGGATTTGTGTGATTTTATGACAAAACTTTTGGAAAAAATAGATACTTTTGGTTTCACTCTAAAACCCAATGAGCCAGAAATAAAAATAATTTTTAATAATGTAAAAAAACTTTTTGAAAAATATGGCTTAAAAGTATTGCTCTCAAAGGAATCTGCTGAGATGATAGGGGAGAGTGGAATATCATTTGATGATATGTGTAAAGAATCTGATGTGCTTGTTTCATTAGGCGGAGACGGCAGTTTGTTGTCGCTTGTTAGAAGAAGTTATAAACACAAAAAACCAGTTTTTGGTATAAATGCAGGCAGTTTGGGATTTTTAGCTGATGTAAGTTTGGATAATGTAGAAAAATTTATAAAAGATTTAATATCTCAAAATTATAGAATAGATGAACGTATGATGATAGAAGGTATCATAAAATCAACAGATGGAAAGAGAAGCAGTTTTTTTGCTTTTAATGATGTAGTATTGACAAGAAGTGCCATTTCAAAAATGGTAAAAGTAAATGCATCGATTGATGATAAATGGTTCAATACATATAGAGGCGATGGACTTATAGTATCAACTCCCACTGGCTCTACTGCGTACAATCTAGCAGTTGGTGGACCTGTCATGTATCCGCTTACTCATGCTTTTATCATGACTCCAATATCGGCACATTCACTTACACAAAGACCGCTTGTTGTTCCAGGGGATTTTACCATAGAGCTTACATCGCCCGATGAAAACAATATAGCTGTAATTGATGGGCAGGATGATTATGAACTAAAACCAGATGATATACTCATCATAAAGGGTGCAAAAAGAGGTGCTAGGCTTATCCATAGTTTAGAAAGAAATTATTTTGATGTATTGAGAGAAAAATTGCATTGGGGCGATAAACGATAATATATGATTGAAAGTATTGTTTTAAAAGAACTTATTGATTTTGAAAATGAGAAGATAGATTTTACTCAAGGGCTTATAGTTTTTACTGGACCAAGTGGTGCTGGCAAATCTGTTTTAATGAGTGCGATATTGGGAAGTTTCGGACTTAATGTGCAAAATTATGCCTCTATGTGTGAGATATCTATCTCTAAACCAAGTGATATGGATAGCGATTTGCTTTTGCTCGAAGATGATTTGTATGTAAAAACTATAAAAAAAGACAAAGTTAGGTTTCTTGTAAATGATCAGAATATTTCAAAAAAAACACTTGAGGAGATATTTAATCCTTATATCAAATATCTAAGTGTTAGAGACAAGGGCATTCTCGATAGTCAAACATTAATTAGTATAGTAGATGATTTTATATCTTCTAGAGATGAAAACTATAAAAAAATGCTCGATGATTTTGGTTTGATGTTTTTTGAGCTTAAAAAAGCACAAAAAGAGTTAAGTTTAATCGTAGAAAAAGAGACAAAAGTAAATGATTTGATAGAGTTTGCTAAATTTGAAATTCAAAAAATAGACACTATAAACCCAAAAGTTGATGAATACGAAGAGCTACTTGAAATTAAACAAAAACTTTCAAAACTAGACAAAATAAAAGAATCAATCGGAGCTTTAGAAAATATATTTGATTACGAAAGCAAAATAGCAGAATTTTATAGACTTTTAGATATAGATGGCTCTGGTGTATTTGATATGTTTAACAATATCAGGATAGATATAGATGAGGCAATATCTAAAAATATGGAATTAGAAGATATGGATATAGAGGCTGTTTTAAACAGAATAGAGGCTTTATCATCTCTAAAAAACAGATATGGCTCTATAGAAGAAGCACTTGCATTTAGAGACAAGAAAAAAGAAGAGCTAGAAAGCTTTAATCACATCATAGAAGATAAAACGAGTTTGGAAAAATTTATAAAAGAACAAGAAAAGATGTTAGAGCAATCATCTAGCCTTATTTCATCTATCAGAACAAAAGAAACAAATAGCATCTTAAGCATATTAAATCCATTGCTTAAAGATTTAAAGTTACCACAGGCTTCTTTTGAGATTTCAAAAACAGCTATGAATTTAACTGGCGTTGATGAGATGGATATCAGATTGGGTGGTTCAAAAACATCAACACTTAGTGGTGGTGAGTTTAATCGTTTAAGGCTTGCTCTTTTGGTTTCTAGTACAACCAATACGCAAGAAAATTCAAAAGGTGTTTTGATTTTTGATGAAATTGATGCCAATGTGAGTGGAGATGAATCTATCGCTATAGCAAATATGCTTTTAAAACTATCAAAAAACTATCAGATATTTGCAATTTCTCATCAGCCACATCTCGCATCTAAAGCAAATCAACATATTTTGATCACAAAAGATGAGAAAAAAAGCAAAACAGTAGTTTTGGATAAAAATGGCAGAGTAGAAGAGATAGCTAGAATTATAAGTGGAGAGATAAAGACACAAGAAGCTATCGATTTTGCTATGAAACTTTTGTCTTAGCATAGTAAAGTTTAAGTTAAATATATTTTTTATGTTATAATACGAAAACTCTAAATTTAGAGAGTTAAATCTTAAGGATTATTATTCAATGACCACAAATGATTCAGATTGTAGGTGTAATACCTTTAATCTTAAAAAGGTGTCTGTATGACACTACTTCTTACATACCTTTCCCTCGCACTTTTAGTATCTTTTATGTGTTCTATACTCGAAGCAGTGCTTCTTTCTAGTACAAATTCTTATATCGAAACATTATCAAAAGAAGAACATGGGGATGCCATAGACATTTTAAAACATTTAAAAGCAAACATTGATAAGCCGATATCTTCTATTTTAACTTTCAATACTTTTGCTCACACTATGGGTGCTGCAGGTGTAGGTGCTGAGGCTCAAAAAATATTTGGTTCTGATATGCAAGCAGTTATTGCTTTTGTTTTAACACTTTTAATACTTTATGTATCTGAAATAGTTCCTAAAACTATTGGTGCAATTTATTGGAAAAGATTACTTATACCTTCTGCGTTTCTTATAGAGTTTTTGATCAAAATAACATTTCCATTTGTATGGGTTTCTATGCTTATTACTAACTTTATATCAAAAGGCAAAAAGCATACAAGCGATTTTTCAAGAGATGAGATAATGGCCGTTGTCGCCATGGGAGAAAGAGAAGGGACAATCCAGCAAAAAGAGAGTCATCTGATAGAAAATCTTTTAAAATTAAAAAATATTAAAGCAAGAGATATAATGACTCCAAGAAGTGTTGTTGTGGCTTTCCCTGCTGATATGATAGTAGAAGAAGCCATAGAGGATGATAGAATGTATATACATTCTCGTATCCCAATATATAGCGATTCTATCGATAATATTATCGGCGTTGTTTTAAATCAAGCAATACTAGAAGAGAGTATAGAAGAGAGAGATGATACTAAACTAAAAGATATCATCATGGAAGCACATAGTGTGTCTGAAAATGTTCCAGTATCTCTTTTGATAGATATGTTTATCAAAAGAAAAACACATTTATTTATAGTTCATGATAATTATGGACAAACTGAAGGTGTGGTTACACTTGAAGATGTTTTAGAAGTTATGTTGGGCGTTGAGATAGTAGATGAAATGGATGAAGTAGAGGATATGCAGCTTTTGGCTAAAAATAAAAGTAAAATGCAAAGAGATAAATTGCTCTTAGAGCAAAAAAGAAGAGCAAAATCTTCAAAATAGGTTTTGTTCTTTCATGAGTCGCGTAGTCCTTACAACACTAAACGCACGATATTCTCATACCTCTATAGCTTTACGATATTTGTATGCTAATTTACATGAGATTAAGCTAGATGCAACTATTGTTGAATTTGCCATCAAAGAAGAAAATGAGCTAATCGCACAAAGTTTACTGGAGCTAAAACCTGAAATTATAGGAATTGGTGTTTATATCTGGAATGCATCCAAGATAGAGCAATTGTTAACTATACTAAAGGATAAAGCTCCAGAAGTTATCATCATACTTGGTGGTCCAGAAGTTAGTTATACGCCATATAGGATAAACATAGACAAAGCAGATTATATTATCCAAGGTGAGGGTGAAGATGCACTTTATAATCTTTGTAAACGTCTTTTAAATAAAGAAAAACGACAAGAGCTTATATATAAATCTACGCCATTGGACGTTAAAAATATCTTATTGCCTTATGATTATTACAATGATGAAGATATCGCAAATCGTCATATATATGTCGAAGCATCAAGAGGCTGTCCATTTCTATGTGAGTTTTGTTTGTCATCGATAGATAAAAGGGTTAGATACTTTGATGAAGATAAGTTTTTGGAATCTCTTGAGCGATTATGGAGTCGTGGAGCAAGAAATTTTCGCTTTATTGATCGTACTTTCAACCTAAATATCGAATATGCAAATAGACTGCTTGATTTTTTTCTCTTAAAAGAATCCCCTTACTTTGTTCATTTTGAAGTTATACCAGAAGTATTTCCCGAGTCTTTGCGTTCACGGTTGATACAATTTCCTCCAACATCGTTACAATTAGAGATAGGAATACAAACACTAGACAAAACAGTTGCAAAAAATATTAGTAGACCACTAAATTTTAGAAAAATTGTTGAAAATATAACTTTTTTACAAACAGACACTAAAGCACATTTACATTTAGATCTCATAGTTGGACTTCCAGGAGAGAGTTTAGAACAGTTTGGACGCAACCTAGATACCTTGGTAAGCTTTAGTAGTGCAGAGATACAAATAGGAATACTAAAAAAATTATCTGGTACACGCATAAATAGACACGATGAAGAGTATAGTATGGCATATTCACATATTCCACCATATGACATCATTTCCAATAACCTTTTAAATGTTGAGACTATAGATGAGATGAAAGTATTTGCTAGGTATTGGGATTTGTGTTATAACAGTGGCAATTTTACTCATACTGTAAAATTGATATGGGATGAGAAAAGTGTTTTTGATAATTTTAGAGCATTTAGTAAATGGGTATATGAATATAGTGGTAAGTCAACGGCGTTTTATCTAGATACTTTAGCGGAGTATATATTTGTATATTTAACAAATATAAAAAATATGCAAGATTTAGAAGTAGCCAATGTTATTGCTGATGATATAATGAAAATAAAAGGGCGAATTTTACCAAAATTTCTTCGTGGCTTTGATTTGAATTATAAACAACAAGATGCACTTAAGCTCGATGCATCCTTAAAAAGACAACAAAAACATATGTAATTATTTAAAACAAAGGTATTGCGAACTAAGACGAGATTTAATTAATAAGAAGCTTGTAGTTTAGGCAAGCTCTTTTTCCCAATAGTTCTTCCATACTATTGCAAGTCTTGAGCTATCTGTTTTTTTTAGTTTTTTCGGAAGGTTATTTCGTATATTTATTTCAATATGTTTTGTAAGCTTCTTGTTTTTCATAATCACATTAAAACCGCCTGCACCCTGTTGATGTGAACCGTAAATAGTAAAGGCAGTAATCTTAATTCCGTTGTTTTTTAATGCTTTAATATTGTCTTTGAGAATAGCTTTGAATATTCTATCCTGATTTGCGGGTAGTTTCCATTGACCATAAGGGATACCAAGCTTTTTTGTATAGAGTCTGGCTGTTTGTGGCATAATTTGGTAGCGTCCATAGGCACCGCTTTTTTTATTTATAGTATGATAATTACCAGTAGTAGACTCTATTTTGACAATTTTCTTAACGATTATTTCAAATTTTTTATTATCCATTCCAGCATGTTGTGCTATTTGATCGTAAGTGGCTTCAGCACTGGTAACACCCAAGGATATCATGATAAGCAAAGCTAGTGCTGGTCTAAATATGATTGTTAATTTTGATCTGATTGATGTGATAATAAAAAATGCAGCAGCGAAAACAATAATTGTATATAATAGTAACTCGATGGTTCTTTCCTCTCTTGTATAGCTTTTATTTTAAAGATTAAAGGAGAAAAATATCTCCCAGTAAAAATTAATCGGCGAATTATAGTATAAAAAACTTACCTAATTATAAAATATTGAGATTATTTTGAATAAATTAAGGTTTTATAAAGGTTTTTGGATGTATTGATAAGCCCAAAGTATTATTTTTAGTAGAGCATTTCTTGTTGATTTAACAATAGACACGTGATTTTGTTTTTCAAAACTCTTTATTATGTTCTTTCCAATAACTATCTATAAAACCAAATTTACCATTTTTATATTTTTCCAATATTTGAGTTGATATAATTTTCATATCTTTTTGGTTATCGCTTTTGTTTATCGAGATTGTATTTAGTTCGCACTCATCTCCATGTATATTGCCTAGTTGTATCGCTTTGTTATCTTTTATATAAAAAAGATCACTATCCCAGAGCATATCAGCACAGCCACTACGATGATATGAGTAGTATTTGTTTGTTTTATCTATGTTTGTAGCATTTGGAAAATTTGAAAAATCTTCAATGAAATTAAATTTCTTTGTTTTTGGACTATATACTATCAAGTTTTGAGTAGTAGTGGTATTTGCGGTTAAATCTTTATAGCCATCTTTGTTAAAATCTTCAAAATTTATAAATGTACAATCAATATTTTTTGTAAATATATTTTCATTTTTTGAGTTTAAGATTGATATTTTTTCTTGGTTTTGGCAAATGGCAGTATAAAGTTCACCATTTACTTTTTCTTGTACAATATTGCTTGTATCGTCGTTTGCAATCAAAATAAGTGTAATTGATAAAAATATAGAGCTAATTTTATTCATATAATCATTTTAAAACATGGTTGCTTTTAGCCCAAAAATATAACTACTTATTTTTGAAGCCGTTTCGCTGCTTAGTTTATCAAAAAACTGATCAACCTTGTCTTTTTCTTTCCATTTTGCCTCTTTAACATTGGACATTTTTTTGATTTCTTCTTTTGCTTGTTGCTTTGTCCCTATGAGGTCAATAAGTCCAACATTTTTTGCTCTTAAGGCAGAATAAACATGAGCATCGGCGTATTGATCCATATTTTTTATATTCAGCTTTCTAGCACTTGTTACATCTTTAACAAAGAGATCATAAGTATCGCGAGTAATCGTCTCTAACTCTTTTCTCTCTTCCTCTGTCCACTCTCTACTCATTGTTCCTATCTCTTTGTATCTTCCTTGTTTTACTATCTGTGTCTCTATACCAATTTTTTTGAGCAAAGGATCGATATTTGCCCCTTCCATTATAACGCCGATAGAACCTATCATAGAACCAGGATTTGCCATAATTTTATTTGCGTAAATAGCACTATAATATCCACCACTTGCCATAACATCCCCACCATATACAAGCACAGGCTTTGTTTTGCTTAAATCTTTTATAGCATAAGCTATATCAATAGATGGAGCTACTGCACCACCTGGGGAGTTGATAGAAAAAAGAACACCTTTTATCTTTTCATTATCTTTGGCATCCTCAATTTGCTTTAAAATGTCATCACTGGACATTATCGGACCTTTTAATTCTATCTCTTGAAGATTTGCATTAAAGTTTTTTGGTTTTTCGCTTGGTAAAATTATGATAAGCACAATCAAAACAAACAATAAGCCTAAAAAATGGCTTCCAATCCATTTTAGCACATCACTAATCGTTTTAAACATATCTGTTTCCTCCTATATAAAGTTGATTTACTTGTTTTGTATGTAAAATTGCCCAAAGGGAAATTTCCTCTACTGCATTTGGACTATCAGGTAGTGTAATTATAGTAAAATCAGCAAACTTTTCAACTTCAATAACTCCACAATTCAAATCTAAAATTTTAGCTGGCACACTAGTAATACTTTTTATTAGACTATCAGCAAGATTATGCAAATCATCAGTTGCATGTAGCATTAATGATGCTCTTAACTCATCAAAAATATTTAAAGACCAATTTGAACTAAGTCCATCAGTTGCTGTACTCCATGGCATATTTAATTTGCATACATCAAGTATACCACATCCAAGAAGTCTATTTGATCTAGGGCAATGTGCCACTGAATGATTTTTACTCTCCAGATATGCTATATCCTCAAGAGTAGCACTTGAGAGATGTATAAAGTGGGTTGGGGTATCATTAAACTCTTGCATAAATGATTGTTTCGTATTTATGGGTTTTGTGATGCCAAAAAATTCATTATACAGATTATAAAATTCTCCATTTCCTTCTTCTATCCACTCTTTTTCCGCTTTACTTTCCAATAAATGAGCACTTAAGAGAAATTTTTTCTTTTTCGCCAAAGAGATGGCTTTTCTTATCAGGATAGGATGTGTTGAATATGGAGAGTGTATGGATATTGCTGTTTTAAATTTTTGAGAGTTGTGTTGTAGAGAATTTTCAACTCTTTTTATAAATAGGTCATACGATACTTCACTGTTTTCTTCTTTGCTTCCTAGTATTTCATTGAAAAATACAACTCTTTGAGGAGTTTCGGTGCAAACTTGTAAGTCATTGCCATTTGAACTAATGGCTCCAAAACTTGTAACTCCACTTTTTAGCATCTCTTCACATGCTCGTTTCATATCATTTGTAGTACATTTTTGTATCATATCAGTATTTTTGATGACAGATTTTAGCCATGGCACAAAAGAACCATACTCTAAACTTGTTTTATTGTTGGAAAATTCAAGGTGAACATGACTATTGATAAATCCAGGATAGATTACAGAATTTTTTGGTGTATTGATAATTTTGGCATTTGGGTATAGATTTTTTAAAATATCAAAATCATCTATTTTTTGTATGGTTTCATCAAAAGCAACAGCTTTTCCTTGCAGGTAACCTTCATTTGTATATATGAAATCTGCTACCAATATATTCATAAACATCCTTGAAAATTAGGTTTAAAACTATTTTGATACAATCATACTAAAATATTTATAAGAAGGTAGGTTTTTAAATGAAAATTACAGTAATCCAAGGTCCAAATCTAAATATGCTTGGCATTAGAGAACAAGGTGTTTATGGTTCAATAAAATTGGATGACATTCATGCTCAAATGGAGCAAATCGCAAAACAAAACAATATAGAAGTTGAGTTTTTCCAAAGTAATTTAGAAGGTGAAATAGTAGATAAAATTCAAGAGTGTTTGGGAGATAGTGATGGTATCGTTATCAATCCAGCTGCTTATACTCATACTTCTATAGCCATCAGAGATGCAATAGCTGCAGTTAGTTTGCCAGCTATCGAAGTTCATTTATCAAATATACACCAAAGAGAAGAGTTTAGACATAAGTCTTTAATAGCTCCAGTATGTGCTGGTCAAATTTTGGGAATGGGACCATACGGTTATCATTTGGCAATGATAGGTATGATACAAATCTTAAATGAAGTTGCTGCAATAAAAAAAGCTAGAACAGAGGCGCAAAAATAATTAAATGAACTATCTGTTAAAAGATGAAAACTCTATATATTATGAGTGCGGATATAGCTGTGATAATGCTATATTTGTTCAGCTTGGGAGTGAATCATTTTTTATAACAGATGGTAGATATGAGCTTGATGCAAGGCTTGGGTGCAGAGATAATGTTGAAATAATAGTAGACAGAGATTTGATAAGCGTTGTAAAAAAATTACTAATATCAAATAATATAAAAAAAATCATCATAGATCCACAAGAGTTTAGTTTGTTTGATTTCAATGAACTATCTCATGGACTAAAAGTTGACATAACCTTTCATAAAAGCTTTTCTCAAAAAAAACGTATAATAAAAACTGCAAAAGAGATTGAACTTTTAAATCAAGCTGCAAGCTTAGGGCGTGAAGCTTTTGATAAATTTTCACTAAATATATATCCTGATATGCTTGGATTGGATGAATTTAGATTGACACACTTTGCTAAAGAGCATTTAAGTTTTCAAGGAAGATATGAACTTAGCTTTTCCCCGATAGTTGCCATAAATTCAAATGCAGCTAAACCACATGCAAATCCAACAGAAACACAATTAAATAATAATGACTTACTTTTAATAGATGCCGGATTGAAGTTTGAAAGATATTGTTCTGATAGAACAAGAACGATAAATATCGGCAGTAATATTAATTGTTCCTTGCTTCAACATTTTGATAATCTAGAGAAACAAAAAGTATATGATATCGTTCTCAAAGCCCATGAAAGTGCTATAAAAGAAGCCAAAAGTGGGATGAAGGCAAGTGAGATTGATAAAGTAGCACGAGATATTATAAATGACCATGGGTTTGGAGATTATTTTGTTCATTCTACTGGGCATGGAGTAGGGCTTGATATACATGAGTTTCCTGTGATTTCTTCAAAATCTGAGACTGTTATAGAAGATGGAATGGTTTTTACAATAGAGCCTGGAATTTATTTGCCAAATGAGTTTGGAGTAAGGATAGAAGATACTGTTGTTATGAAAAATGGTAAGGCGGAGATTTTAGGTGTTTAAAATAACCGATATAGGAAGCAATAACTACAAGATAAAAACTTCACATTACCCTTATATTTCAAATAAAAAATACAATAGACACAAAGTTCTTTTGGGTATTGGCGGAAATATCGGAAATGTTACTAAAAGATTCGAGCATTTGTATTGGTTTTTAAAGCGTAGTGGATTTATAAATATTATCCAAACATCGCCTATCTTAAAAAATCCGCCTTTTGGATACATGGAACAGCCATTTTTTTATAATGCTCTAATTCTTGTGGATACGAAATTAACACCAATAGAGTTGCTTGGATTCATACTTCATACTGAAAAAAAATTTGGAAGAAAAAGAAGTTTTAAAAATGCACCGAGAACTTTAGATATAGATATGATAAAATATGACAAAATAATTTTAAATAGATCAAATCTCATATTGCCGCATCCTTTTTGGAGTGCGAGGGATTCTGTTTTACTACCACTATCGTGGATGAAAGGGCTTTGAATGAATGCTGAAACTTTTTTAGGCAATGAAATAATAGAAATATACAAACAAATACATTCTAAATATCCAAATGGTGTTAATTATCAATCAACAAAACAACTAATTGATGGAGATAGGATCAGATATTCAGTATCTTTTATCCCCATTTTGGAAATAGACAATATTTTGGAAGAAAGTGATGCTTTGGAGCTTGACAGTATAGAGATTCATCCTAGAGATGAATATCCAGATGATTTTTTAGACACTATAAAAGAGATTGAAAAAGAATTAGCAGACATGGAGAGTAATTCAAATGTTAATGCCATGGAAGAAGAACTTGCACAAGAGATAAAAGCACTAGAAGATATAACATCTGTTTTGAATGAAACAAAAGAACCTTGCATCGAAACAATACAAAAAGGATTGGTAAAAATAGGCATTGATGAGATATGGCTTAAAAATACACTTGATAGTTTGATAATGAGCGATATCACAGAAGATAAAAATCTTATTTTAAATTTTGTGTTAGATGAGTTGGAGTCAAATTTTACTTTTGTAAATAATGCCGATAAAGAGCCAAATATACTAATGATGGTTGGACCAACTGGTGTTGGAAAGACTACTTCTATAGCGAAAATAGCATCAAATTTTAACAATAATGTTCAAGATTATGATATTGCTTTTATAAATTTGGATCAAAATAGATTGGCGGCAAGTGAACAATTAAAAGGATATGCTAGCTTATTTAGTGTTGATTACGCTGATTTAAATGAAGAAAATGAGTTTATTTGGCAGCTTCATGAATATCGTAATAAAGATTTGATTTTTGTTGATACTGGTGGGATATCTCCATTTGATATAAAAAAACTTTTAGAAACAGCATCATTTATAAATAGTGCATCAAAAAGCAAGATAAGTATAGCTTTGGTTTTACCTGCAACTCTAAAAAAAGAAGATATGAAAAGAATGTATGAAAATTTCTCTTTCTTGGGGTTGGATTATTTGATTATTACTAAGTTTGATGAAACTTTTAGTATCACAGAGCTTGTCGATTTTATAAAAACTTGCAATACACCAATGTATTATTTTTCAGTTGGACAAGATTTAAATAATAATCTCATCCCAGCATCTAGCGAGTATTTAAGAGATAGACTTATGAAAGAGTGGCAAAGTATAGAGTGTAAAAGCTAAGAATGAAAAAAAAAGTTTTAGTAGGCATGAGTGGTGGAATCGACTCAAGTGTAGTTGCTATTTTATTGCAAAAAGCTGGATATGAAGTCGAGGGCGTATATATGAGGCTCCACGACAAACTAAATTATCATGAAGAAAATTTTTCAAAAGTAGAGCAAGTAGCTTCAAATATAGGTATAAAAGCACACTTTTTGGATTTGAGTAAAGAATTTAAAACAGAGGTTTATGATTATTTTGTATCTTCTTATAAAGATGGACTTACCCCAAATCCATGCATCATGTGCAATAGAAATATCAAATTTGGAAAAATGTTTGAATTTGCAAAAAGCATAGGAGCTGATATGATAGCAACTGGTCATTATGTAAAATGTGATGGCACGTCTATATTTGAAGGTGTTGACAAGAGCAAAGATCAGAGTTATTTTTTGGCACAAATCGATAAGGCTGTTTTGCCAAAAATTCTTTTTCCACTTGGAGAGTGGATTAAAGAAGATGTAAAAGAGTATGCAAAAAACTATGATTTTTTATCTCGCATTTCCAGTTCAAACGAAAGCTTAGAGATATGTTTCGTTGAAAATACATATCTAGAAGTTTTAGACAAACATATGAATGTTGACATGGAAGGCGAAACGATAGATTCTAGCGGCAAAGTCGTAGGAACACATAAAGGATATATGCACTATACCATAGGCAAAAGAAGAGGTTTTTTTGTCAATGGAGCTCATGACCCTCATTTTGTTTTAGATATAAAACCCGAATCAAATCAAATAGTCGTAGGTAAAAAAGAAGAGCTAGAAATAACAGAAATAAAAATAAAAAATATTTCTCTTCTTGAAAGTGTTGAAGATAGTTTTGAATGTAATGTAAAAGTCAGATATAGAACAAAAGCAACGCCAGCAATCGTATCTATGAAAGGCGATAATGCTACAATAGTGTTTAAAGAGAGTGTTTTTGGAGTGGCACGTGGACAAGTTGCAGCACTTTATGATGATGAAAAATTACTTGGCGGCGGCATAATAGTCTAGCGGTTCAAAATCATATGTTTATCAATCTTTGGATATAATATATTAAATATATTATTAAGATGGAGATTTGCCTAATGGGTGGATATATGATTTTTTCTGGTACTGCGAATGAAGAGCTTTCAAGCGAGATAGCCAAATATTTAGAAATGCCACTTTCTGATGCAACTATAAATCGTTTTTCTGATGGAGAAATAAATGTACAAATTGCACAAAGCGTAAGAGGAAAAGATGTTTTTATAATACAACCAACTTGTGCTCCTGCCAATGATAATCTAATGGAGCTTTTGATTATGACTGATGCTTTGAAGCGTTCATCTGCCAAATCAATTACAGCCGTAGTTCCTTATTATGGATATGCTAGACAAGATAGAAAAGCAGCCCCAAGAGTTCCAATTTCTGCAAAACTTGTTGCAAACCTTATGGAAACAGCAGGTATTACAAGAGTAGTTACGGTAGATCTTCATGCTTCTCAAATACAAGGATTTTTTGACATACCTGTTGATAATCTGTATGGTGCTATTCTTTTTGTAGATTATATAAAATCTAAAAAATTTAAAAACCCAATTATTGCAAGTCCAGATATTGGAGGAGTTGCAAGAGCTAGATATTTTGCTAAAAAACTAGGTCTTGATATGGTTATAGTTGACAAAAGAAGAGAAAAAGCAAACGAATCAGAAGTGATGAATGTCATAGGCGATGTAAATGGCAAGGATGTCATACTTATTGATGATATGATAGATACTGCTGGAACTATGGTAAAAGCAGCTGAAGCCTTGAAAAAATTAGGCGCTACTAGCGTTATGGCATGTTGCACACATCCAGTGCTTTCTGGTCCTGCATTTGATAGAATAGAAAATGGCTCATTGGATGAATTAATAGTTACAAATACAATACCTATGCAACATACTTCAAATAAAATAAAAATGCTTTCTACTGCACCGATGCTGGGCGAAGTAATAAGAAGAGTTTACAACAATGAGAGTGTAAATTCTCTTTTTGATGGAAAGTAGAATTTACAAATAGTAAAGATTTATTAGAGTATTTTAAAAATAGTTTTTAAAAGGAAAGATATATGGCCAATGTGCCACAGAGTAATATAAGAAATTTTTCAATAATAGCTCATATTGACCATGGAAAATCAACTTTGGCTGATAGAATAATCCAAGAGTGTGGAGCTATAAGCGAGCGAGAAATGTCTGCTCAAGTCATGGATACTATGGATATAGAAAAAGAGCGTGGCATAACCATCAAAGCTCAAAGTGTTAGACTTGATTATGTCAAAGATGGGGTGCCTTATATATTAAATCTCATAGACACTCCAGGGCATGTTGACTTTTCTTATGAAGTAAGTAGATCTTTGGCTTCAAGTGAAGGGGCATTGCTTATCGTTGATGCAGCACAAGGCGTTGAAGCACAAACGATAGCAAATGTATACATAGCAATTGAAAATAATCTTGAATTGCTTCCAGTTGTCAATAAAATAGACCTTCCTGCTGCAGATCCCGATAGGGTACTAGCTGAACTTGAACATGCGATTGGCATCGATGCCACTGAGCATTGTTTGGTTTCAGCCAAGACTGGACAGGGTGTAAAAGAGCTTATAGATACAATTGTTGAAAAGATACCAGCGCCAAATGGTGATGAGAATGCTCCTGCTAAAGCTTTGATATATGATAGTTGGTTTGATAATTATCTCGGTGCTTTGGCACTTGTTAGGGTTTTTGAGGGGAGTCTAAAAAAAGGTCAATTGGCAAAAGTCATAAATACAAAAAGAGAACATCAGATATTAGATCTTATGTATCCACATCCAATAGCACCTACGAAAACAAATGAGATAAAAACCGGTGAAGTTGGCATAGTTGTGATGGGACTAAAAAATGTAGATGCCCTTATGGTCGGAGATACTATAACAGATGCCAAAAATCCTACTGCCAAGGCGATAGAAGGCTTTTCTCCTGCCAAACCTTTTGTATTTGCAGGAATTTATCCAATCGAAACAGATAAATTTGAAGACCTTAGAGATGCACTTAATAGACTTAAATTAAATGATAGTTCTTTGAGTTTTGAACCTGAAAGTTCTATGGCATTAGGAAGTGGTTTTAGGACTGGATTTTTGGGAATGCTTCATATGGAGGTTGTAAAAGAGAGATTAGAACGCGAATTTGATCTTGATTTGATTGCTACCGCTCCAACAGTTGTTTATGAAATTTTAAAAACAAATGGAGAAAAGATTGAGATTCAAAATCCAAGCGAATTGCCAGAGCCTCAAAAAATAGATACTATTTTTGAACCATACGTAAAAGCGACGATTCTTACACCTCAAGAGTTTGTAGGCAACTTGATAAAATTATTGAGTGATCGTCGCGGTATCCAAATAAAAATGGATTATTTAAATGAAACTAGAGTTTTGCTTGAATATGATATTCCTATGAATGAAATAGTTATGGATTTTTACGATAAGCTAAAAAGCACTACAAAGGGCTATGCAAGCTTTGATTATGAGCCGATAGGGTTCAGACCTGGAAAACTTGTAAAACTAGATATTAGAGTAGCTGGAGATATAGTTGATGCATTATCTATCATTGTTCCAGATGAAAAAGCAAGAACCAGAGGGCTTGCTTTTGTAAATCAACTAAAAGAGCTTATCCCAAGACAACTTTTTGAAGTTGCTATTCAAGCTAGCGTAGGAAATACTGTAATTGCTAGAAGTAATGTGAAGTCAGTTGGTAAAAATGTAACTGCAAAATGTTATGGCGGAGACATTACTAGAAAAAGAAAGCTTTTGGAAAAGCAAAAAGCTGGTAAAAAAAGAATGAAGTCAATAGGTAAAGTCGATGTGCCTCAAGAGGCATTTATGGCAGTATTGAAATTGGATAGCTAGAAAAAAATGGGTTGGTCGATACATCTTCATCTCATTTCGGCCATTGCATGGATAGGTGGAGCTGTATTTATGTTCGTTTTGGGCATATTTATGAGAGATAAAACAGCACAAAGAGAAGTATATCCGAGAATAGCTCCACTTTTTGGATATTATCAGGTAATTTCGCTTTTACTTTTGATAATTACAGGGATATTGATGGTATCTCAAAATGGGTTATTGTCACTTTTGATTGATGGCAACGAGAGTGAAGTGGTATTAACTTTGCAAAAAAAACTTATTTTAGTTGGAATTCTTATCATTTTGACTATCGTACACTTCATAGTTGCATATAAAACAAATGATACTCAAAGAACATTTTGGCAAAATATCATTTCTCGTGGCTCATCTTTACTTATATTTGTTATTAATCTTTGGATATTGCATTATGCTATAGTGATAAGACATTATTTGTGAGAAAAAGATGCGATGTCTAAGTTGTCAAAAATTATCATTTAGAACATTTTGTAAAGAGTGTCAAACCTCTCTTTTAAAACCAAATATTACAAAAAGAGTTGTAGGTACGCTTGATGTTTATAGTTTTTATAAATACTCCACTATAGAAACCATGCTATTAACCAAACACACGAGTTTGGGTTATAGAGTTTTTTCTGCAATATCTAAAATAACTTTTAAACCTTTTATAAATGAATTTATCTCAAACGACAAAAGAAAAATACACATAGTCGGCATAGATGAAAAAGTAAAAAATGGATATTCCCATGTAGCAATTTTGACAAACTCCATGAAGACAAAATATTCAAAAGTGCTTCAAGCTTCTCTCCTGTCGTCTAATAACATTAAATATTCTGGTAAGACTTTGCAGTTTCGTTTGGAAAATCCAAGAAATTTTACCTATAATGGCAAAGTAAATGTTGATGTCATTTTGATAGATGATATAATTACAACAGGAACTACGCTACAAGAAGCAAAAAATGTTTTAGAAAAAAGTGGCATTAATGTCCTTTTTGCTCTTACATTGGCGGATGCACAAGAATAAAGAGGGTTATATGCACAATAATTTATTATTATTTATAGTTGTTTTAGCAATATCTATTTTTATAAATATATTTCTAAAAAAATTTAAAATACCAACAATAATAGGTTATATTATAACAGGGTTTATAATAGCTTCTTTTTACCACTTTGACCAAGAATCAAGAGGATTTTTGACGCAAATATCAGAATTTGGGATTGTTTTTTTGATGTTTACAATAGGTTTAGAATTTTCTTTTAAGTACTTGAAAAAAACAAAAAAAGAAGTTTTTGTTTTTGGTTTTTTGCAAGTTATTTTAACAGGATTTATTTTTACACTTATATGTTTATATATATTTGATATCTCTTTGCACGCTTCTATGACGATAGGTTTTGCTTTGTCTTTATCATCAACAGCCATAGTACTTAAAATTTTAAATGAAAAAAATGAACTTCACTCTGGATATGGAAAAATCGTACTTGGAGTATTGATATTTCAAGATTTGGCTGTAATTCCAATACTTATCATGGTTTCCGTTTTTGCATCCAATAACCAGTCGCTAGATCAAGTTTTAATTAATCTATTGATAAATTCTATCATCATCATCATTACATTTTTATTCCTAGGTAAATATATAATAGAGAGATATTTTAAACTCATAGCTGCGACAAAATCCGAAGAGATTTTTTTAATATCAGTTTTATTTTTAGTTACACTAACATCTTTTATTGCAGAACAGCTAGGTTTTTCATATTCACTAGGTGCTTTTTTGGCAGGGATGATGCTTGCAGAAACAAAATATAGATTTAGAATTGAATCAGACCTTGTTCCATTTAGGGATTTGTTGTTGGGGCTATTTTTTATAACTATTGGGATGCAGATAGATTGGCATTGGATAATTGATTATTTGTTTGAAATTGTAGCTATTACAATGATAATTATAAGCATAAAGGCAATAATAATATTCGCAACACTTTATCCTTTTTCTCAAAAAAGAACAGTTTTCAAAACCACAATAGCCCTTAGTCAGGTTGGAGAGTTTGCACTTGTAATATTTACCTTGGCATATTCAAATAAAATTATTAGCGGAGTCGAAAATCAAATTTTGGTAATTTCTGTCATACTATCCATGATTTTATCTCCATTTATGCTCAACAATATTAAGAATATTGTAGATTTTCTTATGCCAGAACCTACTATTCTCAGACAAAGAGCATTTAGAGATGATGGTTTTAGTAATCATATGGTTATATGCGGATATGGGCCTATAGGGCAACATGTTTCAAAAAGTTTAAAAGAACTAGGTATCAAGTATATAATCTTGGAACATGATATAGCTTTGGTTGATAAAGCAATACTAAATGGGGAAAAAGATATATTTTTTGCAAATGCAGCACAAAAAAGTGTATTAGAGCATTTTAATGTTAAAGGTTCAAATGGGGTTATCGTATCCATAGCAAATGAAAAGCAAAAAAGGCTTATTTGCGAAAATGTCGTCTCTATATCTAAAGATACAAATATTGTTGTGGTTGTAAATAATGAAAATGAAGAAAAAATACTCGAAGATTTAAATATAAAACATGTTATAAATGATAGAGAAATAATTTCTAATTTACTTGTTCAAAAAGCTTTAACTTGCCAAATTTAGTCACCCCGTTTGGGATGACGTTTTTATAAACTTTCTAAAAACTCTACTACCATCCTCACGCCAGCACCACTTGCGCCGTGTGGATTAACTCCCCAAATATGTTCGACATAAGCAGGTCCAGCAATATCTAAATGCAACCATTTATCTTTATTTTCATCTTTTATAAATTCACTCAAAAAAAGTCCAGCTGTTAATGCACCGCCATATCTTGTGTTTGAGATATTGCATATATCTGCAACTTCATTTTTAAGTGTTTTTGCCAAGAATCTATTGAAATCCAGTGGTGTCGCAAATTCGCCTGATTTTTTTGCACATTCTTTCATTTTATTTTTAAGATTCTCATTGTGTCCCATGATACCAGTTGTATAATTTCCTACACCAACTACACAAGCCCCTGTAAGTGTTGCAAGGTCTATGATATAGTCAAATTCGCTTATCTCTTGTTGTGCAAAATCAAGGACATCGGCAAGTACAAGTCTTCCTTCGGCATCAGTGTTTCTAACTTCAATAGTTTTGCCATTTTTAGCAACAAGTACATCATCTGGTTTGAAAGAATCTCCACCTATCATATTTTCTACTGCACCAATAAACCCATGAACCTCTATATCTATATTTAACTCACTTACACTTTTCATAATTCCAAGTACTGCACAAGCACCACTTTTGTCAGATTTCATAGTAGTCATAAAATCAGAAGGTTTCAAGCTCAATCCGCCACTATCGTATGTAAGTCCTTTTCCAATTATCAAAACTTTACGTTTTGCATTTTTTGGTTTGTGCGAAAGATGTATAACTCTTGGGTCGTGTCTGCTTGCTCTTGCGACTGCCAAAAGAGCATTCATTTTTTCTTTTTCAATCTGTTTTTGTTTTAGTATATTGCACTCTAAATTGTTTTCGTTTGCTAATGTTGTGGCTATTTTGGCTAAAACTTTTGGATAGCAGTCATCAGGCGTCATATTGACTATATCTCTAGTAAAATTTGTCGAATTTGCTATAGTCGTAGCTTTTTTGATAGTTTCACTAAAATCTTTTTCGCTAGGAGTTGATATATATAAAGATTTTATGTGAATATCTATTTTTTTACTTTTGTATTTATCAAATTTATAATTACCCAAAAATGCGCCAATTACTATTTGATATATGGATTCTTGGTCATCTAGCGATGTTGTTAATTTGATGTTGTTTATGTACTCTTTGGTGCTTACAAAGCGAAAAGAAGTAGCTATAGAGCTTGATATGTCATCACTATAACCTACATAAAGCTTATTACTTTCAGGTAAAAAGCAAAGATCATCTTGTTCTGCTTTAAATGATAATTTTTTTAGCAACTCAAAATCAAAAGTTTTTTCTAAATCATTCGCATTTGTCAAAATTAATTCTATATCAATATTTTCTAGTTTTATTGTTGTGATATTCATGGTATCTCCTAGTTGAATTGTTCTTTTAGTATCTCTTTTGCTTGAATCATATCTTTGTCGCCTCTACCTGATACATTTACGATTATGAGTTTATCTTTTATATCTTTCATTTTTTTAAGATATGCAATTGCATGAGAACTTTCAAAGGCAGGTATAATACCTTCGCTTTGTGATAGCCATACAAATGCATCAAGAGCTTCATCATCTGTGATGTTGTCATAAGTTACTTTTTTTAAATCTTTCAAATATGCATGTTCTGGACCAATTCCTGGATAGTCAAGACCTGCCGATACAGAATGTGCTTCAAGTATTTGACCATCATCATCTTGAAGTAAATATGTCATTTGACCATGAAGTACACCAGGGCTTCCTTTTTCCAAAGACGCACCATGTTTATCGGTATTAACGCCAAGTCCACCAGCTTCTATTCCAATGCACTCAACGCCATTATCTTCCAAGAAATGATTAAAGATACCCATAGCATTAGAGCCACCACCAATACACGCTATAACACAATCAGGAAGTCTATTTTCAACTTCAAGAATTTGTTTTTTTGCTTCCCAACCGATGATAGATTGCATATCTCTTATCATCATAGGATATGGATGTGGACCAGCAACCGTTCCTATGATATAGAATGTATCTCTAGCATTAGTTACCCAATGTCTTATAGCATCATTCATGGCGTCTTTGAGCGTTTTGCTTCCAGACGTTACTGGATGTACTTTTGCACCAAGAAGTTTCATCCTAAAGACATTAAGCTCTTGTCTAGCCACATCTTTTTCTCCCATAAAAACTTCACATTCAAGCCCAAACAATGCCGCGACTGTAGCAGTAGCAACGCCATGTTGCCCAGCACCAGTTTCAGCAATAACCTTTTTTTTACCAAGTCTTTTGGCAAGTATCGCTTGAGCTACGGTATGATTGATTTTATGTGCACCAGTATGATTTAAATCTTCTCTTTTTAGGTATATTTTTGCACCAAGTTCACGTGATAAATTTTCAGCAAAAAATAGTGGGCTAGGGCGTCCAACATAGTTTTTATAATAATAATCAACTTCTGCCCAAAAATCCTTATCAAATCTAATTGCTTCATAATCAGCTTTAAGTTTTTCGAGAACCGGCATAAGTGTTTCTGGTACAAATCTACCACCAAATATTCCAAAATGACCATTTTCATCTGGGTCAAAAGGACTAGGTTGTGGTATATAAAAATCATTACTCATAATTTAACCCTTTAGTAATTTCTAAATCTATCTATTTTTGTTCCATCATTTAGTGTTTGCACCAAAGGATATATTCTGGTTGGAACACCTAATTTATTCATATATATAACATAATTTGTTAAAACTTTCTTTCCATATTCTCTTGCTTCGATATTTTCTATTCTTTCCATGCTTAGATAAGGCTCATAGGCTCCTGATTTAAACATATCGTTTCTTTTTATCAATCCCCTAGTAAATCCTATGCCAGCATTATAGGCATAAGCCACAAAGAGTGGATGATGAAGGTATTTATTTAGATAATTAAGTTGATGATTTGAATACTGCAAAGCTTTTTGCGGTTCAAACATATCATCCAAATTTACATCCTCTCCTCTTTCACTTGCTATATGTTTTACCAAAAAAGGCATGATTTGCATCATCCCAAGAGCAAAAGATCTCGAAACTGATGCAGGTACAAATCTACTCTCTTGTCTTGCAATCGCATACAGTAGTGCTTGTCTCTCATTTGGCAGAGGAGCCAATATATCCTTATAGGGAAGGGGATAGTATATCTCTTTGTATTTTGAAGCAACAGACTTTATATAAGCATAATGTGATGATGTTGAATCATATTCATACTTTTGTGCTAAGTTTTGCAAATTTGTATTTGGATCAAACATTTGCTGTTTTAATTTTGCCCAATGGATTGGATCTGTTGTGTCAAATCCACCTATCTCAACATTTTTAAGTTTTGGAGTTATTGTTTCTGGGTATTTGCCATTTACAAAATCAGCTCCAAGCAAGGAATATATATTTACATCTTTACTTTCGTTGAGCATGTCAAGGTATTTTTTATCTTTTGATAACAAATAAACCCAAAATGTTGCTCTATCTCTGTCTTGTGGCTTGTCTGTAATTTTTCTTGAGTAGTCGAAATAATTTATGGCTTGCTGTAATTCATTGTTTTTTACAAATTTTATACCTTGATAAAAGTATCTATTTCCTTGAACAGAATTATTCGACGGTGGGGGTGGAGCACAGTCTGATGTTTTACAAAATGTCCCAGCTTTTATATGTATACCTGTTTTTGCTTCGTATGCTTTTGCCATCGAACCATTAACATAAGATGCTTGCTCTATTGCTTTTTTAGCATCCTCGGTTGTTGTATTTGGACTAGAAATAAATTTCCATATATAATAGTCTTTTTCTCCACTTGTTATCATTCTGTCCAAATCATCAAGATTTACGATCTTGGCATTCGCAGTTATTGCTAGTAGAGCTAGGATTGCAATTATTATTTTTAGTTTCATTTTGCCCCTTAAAACAATGCTCTGATAAGTTGTAAACCTATGATTAGAACAAGAGGAGAAAAATCAATGTCATTTGCAACAACAAAAGGCATTTTTTCTCTTATCAATTTCAAAGGTGGATTTACTATGCTGATCAAAAAGTCAAGCACAGGATTTTTTATGTGTGGTGCAAAAAGACTAAAGAGTATTACTGCTAAAATTGCAAAAATATACAGTGTTATTAGTCCATTGATAATATTAATTATAAAACTCATGAGATAACCTCCAGTAGGTATGATTTGATTTGTAAGTATATTTCGCTTAAATCTGGACCATGTTCAGCATTTGTCAGAAGTAGTCTAAGCGGTTTAAACAGACTTTTCCCTTTTAATCCTGTTTGGTCTATGATATATTGTTTAAAAGCATCATAATCTTCGATAAAAGGTGCATCTAGTAAAACATCTTGGATGATTTTCATCTCTTTTGCCCACTCGTTATCAAAATTTTTTGGTGCAAAAATAGCTTTTATCTTAGGTTCTAGTTCACTAAGAGTGCTCGCCTCTTCTAGATATAGTTTGCCAAGTTTTCCTATGGCTTCATCACTAAATCCAAATAGCTTGGAAATTTTTTTGTTATCCATAGCTTTTAAATGTTCTCTATTTAAAAATCTTAACTTATCAATATCAAATTTCGCAGGACTTTTTGAAATATTTTTCAAATCAAACCAAGAGATAGCATCAGGCAACCTAAATACTTCATTTGGAGTTTTATTACCCAAAAGTAAAAGATAATTGATGATTGCATCAGGTAAAAAGCCTTGTTCTAACAACCATTTTACAGAACTAGCATCATCTCTCTTACTCATTTTTTTGTTTTCATTATTTAATATTATAGGCAAATGAGCATACTTTGTATCAAATTCATATCCCAACGATTTTTTTATATGTATCTGTTTTGGAGTGTTGCTTAGATGGTCTTCACCTCTTATAATTGTTTCGATATTTGTAAGCATATCATCACAAGAACAAGCAAAGTTATATGTAGGAGTACTATCGTTTCTAAGAATTACAAAACTATCAACTTCATTTGGATGCATTGTAAAGCTTCCTTTTATGAGGTCTGTAAAACTAATATCAAGTTCAGGTTTTTTGATACGGATAACAAAAGGAGTATTATCTTTTTTTATTTTGGCTAACTCTTCTTTTGTTTTATTGGCACATTTTCCGCTATATCTATAGGCAATACCATTTTGTTTTGCATTTTCTCTATCAGCTTCAAGCTCATCCGGTGTACATGTACAAACAAAAGCCTTGTCTTCATCAAGGAGCTTTATGGCTAAGTTTTGATGAATGTGAAGATTGGCACTTTGATAAAAAAGTTGACTATATGGAAGAGAGAATTTCTCAAGTATTTGCAATATTTCGGCATCTTTGCCTTCTATATTTCTCTCTTTGTCGGTATCTTCGATTCTGACTATAAAATTTGTATGGTTTTGCATAGCAACGATATAATTTATGATTGCTACTCGCAAATTACCGATATGCATATCACCTGTTGGCGACGGGGCAAATCTGAGCATTTTTTCTCCTAAAGGGCTTAAATCTATGTAATTATATGGTTTTTTGCTAAAAGTTAGTATTTTGGTTGTTTTTGAATATTTATTTTAATAGATATTTAAGCTATTTTGGGAGGACTTAGTATCAAAATGATATACTTCCAATAAAAAAGATAGCCATGAAATTACTTTATCCGCTCAATATAAAAAATGATTTTTTATTTACCCCAACGCCACGTGATTTTATAGTCACAGAGATACCACTTTATGAATTTAGTGGAGAGGGTGAACACTTGATTTTAAAAGTGAGAAAAAAAGAACTCACGACATGGGAGCTTATAGGAATATTTGCTAGATTTTTAGGGATAAAAAATCGCGACATTGGCTATGCTGGGCTAAAAGACAAGTATGCTATGACTATCCAATACATATCACTTCCAGCCAAATTTGAAGAAAAGCTAGCAACTTTTGATCATGACAAGATAAAGATACTCGAAACCACAAAACACAACAACAAAGTGCGAGTAGGGCATCTAAAAGGCAACAGATTTGAACTTCGTCTCAAAAAAGTTTTAGGTATCCAAAAAGATAAACTCGATTCGACTCTGGAGTGGATAAAAGAGTATGGCATACCAAACTATTTTGGCAATCAAAGATTTGGAAATGATGGCAACAACTGGGAAGAGGGCAAAAAGATCATTGAAGGAACTATGAGAGTAAATGATCCAAAAACAAGAGAATTTTTAGTAGGCTCGTATCAAAGCTATCTTTTTAACTCTTGGCTTTCAAAAAGAATGGAGATAAATCTGCTATTTGAAAAATTTAGTGAAAGCGAAATAGAGGGGATACTAGATATCCCAAAAGGCTCACTAGAGGGTGTTAAAAAACAGAAACATTTTTTCAAGATTTTGAGTGGTGATATGATGATGCATTATCCATTTGGAAAAGTTTTTGAAGCAGAGGATTTACAAAGCGAAAGTGAAAGATTTTTTTTAAAAGACATAGCACCTACTGGGCTATTGCCTGGCAAAAGAGCGAGTAAGGCAACTGGTGTTGCTAGGATGTTTGAAGAGAAGTTTGATGAAGATATAAATGTGGATGGTGCTAGGAGATACGCATGGATAAGAGTAGAAGATATCAAAACACGATATGTTATGGAAAAAGCCCAGTATGAGCTATCTTTTACACTACCAAAAGGCTCGTATGCAACAAATGTTGTGGATGTTTTAAAAGGTGAGAGCCGTTAAGAAAACAATACTTCCCCAATATACTTTTTAGTTAAAATTATGTTATAATCAAATAAAAAAGGAGAGATGATGCAAGTAGCATATCAACTTAGTAGTAATGAACTTGATAGCTCTTTTTTGAAGTCTGTTAAACAACTTTTTAAAGATAAAAATATAGAGATTGTAATCTATGATGAAGATGAAGAAGATAAAAAGCTTGGTTCTATTTTGGCAAATAGTATGGCTGATAAAACAGTAGCTAGTGAAAAAGATTTTCTAAAAGCTTTAAATGAAGATTGAGATAAGTTAAGATTGGCACTGTTCCATTTTCTCAATAATTTTTTCAACCAAATAACCATTGAACTGTTTTAGTAAAAAAATGCTTATTTTGTTCTCATCTGTAATTTGTATATATGTATCTAAATTAGCTTTAACATCTTTCCAAAAAATCAACTCGTCAGTTAAATGACAATAGTATAATTTGCCGTCAAGAGATTTGTTATCAGCATATCTTTCATGCAATATATCAGTCAATTTTGAAATATTTTTATTTTCTATAGTTGTCAACAGTGTTGTAAAATCGTTAGGATTTAAATAACTTAGTATTGGAGTTGATTCAAAATCTTTTAGTAAAAAGCTAATTAAAAATTCTTTGTCCAATTTTTTTATTGATTCAAGAAATTTTTTTAGCAACTGTTTTTGTTTATTATTTTCCTCTAATTCATAAATATTTTTATTTTCTTCTATTATTTTTGAAAAAATATCTCCAAAGTCTTGATCATCTTCGCCTGTGTAACCTAATCCAGTTGAGTTGAATCTCATACTATTTTTAAAAAGTTTATTTTTCCAATTTTGATGATTGCTATACTTATTGGTAATACAAGTTTCGACCTGCTTTTTAATGTCTTCCACCGTAAGTGTACATAATTTATTTTTACTAAAAAATATAAGTAATGCAATTACATGTATAAAATGTTCAGGAATATCATATTCGCAATTTTTAAATTTATTAACTACATCATTAAGATTTTCAGTAAAGTCTTTATCCGATAATTCTCTATAATTCCATATCTTGACCCAAGATAGTTCATTGTATTCTTCTAAAAAGAAAGATAAGTTGCTTATTAATTCATTTAATTCCTCTTTTTCAATGGAGTTATCTAAAAGAATTTTAACCCAGATTTTCCCATCAAATAAAGGATTGTTGTTAATATTATATTTTTTGTATACTTTTTCAATCTCTGTTTCCTTATTTTCTTTATTGTCTATAAAATTCCATACTATAGTTGGTCTTTTAAATAATTCTTTTCTCGATAAGTTTGCACTTTTTAACTCAATAGAGATTGCAAAAAAATTATTTATTAAGATTGAAACAAACTCTTTATGCTTTAAATACTCTTCATCGATATTTTTAGTAAAATATTCAAAATCGAATAATATCTGAGAAATATGTCTCAAATTATTGTAACCAGCTTTTTCATAAGCATTTTTTATTATTTGTGTATTTGTTTTTAGTATCTGTTTAGAAGAATCTGTTTTTGTGTCTATAAAAGAGGTTAATATATGTTCAAAAGAATGTTTTACTTCAAATGTTTTTCCAATAATTTTTTCTTTGAACTCTTTGTAGTCATCATTATTAATTTTTTCTTCATTAGCTAATATTATGACTTTAAAATTTGACTGTTCCACTAAATAGTTTATATATCCTAGAACTTCTTTTAAATTTATTTCTGTTCTTTCCAAGTCATCAAAAATGAATATTATTTCCTGTTTAGATTTTTTCTTATCAGAAAAAAAATCCAAAGGGTTAAATTCTTTTAAGTCAACATTTACTGTTCCATCTTTTTTATCATCCTGATTCCAATCAAGGTTAACACCTAGTTTTAGTGCACTTTTTAATATGTTACCAGTTATTTTTGCATACTTTGATCCTAATAATGGATGTAGGTTTTGAAAAATTTCTTCATCAATTGAATTAGTGTTTTTTAGACCAAAAAGACTAATTTTAATAAATTTGATATTCGGTTCTTTATATTCACCAATAAAGGTATCTATAAAATATGTTTTACCACTTCCCCATTTGCCATTTAGTAAAATTGCATATTCTGGACTTGAAAGTTTCAAATAGTTTTCTAAATATTCTTGAATGTGGGTGTTTGAATTCATTTTTATTCCTTTTTCTCTACCACTCACAATATGGGTGTGAAATGAGATTTGCATTTGTATATCTCATATCGTTCGATACTTCAGAAGTAACCCATGAAGGCAGGGTAAAGCTCTCATCTTCACTAGATAGCTCTATTTCAGCAACGATCAGCCCTTTATTTTCTTCTTCAAAAATATCCAATTCCCACAAATGATTTTCATACATTATCTCATATCTCGTTTTTGATATGATAAGCTCTTTGCACTCTTTTAGTAGTTCTAAGCCATCGGATAGGGGGATTTCATACTCAAATTCGCTTCTTGAGATGTTGTTGGTAGGTTTTCCTTTGATAGTCAAAAATGCCTTATCATTTGCAATGCGTATTCTAATGCTTGGGGAATGTGCTAGTAGATATCCTTGGAGTATTTTTATGCCACAGTCAAGCTTTGGTAGCTTGCTCATATCTACTAAAAATTTTCTCTCAATTTCGATAGCCAATTTTTACCCTTTTTGTACTTTCTAAAATTGTTATACCGCACTTGATGCGGTATATGTGGATTCCTGCTTTCGCAGGAATGACAAGTTATTTTTAGTCTTTTTTGCGTGTTATTTTTGCACCCAGAAGTGACAATTTGCCTTCCAAGTTATCATAACCACGGTCTAGATGATATATTCTTCTAACATTTGTAATGCCATTTGCTGCTAAAGCACCTAGAACAAGGGCAGAACTAGCCCTAAGATCAGTTGCCATGACATCAGCACCATTAAGCTCTTTAACGCCATGAACGGCTGCAAGCGAGCCTTTTAGCCATATATCAGCTCCTAAACGGTTAAGTTCACTAACATGCATAAATCTATTTTCGAAAAGTCTCTCTTCTATGATACTCTCACCATCTGCGATGGTAGCAACAGCCATAAATTGAGCTTGCATATCAGTAGGGAAGCCTGGGTATTCGGTAGTGATAAGATGAGTTGGTTTTATCACTTCTGGAGAGTGTATAGTGATATTGTCATTTTCTACATCAAAAGTACATCCCATTTTTTCTAGTTTCGCAATAGGAGATTTGATATGCTCTATGTTTACTTTTTTTAGTGTTATATCAGAATGCGTTATAGCCGCAGCACATAGATAAGTTCCAGCTTCTATCCTATCAGGGATTATGTCTGTTGTTTTAAACTCAAGAGGAACTCCATTTGTACCTACTATGGTAAGTTCGCTTGTTCCAATACCTTGTATATCAACACCCGCATCTCTTATCATTTCGCACAACTGAACAACTTCAGGTTCAAGTGCCGCGTTCATGATAGTAGTAGTTCCATTTGCAAGTGCAGCAGCCATAACTACATTTTCAGTTCCGCCAACTGTAATTTTGTCAAACTCGATCTTAGCCCCCATAAGTCCATTTGGTGCTTCAGCTCTAACATAACCACCTTTTATCTCTATGATAGCACCCATTTGCTCCAATGCTTTTAAATGCATATCAATAGGTCTTTGTCCTATGGCACATCCACCAGGTAAACTCACTTCACAATGTTTGAATCTAGTAAGTAGTGGACCAAGAACCAATATAGAAGCTCTCATTTGAGAAACTATCTCATAAACAGCTTTTGTTGAATTTATGCCAGCATTGTTGATATCAGCAACAGTATCGTTATGTTTTACATCGCCGCCTAGCATTGTCAAAAGTTTAAGAAGAGTTCTTATGTCAACAACATTTGGTAAATTTGTAAGTTTTACATCTTTGTCGCTTAGTAGTGTAGCTGCAATAATAGGAAGAGCAGCATTTTTTGCTCCACTAATAGTTACACTCCCTTTTAGTTTATGACCACCTTCTATCTCTAGATAATCCATTAAAATCCCTTAATTATTTATTTTTTATTATATCCAAAGTAATATAAGCAAAAAATTTGTATTTTTTTAAAAAATTAGTATATATTATAAAATATGTTGTATAATAGCAAATAATATATAAATCAAGGTGGAGTTTATGTCGAATGGTTTAAGCAGGCTTAAGGCACTAAATGAGAAACTGGATAAAAAAATAAATTCTAAGCAGAATTTATTTGATAATGATTTTGAAACTACAAATACCATACCTACAAGTATGGTTGAAAAAACAAATACAACAGATATAAAGTCAAATTATAAAGAAGATAGAACTCTAAATATGGAGTCTTTGAGAAAACTATTTTCTGAGCTCAAAATCAATGAAAAATGTCCAGATTTTGATAATGTTTTCAAATATAAAGCTATGAATTTGGCTGGTATTGGACTAAGGGATGATGATTTTGGTGAGCTTAGAGTCGGTAAATATATACAAATCATAGCGATAAGTTACGATTCCATAGGAGAAGAGAAGAAAAAAGCTAAAAATATATCTCTTGGATATTATGGTAAAGGTGAAATGCTTGAAATTGAAAAAAAATATAAAATTATAGAGTTTATATTGAGATGGAGATATGAAAAAGGTCTTCAATCCATCGATAATTACATTCATCTACTTGATAAGTTAAAAGCATTACCAAAAACTTCAAACTAAACAACAATAAACTTTAGCTACAATCCATTTAAAAATTGAGGTTGGATATTGGCATTAAATACACTAAATGCAGAGCAACTTAAAGCTGCTACGGCTAGTCTCGGACATAATCTTGTAATTGCAAGTGCTGGGACTGGAAAAACATCTACCATTGTTGGTAGGATAGCCCATCTATTGTACTCTGGATTAGATCCAAAGCAAATTTTACTTTTAACCTTTACCAACAAAGCAGCAGGTGAGATGCTAGCTCGTTTGGAGCGATATTTCCCCAAAGAGATAGTATCACAAATAGAATCAGGAACATTTCATGCAGTTTGCTATAGATGGCTAAAGGCAAGAGATAGTAAGGTTGCACTAAAACAACCAAGTGAACTAAAAACACTTTTCAAAAGCATATATGAAGAATTTGCTTTTTCTGATTATGAACTTCAAGCATTTTCAGCCCTTTATCTATATGAACTCTATAGTTTATATCAAAATGCATCTATTGATACTTTTGATAAGTGGTTTTTGTCGAGCTATCCTGATCATGAGTGTTTTGTGGATAAATATCTTCTTATCATAGAGAAATTTGAAGAAGAGAAGAGAGAATACGGTTTTGTATCTTTTAATGACTTGCTTTTAAATACGATAGAGTTTTTAAATACTGAAAATATATATTTTGAAGAGATACTTGTAGATGAGTATCAAGATACAAATACCCTGCAAGGTGTCCTGATAGATGCAATGAGACCTAAGTCTTTATTCTGTGTTGGTGATTATGATCAAAGCATTTATGCATTTAATGGTGCAAATATCGAAAATATATCAACATTTACTACGAGATATAAAGATGCAAGTTTGTTTTCTTTGATTACCAATTATCGTTCAACAGCATCTATCTTAGAGTTAGCAAATCGTGTAATAGAGCATAATCCTAGAATTTATCCAAAACAACTCAAAGTAGGCTGCGACAAGCAAGATGTTCCGCCTAGATTAATGATATACAATGAACTTTTTGAGCAGTATCATGCCATCTCTCACGCTATTTGGTCATCACATGTTCCACATAATGATGTAGCTGTTATTTTTAGAAACAACTCAAGTGCTGATGGCGTTGAAGCAACTTTGAGAGAACTTGGTATTCCTTGTAAGAGAAAGGGAGGAACAAGTTTTTTTGATACAAAAGAGGTTAAATTTTTACTTGATGTATTGAGTCTTTATTCTAATCCTAAAGATATGATGGCATTTTTGCACATATTTGAGTATGCAAAAGGTGTTGGTCCTGCTGTAGCAAAAGAGTTTTTCTTGTCACTCGTCTATCTTGGAGAAGGTAATTTGATAAAAGGTATATTAGATCCATCCATAAAAGAATTACCCAAAAAAAATCCCATGACAACAAACAGTCTTTTTGAGGGAGATGATAGTCTAACAAAAGATTTTAAAAAATCAAATCATCCTTTATATTCCCATCAAAAAGCAGATAGTGATAATATGAAGTTTTTTGAATATATTAAAGAATATTATAGTCAAATACAAAAAGAAAAAAGCCCATCAAAAATTATAGCAAAGCTTATAAAGTCTCCTTTGTATGAGAGTATTGTTGAGCTTTTGAGCCTACAACGCTCAAGACTTAAAAATGGCGAAATAGAAGAGAACAGATATACTGGGGCAAGAGAGAGAATTTTACAAAAAGCAATGCTTTTATATGAATTATCTAAAAATTATAAAGAAATAGACAGATTTCTAAATGCTATGATTTTAGGGGCAGGGGAGCTTAGTCAAGGAGATGGAGTAAACTTGCTAACTGTTCATGCCAGTAAAGGATTAGAGTTCATGGATGTATATGTGGTTGATTTGATGGATGGAAGATTTCCAAATACTAAACTTATGAGTAGGGGTGGGGAAATAGAAGAAGAGAGAAGACTTTTTTATGTTGCAGTAACTAGGGCAAAAGAAAAATTAAATCTCTCGTTTGCTACTTATGATAAAGTTAAAAAAACAGAATTTAAACCATCACAATTTTTATTTGAAGCTAAAATGCTAAAAGAGAGCGATTATTCTCTTGGTGCATAATAGCTAAGTGTACTTTTACCAAATTTTTTTATTTTAAGCAAGTTTACATTTCCTATAGTCTCTGGCAACTCTATATCACTCATATGTTCTATTATAACAAGTTCACAAATATCTTTATCTATCGATGATATGAGATCTATAGTTTTTTTATAAATATCATCCATATTTTCTCTTATTGAGAATGGTGGATCAAAATAAAAATATGTTTTTGTATGATCATTCTTTAGTATGTTGTATATTGTTGTAAATTTTTCAAAACTATCCCCAATAAGCATAGTAGAATCATTTTTGTTGATATTTTTTACATTTTCTTGAAGTGTATTGAATGCTATTTTATTTTTTTCTATAAAGTAAGCATGTTTTGCTCCACGGCTCAATGCTTCAAGTCCAACAGAACCGCTTCCAGCAAATACCTCGAAGAAGTTTTTATCAATAACTTCAAATTGTAAAGTATTAAATAGCGATTCTCTCAAAATAGATTTTGAACTTCTTGTGGTATCAATTGAAGGAATTTCTATAGGTTTACCCTTGTATTTTCCTGCGATTATATGTGTTTTAAAATTTTTTGTCTGTTTCATGGATGGAATTCTATCTTAATAATTTTTAAAATGAAACTATGCTTTGTAAAGTTTCGATTAGTTGGCTTCCTGCTCTTGTAGAATTTAGTTCTTTTGCAGGTTCGGTTGTTGAGATTATCGTTCTTCCTGTGATGAGTTTTGTCCAGTCATTTTGTCTAATCCCCCAATAAGCGTGCATAACTACAGGTTCATTGTTGTATTCTCCGACATAAAGCACTATATGTCCTGGCACAAATAGCATAGATCTAAATGGTTTTGCATTTTCTAAAATTTTTTTCTTTTTATCATTTTTATCAAGAGATTTTATGGATACTTGACATCCATTTTTTGCCTGTTGTCCAGAATTTCTGTCCAAAAATATACCAAATGGTGCAAAAAAGTCTCGTGTTAATGCAGAACAGTCTCTTGTTTCATAATTTTCTCCCCATCCATAAGGTTCATTTTTAAATTGACTTGCAACTTTTGTGATATTTTCTGGAGTAAATTTTAGAGGTTTGTGAGAAATTATTCCATTTTCTGTTGGATTGAATTTAGTTAAAGTTGCATATCCATTTTTATCTTTTGTAGCAAAAAAATACCCATCTTTATCGTATGGGAAAATAGTTCCTAATTTTACTAGGCTTATCGCATGATTGTCATTATATAGCCTTAAATTGTCTTTGATTGTTATCGCATAATTTCCATTTTGAAATTGTTGTATAAAATCATCATCAACTAGTGCAATGTCTTTTGTTTTTACCCATCCAAAGGCGTATGCACCTTGCACAAATGCCCATTTTTCATCTTTTGAGTAATGAGAAATCAAAAGTGGCATATTTGGTGGATAAGCACTATTTTGGTTGTAATCAAAAGGAAAACCTTCTCCTATTTGATTTGGATTTCTAAAGAACTCTTCATCTGTTGGAAGTGATTTTAGATTTAGCCTCTTGAGTGTTATAGCTCGTGCTTTTATAGCATTAAAAGAACCCATATTGGCACTACTTATCCACTCTTCATATATATATGGCGATATCTGAGATGCATTTTCTCTAAAAATAGGCTTTTCTCTGACAAATCTTGTTTCCCAACCAAAGTCTTGAGGAGGAATTATGAGTTCACTTTTAACCCAAGGAGCAAAATATTTTTGATTATATTCGTTATCGTATCTTTTTTGCTCCAAGTAACTAAAAGATTTAACTTGATTTGCATAGTATGATAAATCTTGCGGTATATTTGATAAATCGCTAAATTCAGCTTTTGGCATCTTGTCTATTTTGCTTTGCTCTCTTTGGCTTGGGCTTAAATAATATCCAGCATGAAGTATAGATAGATTAAATAAAATAATAAAAAATAATTTTTTTGACATTGTAAATCCTAATTTTTCTATTTTTATTATACTTTTGTTTGATTAATAGAGGATAAACAGTATTATTTAGTAAGTTATTCCTAGCCCGCTATTTTTAGATAGTGTTATGTGGCTTTCATCAAATATAACACTACAGTTTTTTGGTTCATTTGCCAAAAGTGCAACAGCATCAAGATCTATCATGGTTATTGTATCCGACATAGCAGATACTACGTGTAAAGATGCAACTATGCCGATAGGGCCTTCTAACATACATCCCATCATACATTTTACATTATAGTCTTGTGCTAATTTAGCAATTTTCAGAGCTTCGCTTATGCCACCACATTTTGCAAGTTTTATATTAAGAAAATCAGCAGATTTTGTTTCTAATATATATTTGGCTTGGGATAGGCTAAATACTGCTTCATCTGCCAAGATAGGAGTTTTTATTTTGTCTCTTATCTGTTTTAACCCATCAATATTATCGGCTTTTATCGGTTGTTCCAATAATTGTGGAAAGATATTAAGATTTTCTATTTGTTGCATAATTCCTATAGTTTGTTCAACATTCCAACCTTGATTTGCATCGAGCCTAAGAGTAATATTTTTCGGTAAAGCATTATATATTTCTATGATTCGATTTGTATCTTTTTTTGCATCATTTCCAAGTTTTATTTTAAGTGTGTCATATCCAAGCTTTACTGCATTTATTGAGTCGTCAATCATCTTGTCTATATCATTTAAACTTACGGTTATATCGGTATCAAATGACATTTTATCCCCACCTAAGAAAGAGAACAGGGGCTTATTATGATATTTTGATATTAAATCATATATAGCAATTTCTAGTGCTGATTTTGCAGTAGTATTGTGTAAAAGTTTTGTATGAATTATGTTTATGATATCATCAAAATCACTCTGAATATTTAAACCAATTAGAAACCCAGATATATATTCGATAGCTTCTCTCATCGTTCCCAATGTTTCACCAGTAATTACCGCAGTAGGAGAACCTTCGCCATATCCCAACATGCCATTTTTGCACTCTATTATTATGACAATATCTTCTAAATTATGTACTGTTCTAAGGGCAGTTTTAAATGGAGTTTTAAGTGGGGATTGAAAAGTATTGGTATGAATTGATTTGATTTCCATAAAGTTCTCTTTGGCACGATACTACTAATTGTTGGTATCGTACCATTAAATAACTAAAATTAAACTTCTTTTATCTCTTCTATTTGTGCTGCTAAAGATTTAATATCTTTTGCTAAAATTGCCATCTTTTCTTCTATAAGACCTTTATCAAAATCATTTTGTGCATATTCTAGTGGTACTTTTAATGCTTTGTATTGAGTCAATAGTTCATTTTTTTTATTGGACAATTTGTCCAATAAATCAATAGTTCCTGTCTCTTCTGTCGTTTCTGTCATAATATCTGTTGTCGTCTCTATCGTTATATCTGTCATCATATCTGTCATCATTGTAACTTCTTGTGTTTTGATTGTATCTGTCTATCGTGTTATTATAACCAATTTTATGTTTGTAATAAGTTCTTGGTTGGTAATAATATTTGCCACCGCTTAGTCTATAGTTTTTGAAATAATAGTATCCATGTTTGTATTTTCCGCCATAGTAATATCTTCCATTGTAAACATAAACAGGACTATTGTTGTATCTATCATTCAGAGATACAATATGATTTCTATAATTATTTAATCTAGATTGATTATAATATTTTCCGCCATATAGTCTAACTCCATTGTGGTTATAATAACCATTTCTATAGTCACCACCATAATAATATCTATCATTATATACATATACAGGTCTATCGGCATATTTATCTGTGGTAAAAGCATTGCTTAGAATAGCACCAGCTATAACTCCGCCTATAAAAGATTTTTCATTTGAATGATTGGCGAATGCGAAAGTTGATGTTGTAATGATTAGCCCAGCAACCAAAATATTTTTTAAATTTGTTTTTTTCATCATAATCTCCTTTTATTGATTATGAGAGAATTATAAAACAACAATGTGTATTGATTGTGAATACTATTTTGCGATAGCTTCTAAAATGATTCCTACCCCTAGACCACCAGCAGTTCCTAAGATATATCCCATCAATGCCATTATGACACCTATCGGTACCAATGCCTTTGAGTATGCACTTGCTAGTATCGGTGCAGATGCCACTCCACCTATGTTTGCCAATGACGAAACTCCTAGTGAAAAAAGATCAAGTTTGAAAATTTTTGCAAATATAATCATACAGATAAAATGAACTAACAAAACAGTAAAACCTGCAATAATAAAAATAGGGGCTTGTGACATTTGGCTAAAATCAGCTCGTGATGCCATAAGTGCGACCAAAAGATACAACATCATAGATGATATTATGTTTGATCCAGCAACTTTGCTTACAGGTGTCATGGCACCCATTACTCCAAAAAAAGTAGAAAGTAAAACAATCCATGTATAGTGACTTAGAAATTTTGTTGTGGGTAGATATGAAGAGATGATGTCACTAGATATATTTACAAAAAAAGACAAACCAAGCAAAAATAATATAGAAGCAGTTGAAATTTCTTCATTTTGTATATTTGTATTAAGTTTTTTTGCAACATCATCAATGATAGAAGTATCAGCATTGCTCCAAGTGTTAAATTTATGCCCAAACGGAACAAGTGATAAAAGTAGCATAACCCATAATGTATAGTTTATGGAATCAGTAATCAAAATATTTCCCATAATATCACTAGGGACATTTAAAGCTCCAGCGATAGCCATCATATTTCCAGTACCGCCAATCCATGATCCGCAAAGAGCAGCAAAACCCATCCATGCATCATTTGAGAGTAAGTTGTGAAAAATACTAAAAGAGAGAATAAACCCAAGCATGATGGATAATGTTGCAAGTAAAAAGGTAAATATCATTTTTTTGCCAAGTTTTGCGATAGATCTCATATCAGCATTCAAAAGCATTAAAAATATCATAGCAGGGAGGAGGGCGTCTTTGAATGTATTGTAAGTGTTTTCTATATTTTCACTCTTACTCCAAACTCCTAGAGTTGCTATTAACATTACAAGGGCATAAACGATTACAATACTTGGCAATATATGAAAAATTTTTAAAGGATATTTTTTTTCTATCCACACCACAGAGCCGATTATCATTATGAGTATTGCAATGTAGTGAAAACTATTTTCGATCATTTTATACCTTTACTTTTATTTTATTAATTTTACTTTCTCTCTATTTTTGTGTGTTGCAAATCTTGTACCTCTTCGACCTTTTATATGGCACTCTTCACAGATAGAGTATCTATATGAAAAATCTAAAACCTTGCCACACCTATGACACTCTTTGACAAAATATCCATGTTTTAGAGAATTTTCTATAAAGTTATTTAGTCTAATCCTGCTTTGTATTGCCATCTGGGTGTCTTCAAAAAATTGAGGAAATCTAAAAGATAACCATAGATATAATGAAATTTCTCTTACTCTATCTTCTGCATTTAAAAGCATATCATTTGTTTGAGCAAATTTTGGCAAGTCTTTTGGTGGATTATAATTTACTTTTTTTCCAGATTCCATAAGTCTTATATATCTATGTAAAACAGACTCTATATAAGGAGAAGACAAACTAGCTGGTGCACAAGCAAAGTGATATTTTGTTTTTAAATCTAGTTTATACTCATCAACAATGGTTGATATTTCTAACATACTATCTATATTTGCTGCTACAAATGGACCAACAAAATCCATATTTTCTGCAAAAAAGTCTAAAATATCAACTAAATTGTCAGTTTGTAGTATGTCTCCTATGAGCATAACATGTTCAAAACTTGCCATTACACTTACTGGAAGTTCTATATCTTTTAGCGGAGTATAAAAATATTTTTTGATAGTCTCAAGAGTTCCACTATCCAATGCCCCCACATATCCTTTTTCTTCAAAACCATATCTACCAGCACGACCAGATATTTGAAGTATCTCAGATGTTTCAAGTTCTCTTCTATGCACCCCATCAAATTTATTATCTTTTGCAAAAAGTATAGTTTTTATAGGAAGATTCAACCCCATAGCAATAGCGTCAGTTGCTACTAGTATCTCACTTTCTCCTTCTCTAAATCTTCTAGCTTCTTCGCGTCGTACTTCTGGAGAAAGATTGCCATATACTACAGATACTGTATATTTTGATGATAATTGTTGCTTGAGTGCCAATACATCTTTTCTCGAAAATGCTACTATGGCACTTTGTTTTTCTATTTTATTCATAGAAGTAGGGTGAGATAAAATTTCAAGTTCATTTTTTCTCTCAAAGTGTACTACTTCCAATTCTTCTTCTAGATATAGCGAAAGTTTTTCCAAAGCCTTAAGTGCATCAGATGATCCAGTCAATATTATAGTTTTTGCAGGCATACCGATAAGTGCATTTGCCCATGCCCATCCTCTATCTCTATCATTTATCATCTGTATCTCATCTATGACACATACATCTATGGCGACTTGTGAATTCATCATTTCTATCGTAGAACTTATGTGTGTAGAGTCTTCTTTTATAATCTCTTCTTCGCCAGTGATAAGTGAAGTTGTAACACCTAGTTTGTTAAGATTTTCATACCCTTCAAGTGCGAGAAGTCTAAGTGGAGCTAGATATGTTCCTGTGTCAGCTTTTGATAAAATATTTAAAGCACTATATGTTTTTCCGCTGTTAGTTGGACCTACATGAAAAATAATTTTTCTTTTTAAACTTCTAGCAAGTGGAAAAAGAAGTTTAAAATCCCTAATGCTTTTTGCCAAAAGTTGTTCTTGTTTGTATTTTTCAAGATAAGGTTTTATATATTCAAGCCAGTGGTATATTATCCTTCTTCTTGTTTTTTCTTTTATTTTTAAATTTCTAGAGTTTTCTACTTGTGCCGTTAGAAAATCTAGTATAAAATCAGATATAAAATCATCTTGGATTTTAAGCCCTGTGGCATACGAACTCATCTCGTCTTTTAAGTCTTTTATCTGAATATTGAAATCTTCTATCAGCCTATCTTTTAGTGAATCAAATTCTTCTTGAATATATAATTTTTCACCTTTTAGTATCATACTATATAGTAGTTTTTTTGAATATGTTACAGATATGTTATATCTAAAGTCATCCCCCAAATATGTATAGTATGCCTCTTTTTCTATGATGAAATCATCACTGCTTTGCATTAGATAGTATTTTTTGTTTATCGTATGTAAAATTTCTTCAATTTTCTCAAATGAAATAGGGGAGTGTTCCAAGCTTCCATCTGGAGGCATATTTTTAATCGATTCTATTATCTCTTCAATTTTTAGATAAGGATTTTCTTTATTTGCTATCGTTTTTAAAAATGAGTTTATCTCATCTTGTTTATTTTTTATAATATGTTCTTTTTCTGCCTTTAGATTTTCTAATGTAGAACTTAGATTTTCTTCTGTTAGCTCAAAATCGATAGGTTTAGATATGCAGGTCAATATTTTATTAAATTCATATTCTTTAATTTTAAAATAAAAACTATGATGAAATTCTATCCTGCTCATATTGTCAAAATGAACTTTTAGGATATCTTCTATCTTTTGTAAGTATTTTTTTTGTCTATTATAGAATATTTTGTTTCGTATTTTTTCTGGTGTTATTTTGTGATTTGAAGTATCCAAAAATGATTCAAGTACAGTGTATTCTTCTTCTTTTGTGTGTTCAATAGTAGAGAGGATATCTAATATATTTGCTGTTTTTTGAGAAACACTTGATTTGTTTGATTCTAGATTCAATTCTTTTTTATCAGTCAAAAAAGATACTATTGAAGATCTTGATTTGAACTCCGCATCACTCCAAATTCTTCTAAGAGCTCTAACCATTTCCTCTTTGTTCATATTGTGAGGATTGATTTCAAGCAGAAGCATTAAGCCTTTTAACTGCTCACTATTTAGTGTTGTTACGCCTTCGTCAAAAGGCAAACCGCTAAAAAACGCTCTAATCTTATTGTTCAGTTTTATACTCGAGCTTTTTTTCTTTTTTCCCATAAATGATTAACTTCTTTTATATGATATATATAAGTATAGCATAAAATAGGGCGTAAATTTTGGATATAATTATTTTATAATAAAGAAGTTATGGGAGTAGTATGACGTTATCAATAAGTAAAATATTTTTTAAAATATATTTCATTGTGTTAGTATGCATAGTTGGTTATTATTTTATTGATACAGTAAAAGATTTAGGAGTAATCAATTTTTTTCACTTTATTATATCAATCATTTTTTTAATAGGAATTTATGGTTTTTGTTTTGATAAAAAAATTTTTAAACCAATATTTTGGCAAATTTTTCTAATATTAATTATTCCTTGGAATTTTTTTGAATTTTTTTATGAAATAGATATTATGTCAATAAATAGTTCAAAATTTTTTTTACTTCTTGCTTTTATAGCTCTTTGGTTTTTGATTTTGTTACCTGGATATATAGCAGTTTATATCTATGGACATCAAAATAGTAATAATGTTGAGAAAAATAGAACTAAAATACTATTTGGTGCAATGGCATTAGTACTTATTACAAATGCTACTACTTTTATTTTGTCATATAGATATGCCGAAAGAGAGTTTATGGTTTTGCAAGCAATGGATGGCTTGATGTCATTGGATCAATTATTAAATAATAATACCGAGAGAGCAAAATTTATAAATATTAATAATGTAGATTCTTTTTTTTATATTGTAGGAGAATCGGAGGATGTAGAGAAATACAAGCGTATGTGTATTTATTTCAATAAAAATATATTCAAAGCTATAGATGAAAATGATAAAAAATTTGATTTAATGGATAAACAGTTTAAAATAAATAATATCAAGGATGAAGATATTATTGAATTTTATAAGCAAGCCGAAGAAGGTCAAATAATAGTCAGAAATGGAAAAGAAAAAATTAGAAAATTGTGCCAATAAAAATATATCAATGGTATTTTTGCGCATAATTATTATATGGTTAACATAATATAAATTCTATAAAAAACATAAGTAACCCTACTCAAGTGTTTTTATAAATAGATCTAGCGATATTATTTTTTACTATTTTTAGTATATTTTTGATCTTTTGGCTTTATTTAAAATTTTATAGTGCTAATTGTTTTTATCATTTATCTTCATTTCTAATTTTGGTCATTGAGTTCATAAACACAAAACATATATTTTAGATACCCAAAGTTTCTCCAGCTAATTCCAACACTAAAACCCATAAGCAATTATAGTTAATATAATATTATTTAATTTAAAAACACCATAGCTTTTCAAAAATTGACCATATTCGATGTATCAATAAATACACATAAACTAAAAGTACGATATATAGGCGTATACAAGGTATTAAATTAACAAGCGTTCAGTTATGTATATATAACACTATTACATTAATGAACGAGTGTTCTTTTTAAATATAGTCATAAAGTTATTATATTAACAAGTGTTCACCTAATTCTTGAACTATATTATTGACAAATGAACAAATGTTCACTATAATTATAATAATATATGAGGAGTAAAGATATGGATAATGAACTAAATGAATCAAAGCCCCTGTCTAGGGGCGATAGAACACGAAGCTCTATCCTAGATGTATCTCTTAAATTATTCGCTACAAGTGGATATAAGGCTACAAGCGTAAGGGATATAGCTGGTGAACTGGGTATAAAGCAGAGTGCATTGTACAATCACTTCAAAAATAAAGACGAAATACTCTCTACTTTAGTTGCCGAGCTTACAAGCTCCGCTATCACAAGCCTTTTTTCAAATTTCAATGCCCCAGATGCCTATAAGCACGGCAAGACGTTGCTTTCTAGCATTGCCACTACTTTCAAGCTTATAAGCTTTGATAGTAAAAATGAGGCACTATTTAAGCTACTTATGCAGGAAATATTTAATAATATTAATATTAGAGAGATATATAATGAATATTTTTACCAAGAAAATGTCAAAAAACTATCATCTTACCTATTTTCTATGATGCAAGATGAAATGATCAAATCATCAGACCCTCTACTTTTAGCAAATGAGTTCTTTTCACCCCTATTTTTCTATCAAATGCAGATAACTTTGCTCAAAATTGACAAAAAACCAACCTCTTCTATGGTATCATTATTTGAAAAACACGTAGAATTCTTTTGGGATACCGTGAAATTAGAAAAAAAAGATACTTTATTTTAGGAATTTATATGAAAAAACAAGATTTATTTGAAAAAAAGTCAAAAAATTGGGACATGAGCAGCACTAGAGTAAAAAATGCAAAAGAGATAGCAGATGTAATATTAAAAAATATATCAATACAAAAAGAGATGGTTTTAGCTGATTTTGGTGCTGGTACAGGGCTTTTGACCTATTTTTTGGCTCCAAATATAAGCAAAATAGTTGCGATAGACAATTCAAAATCCATGCTAGATGAGTTTTTGGCAAAACAAAATGAATTTTTATGTGATACAGAAGTTATTTATGGTGATATATCTGAGTGTGGAAATGATTTGAAGTTCGATGGTGTCGTATCCTCTATGACTATCCATCATGTAGAAAATATAAAAGAGTTGTTTTTAAAATTATTTAATATGGTAAATAGTGGTGGTTTTATAGCAATTGCTGATTTAGATAGTGAAGATGGAACTTTTCATGGAGACAATACTGGAGTATTTCATTTTGGTTTCGATAGAGGTGAATTGGAAGCTATTGCAAAAGAAGTTGGTTTTGATGATATTAAGTTTGAAACAGCAAATATCATAGAAAAGCCAAATGGTGCGTTTACAGTATTTGCAATGACTGCAACTAAAATAAGTTAAAAATTTAATTATGGATTGCCACGGCTTTTAAAAGCCTCGCAATGACTGTCATTGCGAGAAGCGAAGCGTCGAAGCAATCTATTTTTATCCAATAGAGTGAATTTATTTTTTTTCCAGCCCTTCTCTTGAAAGCCTATCGGCCATTTTTATGCTCTCTAGAGCATTTATAAGTATTTGTTTACTACTAACAAGAGGTTTTAACTTCAAGTTTGTTGTTTTTTTATCGAAGTTTTGATTTGTAACACAACTAATTGCTTCGTTTTCAAGTTCTTGTAATATCTCGTTTATTTTTGATTCTATAAAATCTATATTCATTTTTTATGCTTTTGGTCTAAAGATTGTGATATTTTCTTCATTGGCTTCTATATACCCTGCCCCTATAAGATCTAAGCAGTATGGAACAGCTGGAAAAACAGCTTCCAAACATTCTCTGATGGATTTTGGTTTTCCTGGTAAATTTACTATGAGTGATTTTTTGCAAATTCCAGCACTTTGGCGAGAGAGAATCGCAGTAGGAACATACTTTAGGCTAACTGCTCTCATTTGCTCGCCAAAACCTGGTAAAAGTTTTTGGCATACATTCTCTGTTGCTTCGGTTGTTACATCTCTAGGTGCTGGACCAGTGCCACCTGTTGTAACTATGAGGTCACACTTGATATCAGCTAACTCTAAAAGTGTTGATTCTATCAAATTTTGCTCATCGGCTATGCAACGATATTCATAAACGCACTCATTTGATATATATTCTCCCAAAACTTCCATTATTGCTTTTCCAGAAATATCTTCATAGATACCTTGACTAGCCCTATCACTAGTCGTTACTACCCCTATTTTGATCTTATCCATTTTATTCCTTTTATATTTTCAAGAGTATTTTATCAAGCATAGTTGTACTAAGAATTCTCTTTAAAAAACCTAACAAATATGTAGCTTTGGTGATATAGTATCTAGGCTTTGGTTTTTTTGAAACAATTATCTTGTGGACAATTTTTGCAACAGACATAGCCTCTTCATTGAATGGTACTTTTTTGCCCTCACCCTTTAAGCCTTTGTGATACAACTCTTTAAACCGCGAATTTTCTATATCTATATTTTCTTGGAGTTTTGCTGTCGCATTTTTTCTAAAATCACTTGTTATCGGACCAGTATTTAGTGTAATAACTTTTATTTTTGTGTCTGTCAATTCCAATCTCAAAGTATCACTTAAACCCTCTATCGCATATTTACTTGCATTATACGCTCCTCTTCCAAAAAGAGAAATTATCCCAAGAACAGAACTATGTTGTATGATGGTGCCATAACCTTGTTTTTTAAAAACTTCTAAAATTTGAATAGTGCATTCATGCATACCAAAAACATTTATTTCAAATTGTTCTCTAAGTGCTTTTGTTGGCAAGTCTTCAATTGCTCCAGGTTGTCCATAACCAGCATTGTTAAACCAAACATCTATTTTTCCATATTTGTTTACAATCTCTTCGATGGTGTTTTTTATATCTAGATTATTTGTAACATCAAGTTTATAAGCATCAAATCCTATTTTTTTTAATTTTTTAACATCTTCTGTTTTTCTAGCTGTTGCACAAACACTCATTTGATTTTCTTTTAGATGTTTTGCAGTTGTAAGTCCTATTCCACTGCTACATCCAGTAATAACTACAACTTTATTCATCATTTTTTACCTTTTTAATTTTTTTATAATAATCGCTATGACTATAGGAACCATGGCACCTAGCGTTGCTAAAAGCATATCTTTGTGTGCATCCCAAATATCTCCTTGTGTTCCAAGGTACTGCATACCGAGTTCCCCACCAAATACCACGGCAACCAACCACTCTATCAGCTCATAAAGAAGTGAAAAAGACATTACACTTTCTAGAGCAAAAAACCAACTCCAGTTATTGTTCAATGATAATTTTCTAGCAAAAAATTCTTTTGCAGGATATGCCCAAAGGATACCAAAAATAAGATGTATAAATCTATCAAAATGATTTCTCTCCCAGCCCATCAAGCCATTTATTGTAAAACCAAAATTATAATTTAGCCACTCATCGTAAGGCACTAGAGAATATGTATAATGTGCTCCAAATTCATGCAAAATAAGAAATATAGTGATCATTATATATGAGGCATCTGAAAACTTAAATTTTTTATAAGTTAGGATTAAAACAGCCAATATCATTATTACTAAAATATTTTCCAATATCCAATCATGCCTACTAAAAGGAGATATGCTAGACCATATCCAAGTAATGACAAATAGTACAAATAGAGTATATTTAAACCAAATTGTGATATTTTTATTATTTAACATCTAGTAAGTGCCCTGCCTTTTTGATGAAATAAGTTGTTGTTAGTTTTGAAAAAAAATCATTTGCAACTTTTGTATCTATAATATTATCCATTTCGCCAAAAAATACTTCTATTTTTACATTTTTATCTATAATATTTTTTATATCCTCTAATTCCCATTTATGACTTAGTAATTCATCTAATTGTTTTGCTTCTACATCACGGATATATTTTTGAAGTGATATATGGTTATTTGGCAGACAAACATTGTCCATGAAATTTTTCATATATTCGTCTTTGTTGGAGTTAAAATATCTCATTTGAGTTCTTTTAAATGCATCGGATGTGTTTTGAAAAAATGCTGGCGACAAAAGTATAAGTCTATCTATTCTATTTTTGTTATTTAAGACATATTCAAAAGCTTTTATGGCTCCATAGCTAAAACCAGCTACAACATATTCGCCTTTTGGCAAAAAATCATTAAAGAGTTCTTGTTCGTTTTGAAATCCAAAACCACTAAAAAATTTCACGAAGCATCTCTCTAACTTCTTCTTGCGTAATAAATTCATTTTCTAAAATATGTTCAGCTATACCATCTAGTGTTGAATCTAATTTTTCCAAAATCGCAGTAGCATCTTTTTTGGCCGTTTGCAATATTTGCTCAGATGATTCTATCTTTGTGTCACTCTGAAGAATTAGTTCAAAATCGTTTATTATCTTATCTGCTAAATTTTTACTTAACTCTATATCCTTGATACTATTTGAATAGATATTTTTGTATTTTAAATTTGTTGCAATTGAACCAGCGAGGTAAACTTTTATCTTCTCTATCATCGTATTTTTTGATGTTAGGTTATGATCCATCGTTTCAAAGTTTTGCATAGCAATACCAATTTTACTAAAGCCTATATCATACCAAGTTGCAAGTAATGCTTTTGCTGCTTGATATGTTGCTTGTATATTTCTCTCTTCATCATCATATGTTAAAAATCTAGATTTTCCTGTTATTACTTTGTCTTTTACAGCTTCAAAATCACTAGTTTCTATATATCTTTTATTTTCTTTTATTGCATAAAGTGCAGCTTCATTTACCCATGTTGAAAGTGAAGCAAAATTAAATCCAATACTCATTTTTGCAAGTTCTCTCACATCTACACTGTGAGATTTTTTGGATAGATAAAGTTCAAGTGTTTTTATTCTCTCATCTATGCTTGGCAATGACAAAAAGATTCTTCTATCAAATCTACCAGCTCTCAAAAGTGCATCATCAAGCACATCAATCTTATTTGTAGCAGCTATGACGATAACTCCAGAGCTATCTTCAAAACCATCCATTTCTGTTAAAAGTTGATTTAGCGTTGCTTCTCTTTCGTCACTTTGTCTACCACCCCTACTCTTACCTATGGCATCAATTTCGTCTATAAATATGATACTAGGAGCATTTTTTTTCGCCATTTGAAATAATGCAGATACTCTTTTTGCTCCCATACCAACATATATATTTACAAAAGTTGCTCCACTTTGATAAAAAAATGGCACATCAGCTTCTCCCGCCACAGCCTTGGCTATAAGCGTTTTTCCAACACCAGGAGGACCTACTAATAGCACGCCTTTTGGTAGTCTTATATCAAAATTTTTGTATTTTTTTGGATTTTTCAAAAAATCTATAATCTCTTCAAGTTCTTCTTTTACATCATCGATGCCAGCAACATCTTTGAATTTTATATCTGTTTTCATTGGGGAAATGTGTTCGCTTGGGGTTTGTGCTTCATTTTTGTTAAAAGAGCTTGATTTTAAAAAATTCAAATCCTTTTTTTTGCTAGATATATAAAAAATACCAAGTAATATAATGATGGCAAATATTGCCATCATGGACAAATCCACACCATCATCTTTGATTTCTACTGGATATTTGTCAAAAAAGTCTTTATAATCAATAGCATCTTTATATATTCTATAAGATTTATTTTTTGTATTGAGGTATAGATAATTTCCATCTACTATAACTTTTGTTATAGTGCCATTCTTATCAAGCTTTTCTACTTCACCTCTTGTGATTGTTGTATTGTTGTTTTTAAATATTCCAATAATTACTATAATTACCAAAATACCAAACAATAATGCAATTGTTTTTAATCTTTTAGCATTCATATTCAAAAAAGTTTTTATCATTTCTTACCTCTGCATTTTGGGCTATTATCCAGCTATTTGACAAATCTAGTTTGCTTTTAACCTCTAGCAAATTATAAAATTGATCATACCCTTTGTATGAGTTTTTATTTTTTGTTGATTCTATCAAAACTTCTAGATTTGTATGGTTGCTTTCTCTGAAAATTCTATTTTTTTCATTTATACAATTTGTAAGTTCGGCATGTCTTACTTTTGCTATATCACCCTTTACTATATCTTTCATAACCGATGATGCTGTAGCATCTCTTTTTGAATAAGTAAAAGCATGAATATGAGTTAATGGTAAGGCGTTAATTCTTGCAAGTGCATTTTCCCATATTTGCTCACTTTCTCCAGGATGACCAACTATAAAATCAGTACCTATCGCATAACCTTTTTGACTAATAAAATTGAGCAACTTTTCATCCTCAATAAAATTATTTCTCCTATTCATGATACCCAACATTTTATCATCAGTATGCTGAAGGGCAATATGAAGATGTTTTGCCATCCATGATTCATCTAGCAACTCTTTGAATTCATCATCTATTTGTATCGGCTCTAGGCTTCCTATCCGTATCCGTCTAACACCCCTGATAAGAGATATTTTTTTTAACAGTTTTGCCAAATTTGTATCTATATCCTTGCCAAAACTACCAACATTTGTCCCAGTAAGTATAAACTCACCATAACCATTTGATGCCAGAAGAGAAATTTGCTCTAGTATTGTTTCGGTTTTGTGTGATCTTGCTCTTCCTCTTACTGACGGTATGATGCAGTAAGAACAATCAAAGTCACAACCCTCTTGTATTTTTATAAATGCCCTACTTTTTCCAACAAAATTTTCAACAATCGATGAATCTACATAATTCAAATCACCTATTTCATAAAAAGGGGTTTCTTTTTGCAAAAGATTATTGATATTTGATTTTTCAGAATGTCCCATGACTCCAAAAACTGCATTTTCTTCAAAAAGAGCATCACCTTTTGAATGAGCCCCGCATCCAGCTAGTATAATTTTTGCATTTGGATTTTTTCTTTTTATGGATGATATGTAGCCTCTTACTGAGCTGTCCGCACCATTTGTGACAGTACAAGAGTTGATGACTATAATATCACTTGTGCTATCATCATCTTCAATAGTGAAGTTTTTAAGATTTGATAACATTATTTGAGTGTCAAACTGATTTGTCCTGCACCCAAATGTTTTAAAGTGTACTTTTTTCATTTAATATCTTCTGTAGGACTTTCGTAAATATATTTTTGTTTATCTTCACTCATATTTATAGCTTGAGTTGGATATGCCAATGTTATGTCATCCTCTTTTTTTATTGCATTGACAATCGAAGCCGATATTGTACTTCTAAGAGATAGTGTCGCATAACTATTTGTTAGATACCATACGCTTATTTTTATACCGTATGGGCTTATGAGTGTAAATATTCTAGGCTCAACTTTTATATTTTTAAAATGATATTTTCTTCTTAGTTTATTTAGATTGCGTTTTGTATTGTCTGCAAATGTTTTTGAATATTTTGTAGCTATCTCTTTTGTTATCTCTGCAGCTTTGTTTATATTTGAGTCAAATGTTATAGTATAGTCTATACCATCCCAAACAGTATCAAGTCCTTCATGTGAATAATTCGCTATCATATTTGTAAAAACATAGTTATTTGGAATATATACCACTCTACCAGCTCTTCTATTTCTATCAAAGGTAGTTAGTGTGATGTCTTCAAGTATTGTGATTTTTAACAATGAAATATCGATAACATCTCCTAAATACTCATTGCCATCTTTTAAAAATCTAATTCTATCTCCTAAGTGTATGCTATTGCCAAAAAATATAACAAACCATCCCATGATACTCATAAACCATTCTTTTAGAGCAATAGCGATACCAGCTGATGCAAATCCGAGTATAGTTACTAGATATCCAACATTTTCTATGTAAGCAAAAAGTAATACAAGAACAGTAAAAATTATAAATGTAACATTTAACGCTTTGTTTATACTGTATATTTTTTCTGGTTCTGTGATGTATCTTCTTGTGATATATTTTGTCAATAAAAGTAGTCCAAAAAATATACCTATAATAATGCCTACAATTATAAGTTTCTTGCTTTCTTTTGCTATATTATCCGTTAAATTTGATTTGATTTCATATATTTTTTTGTCATATACATTTTTTGTTGTTTCTATTATCTCTTTTAATGGCTCAAATGTTGCTATCAGTTTTGTTGTTTTTTCTAATTCTTTATAATTTTCTTTATTGTTGCTTGAAGCCTTAACCAAATTCTCTAACATCGTTTTTCTTGTTTCTAAATCGCTTATCAAGTCATTGAGTGAGCTATATCTGTCATGAAATTCTTTTTGATCAATTCTGAGTTTTTCCTGATAAGATAATGCATAAAATATGCCCAATGGATTTGTTATATTTGGTTGATTTTCTATTTTGTTTGGAGATAAAAGCTTTTTAAATGGCTCGCTATCATATTCGCCTAAAAGCAATAATTTATTGTTTATACCACTGAGTTCATCTTTGTATGATTGTAATTTTATTTTTTGTTCATTTGTTAAACTTGTTTTTTTGGTTAATCGTCTTATTTTATAGTCTAGCTCTTCTTTTTTGTCATTTAATATTTGATAATTATTATAATTTTCATAAGCTATAATCCAATTATTGCTATTTATATTTTCATCTATATTTTTAATTTCCGATTTTATGTTGCCACTTATATCGGTTTGATTAATGTCTGCAAAAGCGAAGTTTATGGAAAAAAGCAAAAGAGCAATATGTAGGTTTGATAATATTTTCTTTATCATTAGTTATCTCCAAAGTGTTTTAGAACTTTTTTTACAATTTTTTCAGAAATTTCAGATGTAATGGCGTGATGTCCTAAGTGCTTTGGTAATATAAATTTTATTTTATCGTTTGCGCTTTTTTTATCAAGGAAAAAATGTTCATAAAAATCATCTATATCCTTGATGGTATAGCTTACAGGAAGATCGTATTTTTGTAATAGCCTTTTAACTCTAGATGCTTCATCCGATGTCATAAATCCGAGTTCACAAGCAAGTTTATTTGCCATAACCATACCAATTGCCACAGCTTCACCATGTAAAAATTCACTATAATTTGTTTCATTTTCTATCACATGACCAAATGTATGTCCATAATTTAGTGCCGCTCTTATGCCCATCTCTTTTTCATCTTTGCTAACTATATCGGCTTTTAGCTGAACACATTTTGCTACAGTTCTCGTAAGCATATCACTATTTGACAAATCGGCATTTTCTAAAAAATCAAATAGTTCTGCGTCAAATGTCACAGCCATTTTTACTATTTCAGCAAAACCAGCATTAAATTCTCTTTGAGGTAAAGTTTTTAAAAATGCTGTATCGATATATACTGCCTTTGGCTGATGGAAAGCGCCTAGTAAATTTTTGCCATATTTGTTATTTATGCCAGTTTTCCCACCAACACTCGCATCTACTTGAGAAAGAAGAGTTGTTGGTATTTGTATAAAATCAATACCTCTTTGGTAAATACTAGCTGCAAAACCTGTCATATCACCAACTACTCCACCACCAAAAGCAATAAGAATCGATTTCCTATCCAATTTATATTCAAACATTTTATCTAGTATATATTCTATGGTTTTAAAATTTTTATACTCTTCCCCATCTGGTATTATTATGACATTTAATGTTTTGGCTGTAATTCTAGAAAGCAATGTTTTTAAATGCAAGTTTGCTACAGTAGTATTTGTTACGATAGCAACCTTTGTATCAAAGCCATGAATACCTAAATCATCTATTGTTACTTCGTATGAATTGTCGCATTCTTTTTTGAGAGTTACTGGGATAATCATAATAACAAAGCCTTTTAAGTTTTAATTTATATATTTTATCTTAATTTTTTTAATAAAATCAGTTTTGACTTTCACTATTTTCAAAAGGTATAAGCATTTGTGGATTTGTACTCTTGGAAATATAAGTAGTTTTTACAAAATCTTTCAATCTTGTCAATAAATTTATATTTTTCTTTTTAAAAGCACATATATTTAAAGTATTTTTCATTTGTAACTGTTCTCTATAAGGATTTGCTATTTCTTTTTCTACCGAAAATTCTACATTAAAAAGATTTGCTATAGTTTCATAGTGTTCTACGGTCATTTTTCTATCTTCAAAATCGCCATTTGGATCAAAGTCACAAAGCTTTAGAGGTAGTTTAAAAGTTTGACAAAAATCGAAAGCAATCATGGATATTGATTCCATTGCCTCTTCGTCATTCATGATGATAGATGCATTTTTGATATTTCCTATCTCTGTTTGACCAAGAATATATATTATTTTTTTCGTATTAAAAAGTGATGTTTTTCTATGTTTAGAATAAAAAGTTTGATTACTGCAAACCACAAGACCAATATCATATCTAGTAATGTTGTACTCTATAATCTCATCGATACCATTTAAATCAAATGTTATATCAACTTTTATCTCATTGTTTGCAATCTCTTTTATTTTTTCAGTTATTTGAAGATTTGGTGGATATATTATATGGATAAAAAGTTTTGAGTTATTATCTATCATTTTGTTGGCAGAAATTGCTTGTTCTATGTAGTTTAGTGCATTTTTTTTGTCAAATCTCAAGTCTAACAATAGATATATATTTTTACCAAAAGGTTCAGGAAATAGCCCTCTTCTTTTGTTTACTATCCTGTATATTCCTTCAAGCACAGAAGGCTTTCCTATCGTTAGAATAGTATCATTTGGTTTTATCATTGTTGCACTATTTGGCATTATCATCTTGTCATTTCTATACAAGGCGACTATTTTCCATTTTTGTTGCAAAATAGATCCTATATGCCTATATGCATAACTACTTCCAAATGGTATATGTATCTCCATTATTTCGCCCTCTTTAAGGCCTATATTGTTTGCAACAAGAGGAACGTTTGGAAGCTTGTCATATAAGTTACTAGATATTAAGTCATTAATATTAACTAATGTTATATTGTTTGCATGTTTAAATGTTTTATCATTTTCCCAATGATTTGCCAAGATTATTCTTATTTTATTGTCTATTTTATTTATGTTTTGCAATATATGATCAACATCATCAAAGTTTTCTATTATTATGAAGATATGTGAGTATTTTTTTTGACTGAGTAGTTTTTGAATTTTACTTTCACTTGTAGCATCAACTCTAGAATATACGATATTTTTGTTTAATTTTACATCTCTAAAATTTATAGAAGTAGATACTATGTTGTAGTGATTACCAACAATCTTCTTTTTATTTAGCCATAAAATAAAATGCTTTGCAAATATTCCCTCGGCTATGATTAATATATCTTTCATTAAACTCTCTATATATAATTGGTAAAATAACGCAATTAAAATTTTAGGATAATTATATCACAATGCAATTTTTTATAGATGAAACGGATGGAAATGCGAGAGCATGTACTATCAAAACAGCACATTCAACCATACAAACACCAGTTTTTATGCCCGTAGGCACCGTAGGAGCCGTAAAAGCACTTGATGCAACAGATTTAAATACATTTTTAAATCCTCAAATTATATTGGGCAATACATATCATTTGTATCTTAGACCAAATGATAATGTTGTAAAAACCATGGGTGGATTACATGGATTTACAGGGTTTAAAAAAAGTTTCCTTACTGATAGTGGCGGATTTCAGGCTTTTTCATTGTCTGATAATGTCAAAATTGATGAAAATGGAATTACTTTCAGAAGTCATATAGATGGCAGTAAGCACTATTTTACTCCCCAAAAGGTCATAGATATCCAAAATAATCTAAATTCAGACATTATGATGATACTCGATGACTTAGTAGCTTTACCTGCCACGCAAGAGCGTATTAAAGCTAGTATTGAGCGTACTACTAAGTGGGCACAGGAATCTATAGATTATCACAGATCCAATCAAGCAAAAGGAGTTGGCGTGAAGCAAAATATATTTGCTATCATCCAAGGCGGTACAGATAAAGCTTTTAGAAAAAAATCTGCAACGGAACTTTGTGCTATGGATTTTGATGGGTTTGCTATCGGTGGGCTTAGCGTAGGAGAGGTCAATACTGAAATGTATGATACAGTAGAATGGACTACGCAGTTTATGCCAACAGATAAGCCACGATATCTTATGGGCGTGGGAACTCCTGAAGATTTAGTAGAAAATGTCTCTCGTGGTGTGGATATGTTTGATTGTGTTATGCCCACAAGAAATGCTAGAAATGGCACACTTTTTACATCATTTGGCAAGGTTGCTATTAAGGCAAAGCAGTACGAAACAGACGCCTTGCCGATAGATCCAGAGTGCAATTGTATGGTTTGTCAAAATTACTCTAGAAGTTATCTGCGTCATCTTTTTCGTGCAAGAGAGATAACATATTTTAGACTTGCAACCATCCATAATCTATACTATTATCTTGATCTTATGAGACAGATGAGAGAAGCGATATTGGAAAATCGTTTTGAAGCATTTAAAACAGAGTTTTATGCAAAAAGACAAAAAACTAACATATAGTTTCCAAAAGCTCTTTTTTGACTTTAACAACGACTTTTTTAACAAGTTGAGATTCTGTGCCGACCATCAGACCTGCTATATGTGCATCATGTGGATAAAGCATTACAAATGTTCCTTTGGACACATCTACGCAGATTTGTCCACTCTCTGCTCTTTTGTATAGTGTTACATCTTTTTTTGTATCATAATGGTCTATGATGTCAAGCTTATCACTAAAAGTACATTCAAATCTTTCTTGACCAGTGATAACAGTTTGGATATCTATATATTTTTCGTGTGACTCAAATGTTGCAGCTTGGGGATTTGATGTTTCATAACTCATAACAATAGCAAATATATCGTCACCCTCGATAGTGTATTTTTTATCTTCTGATTCGGGTGTCAAAGTGCTTAAAAATTCAAATATACGCTTCCAAGTCGAGCCAAAAGGATAAATTTCAAAATTTTCTATCTTGTCGATTATCATTTATTTGTTTACTTCTTTTTTGAGTTTAGCTAGTTCTTCTTCTATCATAGCAAAAAGTTTTTTTGATGCCTCGTTGTCATCAAGTTCTGGTATATCCCAGCCAGTTATACGCATATTTAGATTGTACAATACTTCAAGTCCGAAGTGAATCTCCCCTCTTCTGCTTTCTAATTCTTTGTCTATGGTATTCATTTGTGTACTCCTTTGGTCTGTCTATGATGATTATAAATCAATCTAGGCGAGAAGTCAAGGTTTTTTGATGTCTGGAAAATTTTCGATCATTTCACTATAGTTTTTATGTGTTTTTAATGCTTTTACAACGATATCTAAAGGTTCTGAATATAAATCTGGTAAATCATATTCATTTTCTCTTAACTCAAATGCTAGCTTTTCTTCTGGCGGATTAAACTGAGCGTTTACACCAACTTTATTTCCTCTAGCATCAATGCGATACCAACCAAAATCCTTAAGATATACGGCATTAAGTCCATGAAGAAAAAATACACCATCTATATATTCTGAGCAATCTAATCTTTGATAACATAGAGCTGTTGGAATTCCATTCGCACGAAGTAATGCTGCCAACAAATGGCTTTTGGCATAACACCATCCTGTGGCATGTTCTAAAACCTCGCTTGCACTACATGTTGTGATACCTTTGCGTGCATCGCCAGTATGGCTTATCTCATCTCTGACAAATTCAAAACACCGTTTTGCTATATCTCTCTCGTTCTGACATCCATCAGCTAGTTCGTGAGCTTTTGTAGCTACAGCAGAATGATTGAAATCAATAATGTCAGATGATTCTAAAAAGTTTTTCATTTAAATTACCGCCTTTTAATTTTTGTCCCCCGCTTATATCTCAAACCATTCGCGCTCACAAAATATCAAAGTCGCATCAAGCTGAGGTAATGGAGTGTTGCTACTGCCTCATTATCACCGATGATACGAAAAATATCATAACCCCTAGGACTAAGGTTGACCTCACTGCCGTTACTGGCACTTGCAATAAAAAAAGGTGCTGATGAGCAATAAACTCTTTATCTTTTTGACTTAGTTTTTCGTAGCGTTTACCCATGGAATATCCTTTCTTGAGCTTTTACATAACATATGGATACATCATTGCGATACTCGGTATTTGCTTCCATCTTTTTCCTTTATGCATGATATTGATTTTTCAAGATATATTTTAAATAGACTCAATAATAAAAATATAATACATAAATTAAGATAATAATATGTTTTTAATTATTAGTTTTGAAGTTTTTCAATAATATTAAAGTTTTATTTCTATATAGTTTGAAATACAAACTAATTTGCAAAGGATGGTAATGGAACACGATGAGATAGAAGAGCGTATCCGCCAAATCAAAGAGGCGGTTGTCGATAATAGCAGTTCGGCACTGGTACCCAAGTCGATTCTCCACACGACAATCCTGTTTTCCGCTTTCTTGAGTTTACTCAATTTTGGAGTGACACCTGAACTTTTGATGTTTGATAAACTTGATTTAGGTTTCAAAATAGCGATTATGATGTCGGTATTGGTCGTCTCATGCTACATGTTCTATGTTTATGTACTGAAAAGTATAGTACATGAAAACAGCCGTGTAGAACGCCCTTTTGGAAAGAATCAACGGTTCGTCGGTGAGATGTATGCGCTCGTTACGACCCTTGGGATTATCATGAGCGGTACGGTTTTAATCTTCGGTACATTTGCTACGCTCTATTTTTACTGGATGGTTTTCATAGGGCTTGCCCTTTTTGTTTTGGGTCATTTTACCCACAAAGCAATCAAGACGTACGGCAGATTTTTAATCGTTATCGGTTTCATTTCTATCGTAGCCTCGGCATGTTATTTCGTTTCAAACGGTATCGATTATACCCATCGCGCATTTGAGAGTGAACTGTTTATCAGTGATTTAGGACGGGTTATTGGTGTGATATTTTCCGGTTTTGGGCAGTTGGCACTATGGGGATATTTAAAAAAATATGATGTTTGATCCTATCTTACACCAACCCCTACGAACGCGCATCGTCTCTATCATTTCAGGAAATGAAGAGGGGGTGAGTTTTACGCAACTTTTGGAAGCGACCGGGGCATCTAATGGAAATCTCTCATCCCATTTGCGCACACTCGAAGAGAGCGGATATATTGAGGTACGCAAATTTTTTGAGGGGCGTCGCCCGAAAAGTATCTATCTTATCACACCCAAAGGGTTGGATGCGTTTTTAAAATATCTCGATGCATTGCATGGGTTTTTACAAACACATCCTTTAAAAAAGTAATAAAAGGAAAGGGAATGAAAAACTACAAAATCTTAATCATAGGCGGTGGCATAGCGGGACTGACAGCGATGAATAGGCTTGAAGCCATCGGACTTTCTCCAATCTTGGTAGAACAAGCACAGAGTATCAGGACTGACGGCACAGGAATTTTGCTCGGCATAAACGCCGTATCAATCCTCGCAAAAATGGGGCTTGCCGATCATCTGGCACAAAATGCGATCAAGCTATCTGCTATGGTGGGATTGGATGAAAAAGGCGACAAAATAGTGGTAGATGACCTGGCTTACATAGAAGAAAAAAGCGGTTTTGGTACATATGGAATTCGTAGAGATACACTCAGTAAGATACTCCTAGAGAGCATCAATCAAGCAAATATCATTACCGGTAAAAAAGTAGTTCATATAGCAAACGAAGAAAACGGCGTCAAGGTATCTTTTGAAGACGGTGAGACACACATATATGATATTGTGGTGGGAGCAGACGGCATACACTCTATCGCAAGAAAGTCATTATTTGGCGATATACCGCTCAGAGACGCAAAACAAGGATGCTGGAGATTTATTGCCGAAAAACCAGAAGAGTTTATGCAAAACGCTATTTTCGAACATATGGGATTGGGCAAAAGAGCTGGGTATATGCCAACCGACGGTGGCAAGCTGTATATATATGCTTTGTTAGATAGTGACAAATTTGATAAAAACAATATTCCAAATCATGCACAACTGCTTGAACAATTCCAATTCGGTGGACTTTGGAAAATCGTATCGTCAGCCATAACGGATGAGTCCAAATGTGTATTTAATGAAATAAAAGACTTGTCCGAAATTTGTATTACCAAAGGGAGAGTTGTGTTGATAGGAGATGCAGCTCATGCGATCACGCCAAATATGGGACAAGGTGCGGCGATGGGTATAGAAGATGCGGACGTGCTCGCAGAGATTTTGAGCGAAAAAGAAGATATCAAAAAAGCTCTAGCAAAGTTTGAGAAAAGACGTTACAAAAGAGTTAAGATGATTCGTGACAAATCATACATATTAGGGAAAATGGCACAATCTAGTTCGAAGATATTGAGTGCTATACGAAACGTGATATTCAAAAAATTGCCAGCTAAGTCATTATCAGACGATACATTTAAGACATTAAGCAAATGGTAAAAAACTAAACAAGAAAAAAGATTAACAAATGAGAAGATACCGGATGATATGCTTTTTAATGTACAGGGAAGCCGAATAGTCACCACAAATCACATTGCAAAAGAATGTGCTTATCAGTCTACTAGGTCATATTAAGTCTTTAATCGAACTGTTTTTGAAAAAGAAAAATTGAAAATATTGCCAAAAGGAGATTCTATGGGTAGTCACTATACTAAAATAAATTTAAGAAAAAATATGAAAATATTGATTGGTGCATTTGGAAGCTATGGGGATATACTCCCTCTTATTGCTTTGGCACAAGAGTTTGCTTCAAGAGATTGTGATGTTGTTTTTTATGCGAATCCTTTTTTTGAGTCTAAAATAAAAGATATGCGCATACGCTTTGTTGCAGTCGGGACACAAGAGGAATATGTTGCACTTTTTTCACAAGTTAACGAACACGACCCT
>FAXN01000038.1 GCA_001493195.1 Sulfurovum sp. enrichment culture clone C5 | reverse complement strand
TTCTGCAACAAATGCTTTTGCTTTGTCGGTTAATGATATCTCTATCTCTTTTGATAAAAGTTTTTTTCTAATTCCATCAAATAGTATATCAACAATTCCAGTTATTGCTTCTATGCCAAGTGGGTTAAATATCACGATATCATCAAGTCTATTTAAAAATTCAGGCTTAAAGTAGTTTTTTAGCTCATCATTTACGGCTTTTTCTCTTTCATCTTTGTTCGTTATCGTCATTATCTTGTCGCTAGCGATGTTAGATGTCATTATGATGATAGTGTTTTTAAAATCAACAGTTACACCTTTGTTATCTGTGAGTCTGCCATCATCAAGCACTTGCAATAGTGTGTTAAATACATCTGGATGAGCTTTTTCTATCTCATCAAACAAAACAACACTATACGGTTTTCTTCTAACTGCTTCTGTGAGCTGTCCGCCCTCTTCATAACCTACATATCCTGGAGGTGCACCTACTAGACGGCTTGCTGCGTGTTTTTCCATATATTCGCTCATATCAATTCTTATTAGTGATTTTTCACTATCAAATAGAAATTTTGCAAGTGTTTTTGCCACTTGTGTTTTACCTACGCCAGTAGGCCCTAGAAACAAGAAACTACCAATAGGACGATTGGTATCACTTAGTCCTGCTTTGTTTCTTTTGATAGCACGAGCTACTGCTTTTAGTGCTTCTTCTTGTCCAACTACTTCAACTTTTAAAACATCTTCGATATGTAAGATTTTATCTTTTTCACTTTGTAGCATTTTTGTTACTGGTATGCCAGTCCATCTACTAACGATACTAGCTATCATCTCTTCATCAACAGAGTTTTTGAGAAGCGTACCTTCTGCCTTCATTTGCTCCCATTTGGACTCAAGGTCATCTATCTTTTGTTTCATCGCTGGGATTTGACCGTATTCTATCTCGGCAGCTTTGGTGAAGTCCCCTTCTCTTTTTACCATGTCAGCTTTTGTTTTTAGTGATTCTATTTCGCTTTTTGCTTTACTGATATCGTCGAAAACATTTTTTTCTAACTCAAATTGATTTTGAAGCCCTACTCTTTTTTCTCCCAAATCAGCCAATTCTTTTTCTATCTCGTCAAATCTTTTTTTATTTTTCTTACCATTTTCCATTTTAAGTGCTTCTTTTTCTACTTGAAGTGCCGAAATTTCTCTTTTGGTTTTGGCTAGCTCGTTTGGCTCACTTTCTATTTGCATCTTAAGCTCAGCCGCAGCTTCATCTATGAGATCTATAGCTTTATCTGGTAAAAATCTATCCGTAATGTATCTGTCGCTTAATTTTGCAGCAGCTACCAATGCACTATCTGTGATGGTAACATTATGATGAGTTTCTAATCTCTCTTTGATGCCTCTTAGTATCTGCAAAGCTTCATTTATGCTAGGTTCATCGACCTTTACAGGCTGAAAGCGTCTTTGCAAAGCCATATCTTTTTCAAAATATTTTCTATACTCTTTGAGTGTAGTTGCACCTATAGTGTGGAGTTCACCACGTGCGAGAGCTGGTTTGAGTATGTTTGCTGCGTCCATACTTCCCTCGCTAGCCCCTGCTCCTACGATAGTATGAATCTCATCAATAAATAGGATAATGTTACCAGCTTTTTTGACTTCATCAACAACGGCTTTTAATCTATCTTCAAATTCACCTCTATATTTTGCCCCAGCTATCAAACGGCTCATATCAAGACTTATTACTCTCATTTTTTGTAAACTCAAAGGCACTTCTTTGTTTACTATGCGTTGAGCCAACCCTTCAACTATGGCTGTCTTACCAGTTCCAGGTTCTCCTAAAAGTATAGGATTGTTTTTAGTTTTGCGGATTAATATCTGCATAGTTCTTTGGATTTCCTCATCTCTTCCGATAACAGGATCAAGTTTACCGTCAATCGCTTTTTGATTTAAGTCATCGCCGTATTGTGTTAAAGCTTCGAGATTTTCATCTCCGCTTTGCGAATCAATACTTGCATTGCCCCTAATGCTCTCCAATGTTTTTTTAAATTCCATTTTATCTATATATTTGCATATGGTATTGGATATAAAATCCTCGTCTATATTTGCCAATAAATATGTATCAACGGCTAAAAATTTATCGCCACTTGCATTCATCAAACCTTCAGCTTTTTGTAGAGTCGAAAGTAAGTTTTGAGACATCCTGATACTCTCTTTTGTGACACTTGAAACACTTGGTAGTTTTGATGCCATACTTTTTATCTCAAGTTCAAGTGCTGATTTATCTACGTTTAGTTTGTTTAATACTTGATTTAGTATGGAACTACTATTTGTTACCAGTGCCCATACTAAATGTATAGGCATAACTTCTTGATTTTTATTGTGTAGGGCTAAAGATAAAGATGACTCTATGGTAGCAGTCATTTGATTGGTAAGTTTTTCTAGTATGCTCATAATCAATCCTTGATTTTTTAGGTTTTTAGAATTATATAACTTTTAGTCAAGTCTTGTCAAGTTTATTGAGTTGTGATACTTAACTAATGAAATAATTAATTTTAGATATAATTGCAATAAAAAAGGCAACAATTGCATTTTAATGATTTAGATATAAAAGATGAGTTGAAATTTACCATAAAAAATCTCGGATTTGACACGCTTACTCCAGTACAACAAGAGACAATCCCTGCTATCATCAAAGGAGAAGATGTTATAGTTCAGGCAAAAACAGGTTCAGGCAAAACTATATCTTTTGTATTACCAATAATGGAAAAACTTACATCTAAAAATAAAAACCCGAAAGTGCTTGTTATCGCTCCTACTAGAGAACTGTGCGAACAGATAGCATCTGTTTTTAGAAGCCTTGGGACTTTTGTACAAAACCTAAAGGTTGTAACTCTTTATGGTGGTGTGAGTTTAAGAAGTCAAGTAGCAAATATGGCCCATGGTGTAGATGTAGTTATAGGAACTGCTGGCAGACTAAATGATCATCTATTTAGAGAAACTTTGGTTCTTGATAATATAGAAACTTTAGTTTTAGATGAAGCGGACAGAATGCTTGACATGGGCTTCTTTGATGATATTATGAAAGTTATAAATCGTATCAAAAATAAACCACAAACAATGCTTTTTTCTGCTACATATCCATCAAATATAGAAAAACTCACATCAAATATCATGAAAAATCCTACAATGATAAAAATACAAACAGATTGTGTCGTAGAGATAGAAGAGTATTTGTATAAAGTCAAAGATAAATATCAAGCTTTATTGACTGTTTTAAAATCCTTCAAGCCAAAGTCAACTATAGTATTTTGCAACACAAAAGCCGAAGCAAACGTTTTATTTGATTTCTTTGATGATTTGCATTTTGATATCGCTTTGCTACATGGTGATTTTGAACAAGACAAAAGGGATGAATCTCTCTTGCTATTTAAAAATGGCTCGCTTCCACTGTTAATCGCAACTGATGTTGCATCAAGAGGATTAGATATAGATGATGTTGAATTGGTAATTAATTTTGATATTCCTTTTAAAAGTGAAACTTATACTCATCGTATAGGCAGAACAGCAAGAGCTGGCAAAGAAGGTTTGGCAGTATCTCTATATACAAACAGAGAAGAAAAACTAGCTTCAGAAGTTTTACCAAATCTTGGACCTATGAGTATAGATAATTTATCTATGGACAATAGTTTCGAAGTAAAAGGTGATTTTAGAACTATTTGTATATATGGCGGCAAAAGAGATAAGCTTAGAAAAGGTGATTTTCTTGGAGCTTTATGTAAAGATTTGGGATTTGATGCTAAAAATATAGGAGATATAACGATAACTGACAAAAATTCATTTATTGCTGTAAAAAAACAAGAAATGAATAAATATTCATTAAAAATCCAAAAAATAAAGATAAAAAGTAAAAATTTCAATATAAAAACCATCTATTAACCCCCTATTTACATTAAAGATGTAGTATTATATGCTAAATAAAAAGCATAAATTTAGAGCTTTTTAAATAAAATATATTCTCAAAAGAATGCAAAAGGTAATTATTAGCATGATAAAAAAAACAAAACCATTTATATTGTTCTCTATCGCGGTTGCGATTGGTAGCTATTTTATTGGATTGAACGCCAATGCAGAGCCTCCAGTTGTTGAACAACCACAAACAAATCAGAATATTTCAAAAGAAAAACTTGAAGCTTACATCAAATTTACAAAAATTTTAAATCTTATAGAGCATGAGTATGTTGATGAAACAAACACAACAATACTTGTTGATAAAGCCCTAAAAGGACTTATGAGCAATCTTGATGCACATTCATCTTATATGGATAAAAAAGAGTATAAAGACTTAAATGTTCATACAAAAGGTGAATTTGGAGGTCTTGGAATATCTGTTGGTATGAAAGATGGATCACTTACCGTTATCGCTCCTATCCAAGATACTCCTGCATACAAAGCTGGTGTGAAAGCTGGTGATGTCATCATAAAACTTGACAATAAAGCTACTATGGGTATGAATATAGACGAAGCAGTTAGTATCATGAGAGGTAAACCAGGAAGCAGCATAACGCTAACAATCCTTAGAAAAAACGAAACAAAACCTCGCGAGATTAAAATCAATCGTGCAATCATAAAAGTCCAATCAGTATTTGCAAAAATTATAGATGGTGATTTGCTTTATATCCAAGTTACATCATTTGATCAAAATGTTGTAAAAGAGGTCAAAAAAGCTCTTACAAAATATTCAAAAGCAAAAGGTATAGTTTTGGATCTTAGAAGCAATCCTGGCGGACTTTTAGATCAAGCAGTTGGATTGACAGATTTGTTTGTTGATAAAGGCGTAATTGTTTCTCAAAAAGGGAGAAGCAAAGCAGAAAATATAACTTTTAGTGCAAAAGCAGACAAAGATGATGTAAAAACACCAATGGTTGTTTTGGTTGATGGTGGAAGTGCTAGTGCTAGTGAAATAGTAAGTGGTGCGTTGCAAGATCTTAAACGTGCTGTAGTGGTAGGCGAAAAAACATTTGGAAAAGGAAGCGTTCAAGCTGTTATTCCTTTGGGAAATGAAGAAGGACTTAGATTGACTGTTGCCAGATATTACTTGCCAAGCGGAAGATCTATACAAGCAAAAGGAGTTGATCCTGATGTTGTTGTTCATCTTGGTTCAATCACAAATGGAACAACAAATAATGGTCTTATCAAAGAGAGCGAACTAGATAAACATTTGACGGTTGGTGATGCAAATACTACTACTGAAGTTATGCAAAATACACTTTCAAACAAAGGAAACAATATAAGCGAATCAGAGGTAAATAAAGATTCTCAATTAAAAAGCGCGATTGATATCTTAAAAGCATTAATCATTACAGAGGGAAGAAAATAATGACAAAAACAACGCTTCTTTACGAAGGTAAAGCAAAAAAAATTTGGAAAACAGAAGATGAAAATTTTTTGATATCCGAATTTAAAGATGAATTAACAGCATTCAATGGAGAAAAAAAAGCCGTAGAAGAAGGAAAAGGTGCATTAAATAACAAAATTTCTGCACAACTTTTTGAATACTTGGAAAAAAAAGGCATAAGTACACATTTTGTAAAAATGATAGATGATAATCATATGCTACACAAAAAAGCAGAAGTTATAAAAATAGAAGTAATAGTTAGAAATATAGCAACTGGTAGTTTGAGCAGAAACCTGGGCATCAAAGATGGAGAAGTTCTTCCGTTTACGTTAGTAGAATTTGACTACAAAAATGATGAGTTGGGAGATCCAAAGCTCAATGACCAACATTGTTTGATACTCAATCTTGTAAAAGATGAGAGTGAGCTTGATTATATAAGATATATAGCTAGAAAAATAAATGTTTTACTAAAAGATTTCTATGCGAAACTAAATTTAACATTGGTCGATTTTAAACTCGAGTTTGGAAGAGATGTTAACAATAATATCATTTTGATAGATGAGTTAAGCCCTGATAATTTTAGATTATGGGATAGTGCTACTGGTGAAAAAATGGATAAAGATAGATTTAGACAAGGTCTTGGTGGACTGAAAGTAGCATACGAAGAGGTATTAAATAGAATTTTAGGGAGTAATAAATGAAAGCAATCGTAAATGTATATCTAAAACAAGGGGTTCTTGATCCACAAGGCAAAGCAGCTCATCATGCTCTTGGATCCCTTGGATTTAAAGGCATAAACGATGTTAGAATCGGAAAACAGATAGTGCTTGATGTTGATAGTAGTGTTACATCTGAAATGATCAAGGAGATGTGTGAAACCTTGCTAGCAAATACTGTTATTGAAGATTATGATTTTGAGTTAAAACCATGAATGTAGCGATATTGAGATTTCCAGGTACAAACTGTGAGTTTGATACTGAGTATGCTTTTGAAAAACTAGGACATACTACGCAAATAATTTGGCACAATGACAAAGCGTTGCCAGAGAATGTTGATTTGGTTGTAGTTCCTGGTGGATTTTCTTATGGCGACTACCTAAGATCAGGTTCTATCGCTAGATTTGCTCCAGTAATGCAAGAAGTAAGTAAATTTGCTGCAAATGGAGGCAAGGTGCTTGGCATCTGTAATGGTTTTCAGATATTAACCGAAGCTGGACTTCTTCCAGGTGCACTCAAAAGAAATACAAATTTGCATTTTATATCAAAGTATCAACATCTAAAAGTTGTTTCAACGGATAATTCTTTTTTAAATAAATGTCAAAAAGATGAAGTTATACATATACCTATAGCTCATGCTGATGGAAATTATTATGTTGATAATGAAGATTTGACTAAAATGAAAGAAAATGGACAAATACTTCTTAAATACTGTGATCCAAATGGAAAAGAAAAGTCTATAAATGGTTCTGTCGAGTCGATTGCTGGTGTTTGTAATGAAACAAAAAATGTCTTTGGACTTATGCCTCATCCAGAGCGTGCCATAGAATTGCTTCTAGGAAGTGATGATGGAGTTAAAATGTTAAAAGGTTTTGAAAGTTGAATACCTTGTTGTCCAAAATTAGATTTTTTTGGAGTGCATTTGTAATTTTTATTGTAGTTGCATTTTTTATGATACCTCTTGTTTTTGTTTTTAGAAAACATAAAGGCATCATTATGCATAAGTTAAACCGCATCATTATGTTTTTACTTGGTAGCAGAGCCATTCAAGTTGGAAAGATAGACTTGAGTGCAGATATGTATATCTTTAACCATCAAGGCATAGTGGATATCATAGCCATGGAGTCGCTCCAAACAAATCATTTAAGATGGATGGCAAAAAAAGAGTTGTTTAATCTTCCTTATATCGGACAGCTATTGAAGTTGGGCGAAATGATTTCAATCGATAGAGAAAGTAAAAAAAGTATCTTGAAGCTTTTAAATGATGTAAAATACTCTATAAGCACATTGGATAGAAAAGTTGCTATTTTCCCAGAAGGCACAAGATCCAAAGGTCAAAAACTTTTAAGTTTTAAATCCGGAGCAAAGATAATAGCCGAAAAACTCCATCTAAAAATTCAACCAGTTGTCATTACTGGAAGCAGAATGCTTGTAGATGAATCAAAAAAAACAAGTCAAAGTAGTGATGTAGTTTTTAATTTTTTGCCACTTGTTGATGTTGAAAAATCTAGCGAAGATTGGTATGAAGATATTCAAAAGCAGATGCAGGAGGTTATAGACGATGAATTTAAGTTTAATAATCGCAGTCGGTAGTGGCGGAGCACTAGGTGCAATTGCAAGAATGCTAGTAAATAGCTTTGCTTCGAAGAATTTTAGTAACTATCTCCCCTATGGAACTATCATGGTTAATCTATCAGGAAGTTTAGTCATCGGTATGTTGTTTGCATATTTTCATCATCACCCTACACTCTCTCCAAATGTAAAAAGTTTTTTAGTTACTGGTTTTTTAGGCGCTCTTACAACATACTCAACATTTGCCATTGAGAGCTTTTTTTTACTAGAATCTGGGAGATTTGTACAAGCTTTTAGTAATATCGCTATAAATCTAATAGGTACGATAGCTTTGAGTGCATTGGGTTATTTACTCGTTATACAATTGTACAAAGTGAACTAAAAAATATCATCTTTTTTTGAATTCAAATAATTCGGTACTTTAGAAAAAACCATATCTCTACTCCAAATTTTTCCATTTTTTACTTGAAGAGTTATAACATTGGAGTCGCTTTTGATAAAAGTTAGTTCAAAATATCTGCTCCACTTGTTTTTTAATGGTATTTGATCTAATCTGTTATCATTGTTTTGTAGCTCCTCGATTTTTAGAGGATCTTTTCCATCTAACATAAATTGCAGATTTTTAAACTCTTCTTGGGTGTATATGCCTACCAAAAATTTTTCATATTTGGTATCTTCTTGATAAAGTCCAGTTACAAATCCAGTCACCTTGCCGTCTTGTGAGATCGTGGCTTTATTGGTTTTTTGTATTTGTTCAAATTTATCTTGCTTGTTTTTAAAATCACTAAGCAAAGAGTCGTTTTCTTTACTAGAACATCCAGCTAAAAAAATAGCAACAACACAAAAACTAAAAATTATTTTTAACATATTAAAATCCCATCAAATCTAAAACAGTATTTTAACATAGTTTCAATGAACTTTTTAGTATAATCTTCAAAATAAAAAAGGCAATGATATATGGCATTAGCAGTAGCATTTACTGGTGTTTCAAATAGCGGTAAAACGACTATAATCGAAAAAATTTCTACCATACTAAATACAAAATACAAAATCGGCATAGTAAAGCATGATCCAAAAGATAAAGCAGTTTTTGACAAAGAAGGAAAAGATAGCTTCAAATTTTTCGCCACTGGTGCAGAAGTAGCCGTAGTATCGCCTACTAGAACAACATATTTTTCTAACAGACAAAAAGAATTAAGTGAAATAGTATCTATGTTTGGCGATATAGATATCTTACTAGTTGAAGGGCTTAAAAATTTGCCACTCCCTAGGATATGCATAGCAAGAGGCGAGATAGATGAAAGTTATCTAGACTTTAGCGAAGCATTGGCAGTAGATAGCACTGTTGATATGAGCAGATATAATGTATCTAAGAGTATGAATATCATGGATTTAAATGATCCACATACAATCATAGAATGGATTTTAAAAAATGGCAAGGAGATATAATGGATACAATTTTTGATAGTATAAAAGATATTGCCCTCAAAATTGATAATGCGATAAAAAATTCCGATTTGGGATACTCCCAGAGTTCAAATAGCTCAGGCGAAGACCAGTTAAAACTCGATGTTCAAAGTGATCTTATAATAGAACAAACTTTTAAAAGCGTGCCATCCATAAAAGCCATAGTAAGTGAAGAGAAAGAAGGAATATCTGTTTTGCACGAAAATGGCACATATACAGTATGTTATGATCCTCTTGACGGCTCAAGCCTTGTTGATGTGGATTTGTCCGTAGGTTCAATATTTGGTATATATGAAGATACTTTAGATGGAGATGGATTGGTAGCATCTGCTTATGTGGTATATGGACCTAGGATAGAGCTTGTTATCTGCAAAAGAGGCAAAAAACCTATTCATTATAGATATATGGGCGGTCAATTTGCACAAATAGGAGAAATAACTCTAAATGACAAAGGCAAATTAAATGCTCCAGGCGGAACACAACAAAACTGGACGCCAATCCATAAAAACTTTATAGATTCTCTATTTAAAGAGGGATATAGACTTAGATATAGCGGTGGAATGGTTCCAGACCTTCATCAAATACTTTTAAAAGGTGGTGGGCTTTTTAGTTATCCTGCTACTAGCGATAAACCAAATGGGAAACTTAGACAACTGTTTGAAGTGTTGCCTTTCGCGCTTGTGTATGAGAGTGCTGGTGGAATGGCGATAGATGATAAAGGTGGAAGTCTGCTCTCTCTCAAACCGTCATTTGTGCACGATACAAGTCCATGCTTTTTTGGCTCAAGATATGAGATAGAAGCTCTTAAAAAAGCTTATGGAGTTTGAATTGAGCGAGGTAAGCGAAATAGTCGAGAAAGATGCGTGGGAAGAAAAGCTCGAAATAGAGTTAGATAAGCTCACAGAGTGTCAGAAATCAAAAAACTTGGATAGTTGTACCAAATGTGAACTTATGTTTGATTGTGAGACTAGAGAGGCTTATGTCAAAGCTGTTTATGAAAGTATGAACAAAGGACACAGCGGAGGATTTGAGTTTTAGTTAGGTATTTAATTCTAAAGGTATGTGATGGAATTAGTTTATTTATGGGTTGAAAAATATAAAAATATCGAGAATCAAGGATTTAATTTTTCGCCAAGGTTTGAGTGTACATTTCATGATGAGTATAACGATGATGGTACTTTAAAAGATGATTGTGTATTAGATATTAAACCTAAAAAATATACTAGTATCTTTCCTGATAATATTAATATTACCGCTATTGTTGGGGAAAATGGGAGTGGGAAGAGTAATATTCTTGAAACTTTATTAAAACTCATAGAAAATGAGTTAGAAAAAAAATACATTTTAGTTTTTCAATATACAAATAAAATACTAAAATATATATCAAATATTGAAAAAATTGAAACTGAATTACAAATAGGTTCATTTTATGCATTATATGGAAAAATTTATATATATAATAAAAACATTCATAAGCATTGTGCTTTTAGAAATTATAACATATTTGAAATCGATAAGACAGCAATAGCAAACTTATTGACAGTTCACTATGGTATTTCTACTATTCCATTTAGATTATCAACTTTTATGTATTTGCCTAATCAAATAGAAATTAAACTAACAGAGCCTAGCGAACTTCTAGAACGAAGCATAAATTACTTTTCTCCTAAGAATAGAGAGGAGGTTAAGAAAATTTTTCTTTCGATAGAAGACAAATATTATCAATTTCTAATCATATGCTATGGTAAAAAAAACGGAACGGGTTCCTATATGTATATTTTGAAAGATATTGAAAAGTTAAAAGAAGCATTAGCTGATTACATTAGTCAAGAAGATTACAATAAGTATTTCCTTCAACTTACAACTCCAACATCATTTTTTATTTCCGACTTAACCGAAAAAGAAAAAAGTATTTATATGAAAAACGATGGTTTTATTCATTTTTTTGATTTCGATTTTATCGATGAAAAAATTAGAAGATTCGACAATTTAAGCCATGGCGAACAGATGATCTTTGGTCAATTACTCAATATATATGCTTTTTCTCACAGTAAAAAAGATTTTATTTTTTTACTTGATGAGCCAGAAATAGCATTACATCCTAATTGGCAAAAAAACTATTTGAATGAAGTTATTAGTTTATGTAAACAAATGGGGAAGAAATTTCATTTTCTAGTTACTTCTCACTCCCCATTCCTTCTCTCAGACTTATCAAAAGAAAATGTAATTTTTTTAAAAGATGGTAAGCAGGTTTATCCACTTAATGACTCAGAGCAAACATTCGGAGCAAACATCCACACTCTCCTTTCTCACGGATTTTTTATGAAAGACGGTTTGATGGGAGAGTTTGCGAAAAGTAAAATCAATAAAATTATAGAGTTTCATAAGCAAGTTGAAGAAGAAAATAAAAAAGAAACAAAAGATTTTACTGATTTAAAAGCTCAATACGAAAATCAAAAAACACAATTTTGGCATATTCAAAACATCATAGGCGAGGAGTATCTCAAGCAAGTGATAAAAAATCATCTGATTGAGATAGAAAAAATACTGCTTGGCAAAGATGAAGCGAAAAATGCTGAGATAGGACGGGTTAAAGCCTATTTGGAAAGTTTGGAAAATGATTAAAATTCCCTATCAACCAAATTTGGCAGATGATTACTATGCTTTGTTCGCTAAGTTTAAAATTCAAAGCGATTCTTTTGAAACGTATTACAATACGCATCTAAAATCAGAACTAAATGATTATAGTTTAAGAGATATTGTGTGTGGAGATTTTGAAAAATTAGTAGAAATTAAAAACTCTATCGGTGAAAAATATGTGAGTGAAAATAATATTGTCAAGGAAGTTTTCAATTACGATAAAGCAAAGTCAGTAAAGATAACTCCTAAAATTTCAAAACTTCAGCCAAAAATAGCTAAATTTTTTGAAGATAATATTGAAGTCCATACCTGTTACTTTTGCAATATTGAGTTTATTAACAAGTTTAGTACATCCAAAAAAACAAAAAATGGTTTTACATTAGATCATTTCATGGATAAAGGGACTTATCCCTATTTGGCATTGAGTTTGTATAATCTTGTCCCATCGTGTTATGTATGTAATTCTTCTAAAGTTAAAGGCACTCAGACTATCGGAGGGGTAGCACCGACGAGCCAAAAATTTGATTTTGATGACAAAGTAAAATTTAAAACCTTTTTGTCAAATTCAAATTTACAGGTGGATGAAGAAGCGGATATTGAACTATTTTTGAAAGAAGATTTTTCGGATAAATATCAACATTATCTTCAAGTTTTAGAGTTAGACGGTAGATACGGTTATCATAAATATAAAGTTATCGAGATGATTCAAAAGCGTAAAGACTATCCCGATAGTCGTATCAAAGAACTAGCGAAATTGACCCAAAAAACTGAGGAAGAGGTAAAGCAAGATTTATTTGGGATATATCTCAAAGAGGACTTGCACAAACGCCCTCTCAGCAAACTCATCAAAGACATCTCCAAAGAGTTGGGATTGGTATAAAAATAGCCAAATAAAAACTAAAAATCCAATTTACAGCATCTTTAGGATAAAATCTCATCAATATTTTACACTCCGATTTTGTAAAATTCCAAACTCATTTGTTAAGGAAAACTTCATGCAATGCAACAAACCAACCTTCATAACAACCCCTATCTATTATGTCAATGATGTAGCTCACATAGGTCACGCTTATACAACTATCATAGCCGACACTATCGCTAGATACTCTAGAATGATAGGTTACGATGTATTCTTTTTGACAGGAACCGACGAACACGGTCAAAAGATAGAAGAAGCAGCAAAACTAAGAGGTGAAAGCCCAAAAGTATATGCAGATAAAATCTCTGCAAGTTTTAGAAATCTTTGGGATGAGTTTGATATCAGTTATGATTCATTCATACGAACAACAGACGAACAACACAAAAAAGGCGTACAAGTCGCATTTGAAAAGATGTTTGACAATGGCGACATATACAAAGATGTTTATAGAGGACATTATTGTATATCTTGTGAGACATTTTTTACCAAAACACAACTTGTTGATGATGAGTTTTGCCCTGAATGTGGCAAAAGTACGACAGTAGTAGAAGAAGAGAGTTATTTCTTTAGACTTTCAAAATATCAAGACAAACTTTTGGCTTGGTATAATGAAAATCCAAATTGCATATTGCCAAAAAGCAAAAGAAATGAAGTCATACGATTTGTTGAGGGTGGACTTGAAGACCTCTCGATCACAAGAACAAGTTTTGACTGGGGCGTTAAATTGCCTGAAAAATTCGATGATCCAAAACATGTAATGTATGTTTGGCTCGATGCACTTCTAAATTATATAACAGCACTTGGATATGGCACAGATGAGAAAAATATGGGGTATTGGCCAGCGCGTGTTCAGCTGATAGGCAAAGATATCTTGAGATTTCATGCTATATATTGGCCTGCATTTTTGATGAGCTTAGATCTGCCTCTCCCAAAACACATAGCAGCTCATGGCTGGTGGACTAGAGATGGCGAAAAGATGAGTAAATCAAAAGGAAATGTTATCAATCCAAAAGAGGTAGCAGATGCTTACGGGATAGATAATTTTAGATATTTTATGCTTAGAGAAGTTCCTTTTGGTGGAGATGGCGACTTTAGTCAAAAAGCACTAATTGACAGGATAAATTCTGACCTTGGTAATGATTTGGGTAATCTTCTCAATCGTCTCATAGGCATGAGTGAAAAATATTTTGATAGTAAAATAAACTCAGACAATATGGCAAAATATTATAGCAGCGAGATAAGTGAAGTAAATGAATCTATATCTAAACTGGAGCCATTTTTGTATGAAATGCAATTACATAGATATCTTGAAGAACTTTGGCGACCTATCGGTGTTGCAAACAAAGTAATTGACAAATATCAACCCTGGACGCTTATGAAAGAAGGCAAAGTTGAAGAAGCAATGGCTTTGGTTGCACTTATAGCTAACATTCTTGCTCGTGTGTCAATCATGCTCTATCCTGTCATGCCAAAAGTATCTCAAAAAATATCTGCCGCACTTAGTTTTGAGATAGATAACAGCTCATGGAAAAACTTTGTAATAGACTCAAACATTTTACCTGAATTTGTTATATCAAAAATCCCTCCTCTATTCCCAAGAATCGAAGAGCCTTTAATGGCAGTTTATGAACCTCAAAAAAATAATGAAAAACAAAGTGAGCCAAAAGTGAGTGAAGTTAAAAATGATGAAGGCATAGCACTCATTGGGATAGATGATTTTTTCAAAACATCACTAAAAATAGGTACTATCATAGAAGCTTCAGAGCTTCCAAAAAGTGACAAATTGTTGCTTTTAAAAGTTGATGTTGGAGAAGTTAACCAAAGACAAATAGTCGCAGGAATAAAAGAGTTTTATACTCCAGAATCTTTGGTTGGAACTCAAGTGTGTGTAGTCGCTAACCTAAAACCAGCAAAACTTATGGGCAATCTAAGCGAGGGAATGCTTTTAGCAGCAAAAGATGAAAATGGACTTCATCTGCTTCGTCCAGAAGCACCAAAAACTGCAGGGACACCAGTTAAATAATGAATATAAGTGATGTTGTAAATATAACCAATGGGGAACTTATAGGTAGCCCCAAGATACAATCTATAAATAGTGCTACGGTTTATCCGTCAAAAGTAGAACTTGGCGATTTGTTTTTTTCTTCAATCCAAGAAGATATAGATAGTGCGTTAAGCAATGGTGCGTATGCTATCATATATGATGATGATAATATAGTTAAAAATGACAGTGAAATCGCATGGATAAAAGTAAGTGATGTCAAGCTAGCATCCATGAAGTTAGTGCGATATGTGTTACTCAAAAAAGAGATAGATATATATCTTTTAAATACTCATGAATTGAGTTTTTTAAAAATGTTGACTGTGGACAAAAGAAGTATTAATATTCTTTCAGATGATTGGAAAAAAACTTTTGAGCAGATAGTAAATAGCAATGATTTACTTTTCGTAGGAGACGATGAAGAGTTGCTAACTACCATCAAACCTAATATACCAAGACTTAGTATAGAAAAAGATTATCAATTGATTTCAGATACGCTATTTAAATGTAGTTTCAAAATAGATGGTTATGTGTATCAAAATTATGACATAGTGCCTTTTCATATGGTTCATTTGGCAAAAGTATTGCATTTTCTTGATTCTCATCATATCAGATTTGATCTTGAAAAAATCAAATATACAAAACACTTTGTGCCTGTTTTTATAGACAATCAGCTTAGAATCCAATCAAGTTCAAAAAGTGAAAAAGTTGTAATATTTGTAGATAATCTAAAAGATATTCATGAAGCAAGTGAATATATATATTATCGTTTAAAATGGATTAGAAGTATTGTGCTTACTCCCAAAAAGACAAAAGTAGATTTAGAAAAAAATCCTGTTTGGTTTGATGATATTCATGATGTTCATCAAAAATTAAAAACATTGACATATAACTATGCTTTTGTATATAATTTAGACAAATCGATATTGCCTAGCTTGCAGCAGGAATATGATTTATTTAATCAATAGGATATTTTATGAAATATATAAAATTTTTATTTTTGACTTTTTTAATGTTATTTATGGTTTCTTGTTCCGAAGAAAAAAGTTCTGATAACCAAGATATTGCAACCAACCAATCAGGCAAAATAACTATTTTGTTTTTAACACAAGATGGTTGTGGATCTTGTGATGCCTTAAAAGATACATTTAAAAAAGCAGAGGTTAAAAAAATCCTTGATAGTGACTTTGAAGTTAAATTTATAGAAGTTGCAGATATGGATACGCTTCCAAAGGGACTTATGGAGCCTTATGGTACACCTACATTGTATTTTATGTCCCCAGATGGAAAAGAAATACACGATCCTCTCGTTGGTCCATTGGAAAAAGGCGATATGGTGGAACTTTTAAATCAAGTGATCAATAGCTTTAAAGCATCGTCAAAATAAAGCAAAGTTATATGAAAATTCTATCAATCGGACAACATATAGAGTTTTCAGGCATAGAGATAACTTATGTGTCTCTCATTCATTCGGGATCTGTAGAAAATATATCAGATTTTGACTATATACTCATAAATGGCGGCGATGGTGCTATTCGAAGAACACTAAAAGATTTGTACAATAAATTTGGTATATCTTCGATGCCTCCTTTTATCGTAAATCCTACCGGCTCTTTTAATGTTTTAGCCAAAATACATAGACTACCAAATATTGACAAGATTCTTGCATTGATAGCTAACAATGAGGATGTTAAAAAGATAGATGTACCATTTTACGCTATCGATAAAAAAATATTTCTATTTTCTTGTGGCAATTCAAGCGATGTTGCCCATATATTTATATCTGAAGTTTTAAGATTTGGACTTTTAAAAAGTGGTGCATTGAGATATGTCATCTCTACCCTACTTCTTTTACCATTTCATTTATTAGCCACTCCATTTTTATTGGCATCAAAAAGTAGATTTTTTGTTTTCACACCTTTGAAATTTAAAAGATTTTTCAATATACATGGACAAATAAATGATTCTTTGGAGATAGATTTGAAGAATTACTACAATGTACTAGAGTTTGATGGAGATTTGAGTGTTGTAAAGAAACAAAAAATAGTTATCCAAAAAGTTGGTAATATCTCGTTGATAACTATCTAACGCTACTATAAAACTCCACTACTCTCGGATCTATAGATATAACTCTTTTTAGATAATACTCCAAATTACCACCACTGTAATCAACCTTTAAAGTTTTAGGATCCGTTGCACGAGATAAGGCAACATAAAATTGACTTGGCGTAAAGATATTATCTACATTACAAACCAAGTTGTCTATACTCATCCCTTGTGATTTGTGTATCGTTATAGCATAAGCTAGTTTTAGCGGGAATTGCGACATCGTAGCAAGTGTAATAGATTTGAGTTTGCCATCTTCATTGGCATGAAACTCTCCAAGCTCAAATACATGAGGTTCAACTCGCACCAAACTATCATTTTTTTCTACTATGACAGCTTCACTAGTTATCTCTCTTATAACACCTCGTTCGCCATTTGCATATTTTCCCCATTTGTTTACACAAAATAGTACAGGTGCGCCCACTTTTAGTGTTAATGTATCTGGCACAGGAAGGGATTTTTGCCAATTTGCAACTTTATTTTCATGTACGCCCTTGATACTGTTATTTTGAGCTATAAGCATTACGGCTGGAGATGAAAGCTCGGCTAGTTTATCCCTATTCATCTTTTCAACATGTTCATTTTTGCCAAATAGATATGTTGAATTTTCCAAAGCACTGTTTTGTTCCAAGGATTTGATATATTCTATAACTTTTTCGTTTACTTCGCCTTTTCGTATGCTAGAAAGTATCTTTGTAAACTCTGTATCGTGTGTTCTGTGCATTGTGGTAAGTTCTACAACTACTGGGGCGAAATTGTGCCATGAAGAGCTTTCAAAAGCAAAAAGTAAGCTATCAAACAATCCTACATTTTCTTTGTATTTTACTATGGGGCTAAGTTGGAAAAAATCTCCAACAAATAAAATTTTACCCATAAAACCCATAGAGTCAAGTCGGTAAGCTATCATATCTATAAGACTTGCGCTTATCATGGATATTTCATCGATTACTATCAAATCCGTGTTTGAAATAATCTTTTTTAGTTCGCTTAGCCTATGTTTTGCTTTTTTATCTCCGATATCTAACTCTTCAAGTGAATTTGCTATGCCAAAAACAAAAAAACTATGCACAGTCATACCATTTACTGCAACTGCACTAACGCCGGTTGAGCCTAGAGTTACAACATTTTTTTCATTTTTTTTGAATTTTTCTATAATCTTCATGGTGGTGTAGCTTTTGCCTACCCCTGCCCCACCTGTTAAAAATATATTATCTTTTTCAAGTATTTTACAAATATTATCTAAAGTCATTTTATCTCTTTGAAACAGAGCGTAATTAGCAATGTGTAAATTATGTATAGTTTTTTCATAAGTCGTATTTTATCTAAAAAACTTTTTGCTAAATTGATATATTGCATTTTGTCATATAAAGCTTGCTTATGTTATGATTGGGTATGATATTTGATAACATTGAACAATTTGAAAACTTAACTCCAAGCCAAATCCAAAAGCATTTCGGCACTTTTAAAAAAGAGCTTACAAAGCTTGTTAAACATAGATCAAATATGATGTTAAATCCTCTAAATCTTAAGCACTTAAACTCTCTTGATGAGAGTATCGCTGATGTAGTTACGCTGAATTTAGAAGATGCTATTGCTCCTGCGAGAAAAAAAGAGGCACTTTATAATATCGCCCTATTTTTATCAAATCTCAAAAAATCTACAAGTTTTATTGTTATTCGTACAAATCCATTTTGCGAAGGTGGTAAAGAAGAGATAGAGTTTTTAAATGATTTTGGTTTTGATGCCATTAGGTTGCCAAAAGTCACAAGTCCAAAGGAGCTTGAAGTAGCACTTAAAATTTTAAATTTTGAAAAAGACCTTCATTTTTCACTAGAAACAAAAGAGGCTTTTGGCTGTATAAAAGAGTTTAAGATTGATAATCGTATAACTACAGCAAACATTGGTATACTCGATTTACTCGCATCTTTAAAATTACCACAATCTATTCTCCAAAGAGCAAACCCAACTATAGATTATATACTTACAAAATTTCTAATAGAGTGTAAAACAGTAGATATTCATCCAGTTTCTTTTATGTATCAAGATTACAATAACACGGATGAGTTTCGTAAATGGTGCGAATATGAAAAATCATTCGGTTTTACTAGCAAGGCTTGCATGGGCCCAAAACAAGCTATAATTGCAAATGAGATTTTTGATACTACCAAGGCAGAAATTCAAAGAGCAAAATATATAAAAGAGATATTTGAAGCACATAGCTCCAAAGGGATCAATGGTTTTATGGATGATAAATATGGTTTCATAGATGAGCCTATATATCGTGATGCATTAAATATTTTGCAATTATTAGATTAACTACTACTCTATATCTTTTGGTTCGTACATTACTTTTGAAAAGTTTTTTATAACCATTTTTGATTCTAACAACTCATTTGTAAATCTAACTCTTTTTTCTTTGTGAATTTGATTTTTTCTATAAAAATCATCATCAATCTTGATAAATTGATGCTCTTTTTCAAATACATGATATGTATAATTTAAATATTCATTAACTCTTAATTCCCCATGTAAGCATTTGCTATCCATCCAAAAGTTAAGTTGAAATTTATAAGGCGTATTATTTGTAAATTGATAATCTATATAATTATAAAAAATCGTAGCACCACTTCCAAAGGGTAAAATTCTATTTTTATCAGGAAACGGATCAAATGAGTGATGATGTCTCTGTGTAATGTCCAAAGGACTATGCATAATAAGCCAATTTATCAAGTTTGCAATTTGACAAATACCTCCTCCTGTGCCTTTTTTTGCCTTTCCAAAAGATAATTCCATACCCTCTAAATAACCTTTTTTGGCAGTTGGCAATCCTACTAATTTACAAAATGAAAAAGTTTCATTTGGATTGATGATAATCCCATTTAGTCTGTTTATGGCTATTTTAATATTTGTAACTTTGTTGTATTGTAGCTCCAAATCAACATTTTCTAGCTTTCTAACTAAAATAGATTGGTGCTTCTTGACTCTATATTTCAATTTTTCAGTATCGATCATAGAAGCATATTTTTTATTGTCTATATGCCAAGATATATATTTTTTAAACCTTTTTATAGATACCGATAGTAGATAAAATATTTTATGTCTTTGGGATAATAATTTTTTATTTTTAGTTTTAACCATAGAGTCGATTATAACATATATTTTTAGTTATAATATTAATAAATAAGTCACATAAATTTCACAGAAAGAAAAGAATGAACATACTAAACCCCAATATTTATAATACCGTTATAGCCATATATGCTATCTTGGCAATATCATTTATTGTTACTAAGATTTTAGAATACAAAACAAAAACAAAAAAACAAGAGCTAAACGACAGGATAATATCTTGGCTTTGGATGATATCTATCTTTGTTTTAGCAATGTTTTTAAACAATACCCTAGGCGTTGTGTTTTTGGCTTTTGTAAGTTATCTAGCATTTAAAGAATACATATCTATCATACCGACTAGGTTAGCAGATAGACGAATAATATTTTATGGATATCTTTCTATCATCCCTCAATACTATTTTGCATATACACAGTGGTATGCAATGTTCATCATAACGATTCCAGTATATCTATTTTTATTTTTATCATTTAGACAAATGATGATAGGACAAACCGAGGGCTTCATAGATAACACTAGTAAGGTAAACTGGGGTGCAATGTTGTTTATATTTGCTATTAGCCATAGTGCATATCTATTTATGTTAAAACCTATAGGTGATATAAATGGTGCTATGCTTTTGTTGTATCTATTTTTATTGACAGAATTAAATGATGTATTGCAATTTGTATGTGGAAAAACTTTTGGTAAAACACCAATTGTGCCAAAAGTAAGTCCAAAGAAAACAGTAGAGGGATTGGTAGGTGCTGTGATAATAACAACAACTTTAGCTGTTTTGTTTTCATATTTAACACCTTTTTCTATCATTCAAGCTATCGGCGCAGGACTTATCATTTCTCTAAGTGGATTTATCGGAGATGTGGTTGTATCTATGATCAAAAGAGATGTTGGAGTTAAAGATGCAAGCAATTTTATAGCTGGGCATGGCGGCGTTATAGATAGAGTTGATAGTTTGACATATACGGCTCCTCTATTTTTTCATTACATTTATTATATATTTTATTAGTCATGCTTAAAAGTATATTTTTTCTATTTTTTGTAAAGCCTTTTGTCCTGATAGTATCTGGAATTACTATAACAAATAAACACAATATTCCACGCGATGGACAATTTATCATCATAGCCAACCACAATAGTCATTTGGATATCATGGCAATTATGTCTATATTTGATAGTGATATGATTAAAAATACAAAGCCAGTTGGCGCTAAAGATTATTTTTATAAAAATAAAATTATAGGTTGGATTTCAAAAAATATCATAGATATTATACCGCTTGAGAGAATGTCAAAAAAGAATTTCCATGCAAATCCAATGCAAAATATCCATGATGCGCTTGATGATGGTTATAGTGTGATTATATTTCCAGAAGGAAGTAGAGGAAATCCTGAGGAGATGCAAGGATTTAAAAATGGAATCGGTCATTTGGCTTCTAAATATCCAGAGATACCGATAGTTCCTATTTTCCTTGAAAATTCTGGTAGATCTTTGCCTAGAAACGAAGCGCTATTTGTTCCTTTTGTTATAAATGTAGATGTCAAAGAAGCCATTACATTTAGTGCTGAAAATACTGATATAAAAACATTTGTGAAAATTCTAGAAGATAAATATCAGAAAGACTAAAATTACATAAATGCTAAAAGTGATGCAGTTACTGCAACATTGAGTGATTCAACTCCTCTTTTCATGGGGATAATTATGCTTTTATCGCTCAATGCCTCTATCTCTTTGCTCACCCCGTTTGTTTCATTGCCTAAAACAAATATGCTTTTGTCTGTATAATCCACATTTTTATAAGACTCTTTTGCATTAAGGCAAAGAGTATAGATGACGGTCTTTGAGTTTTTGAATTTTTTTAATGTAGTGCTTAGATTGTTTGAAATGATGATAGGTATTTTAAATATAGTCCCTACGCTTGCTTTTATCACAAGAGGATTTATAGATGATGTTCCTTTGCTTGGAATGATGATAGCATCTATATTCCCTGCTGCAGCAGAGCGGATAATCATACCAAGGTTTTGTGGGTTTGATACTCCATCTATCGCCAATAATCTATAATTAATATTATTTGCTATAAATTCATCTTCATTCAGAAAATTATCCATCATTATGTCCAATGCTACGCCTTGGTCTTGTTTGGCATTTTTAGATATTCTAGAAAGTGTCATTTTATCATGATACACTATCTCTATGCCTCTTTTGTTGCAAATTGATATCATATCATCGATAACTTTTGCATCTTTGTTTGAAGTAGATAGATGAAGTTTATTTGGTGTAATTGTAGATTCTAAAAGAGCTTCATTTACGGCATTTCTGCCATAAATGGTAAGTATTTTTGACAGTTTATTTTTTTTGTCAATATAGTCTTGGCTGTCTTGCAATGTTTAATTCTCACCATTCCAAGCAATATGTGGTTTGCCATTTTCGTCAAACTCGACTGCTGGCATACCCATGATATTGTATCCACCATCAACATAGTGAATTTCACCTGTTACGCCACTACTAAGATCGGAGAGTAGATACATACCGCTGTTTCCTACTTGTTCTATAGTTATATTTTTTTTAAGTGGAGCATGTGCTGCATTCCATTTTAGCATAAAACTAAAATCGCCTATTCCAGCAGCTGCAAGTGTTTTTATCGGTCCTGCACTTATAGCATTTACTCTTATGCCATCTTTGCCGAGGTCTTCCGCCAAATATTTAACTGTCATTTCAAGTGTGGCTTTTGCAACACCCATTAGATTATAGTTTGGTATGTATTTTACACCACCATAATAACTAAGTGTAAGTATCGAGCTACTATCACTCATGATAGGTTTAAGTTCTCTTGCTAACTCTATCAATGAATAAACAGAGATATCCATCGCAATATCAAAAGCTTCTTTGCTGATATCTACAAATCTTCCGCTAAGACCCTCTTTTGGAGCAAATGCGATAGAGTGAACTATAAAATCAATTTCACCAAGATCTTTTTTGAGAGATTCTCTAAGAGCTACAATCTCTTCTGGTTTACTTACATCACATGGATAAAGTCTTTCACTGCAATTTAATTCATCTGCTATTGGAGCTAATTTTTCTTGAAATCTCTCATTTAAAAAAGTGATAGCTACAGTAGCTCCTTGCTCCTCACAAGATTTTGCTATACCATAAGCGATTGATTTTTTATTTGCAATTCCTAAAATAACGCCTTTTTTGCCCTTCATTATCATCTGTAAAAGTCTCCAAAATATAATTTTTGATATTTTACCACTAATAAGATAAAATACTACTCAGGAGAAAGCAATATGAGTGATATTTTAGTTATTAATACTGGCGGCACATTCAATAAACGCTACAATAGATTAAATGGAGAGCTATTTGTGGATAATGACTCACAAGCCTTTGAAGAGATAACGAGCAATTGGCTTTGTGAATTTGAGATAGTCAATATCGTCGGTAAAGATAGTTTAGAGTTTGATGATGATGATAGAGAATTAATCAAAAATAATATCAATCAGCATAATTCTAAAAATAAATTCATCATTATACATGGTACGGATACCATGCATATAACAGCAGATTTTTTGGACAAAAATTGTAAAGACAAAGTTATCGTTCTTACTGGTGCAATGGTGCCTTTTAGCATCAATCCTATTGAGGCTACAGCAAACTTTGCAATGAGCTATGGATTTTTATCAAATTGCGATACAAGCGGAATATATATATGTATGAATGGTAAAATCGGTGAGTTTACTAAAGTAAAAAAAGATAAAATACAAGGCAAATTTGTCAAAACAAATTAACAACAAAGGATAAAAATGAGTTTTAAAAATGTAGAAGTAATTAAAGAAGCAAACATATATTTTGACGGTAAAGTAACAAGTAGAACGGTTCTTTTTAGTGATGGTTCAAAAAAAACACTTGGGATTATGTTACCTGGAGTTTACAATTTTGGAACAGATAAAGCGGAAGATATGGAGATACTAGCAGGTCACTTGAAAGTTAAACTTGCAGATTCAAATGAGTGGATGGAGATAACAACACCAACAACTTTCAATGTGCCAGCAAAAAGTTCTTTTGATTTGGAAGTTTTTACACCTACTGATTATTGTTGTTCATATTTAGATTAAAATAGGATAAAGTTTATCCTATTTTAAAAATAAATTATGTTATAATCACTCTGTTAATTAAAATTAAGGAGACAAAATATGCCAAAAATAAATAAATATGTAGATATAGATACTGTTGAGAGAGAAGCTAAAAAAGATTTGATAGATAGACATTCTCCATTTATCCACTGTGCAACCACTGCAAAAGCTGGTGAACCGTTCGAAGTAACAGTTAAAATGGGAAATGAATATACTCATCCAGATGATTTTGATCATTTTATAGAGTCTGTAAGCCTATTTAACGGCGATACATTGCTTGCAAAAGCATCTTATGTTCCAGGAACTTTAGGAAATGTAAAAGCACACAATACAACAACTTTTACTATCATCCCAACAGGTAAAAAACTTAACCTTGTAGCACACGGCTACTGTACAAAACATGGTATCTGGGAAGGTACTCCTGTAGAAGTTACAGTAGAAGATTAAGCTCCTCTCACTACCTCTAAAAGCTATAAAGCCCTATTTTGGGGCTTTAGTGCAATTCTAGTTTTTTATTCATGACTAACAAATATAAGTTTCTCGGTCTCAAAGCCTGCTTCTTTGGCTTTTTGAATCAGACGAGACTGAATCTTCGGATCAAGCTGTGGGGTACGCGAGAGTATCCAAAAGTAAGAGTGGTCAGGTCCACTAATCATGGTGTAACTCTCATAATCAGTATCCATCACGACATATGCACCATAAAATGGTCCAAAAAAAGAAACCTTTAAAAATCCAGTATCAGAATCCTCTACAAAGTAGGCTTTGCCTTCCGCCTCTTTCCATATTTTTTTCTTTGTATCAAATCCACGGTTCATTACCTTGACGCTACCATCCTCGCGCAGAGAGTAAGTGGCAGTAATCTTATCTAGCCCGCGCTCAAAGGAGTGGTCAAGCCGTGCGATCTCGTACCAAGTGCCAAGATAGCTCTTAAGTTGAAAATGCTCCACTGGTGTCACATGTTTTGGTCTTTCGACACAGCCTGTAAGCAGAGCAATGAGAATCAGCCATAAATGTTTCATTATTTATTCCTTGGAATAATATATCTATTATTATATCACTATAGGCGATGGTTTATATAAGATTTTATATAATATGCGGTAATATTTTACGATGGATAAAATAACCAAAGCACAACAAATTAAACAACTATTGATTCTAAAATCACTTGGATATAAATACTACAATCCAAGCTTACTTGAACAAAATCAAAATATAATTAACTTGCCTGAAAATATAGATAATTTAAAAAAAGAAGCATTAGGATGTCATCTATGTAGTCTAAGTAAAACTAGGACAAATGTGGTATTTGGTGAGGGAAATCTGCATGCAAAGATTATGTTTATAGGTGAAGCTCCTGGAGAAACCGAAGATAGCTTAGGTCGTCCTTTTGTGGGCAAATCAGGAGAATTGCTTACTACTATGATAGAAAATGTTTTAGGACTTAAGAGAGAAGATGTTTATATATCCAATATTGTTAAATGCAGACCCCCTAACAATAGAAACCCATTGGAAGAAGAAGCAAGAACTTGTTTACCATTTTTAAAAAAACAAATTGATATTATAAAGCCAAAAATTATAGTAACGCTTGGTAGTGTTGCTTTGAAATACTTAACAACAAATGAATTTCAAATTTCTAAAGTTAGAGGAACTGTTATCAAGCAAGATAATCTAGTGATTATTCCCACATTTCATCCTAGCTATTTACTTAGAAATCCATCTGCAAAAAAAGATGCTTTTGAAGATTTGAAAAGTATAAAAAAATTGTATGAAGAGATAATAGGCTAGTAGATTCCTGTCACTGCCTCCGCAGGGATGACAGCAGGAATGACGAAATGGTAACGCATTAATTATAAGTTTGTGTCATCCTCGCGCTTGACGCGGGGATCCATTGGTTAAATATTTAAAGAATTTATAGTTTACAAGATCTAACAATCTCTTCGATTTTTCTAACTATTGTAGGATCTTCAAGAGTTGAAGTATCTTGAGTTATCTCTTCGCCTTTTGCAATACTTCTTAGGATTCTTCTCATGATTTTCCCACTTCTTGTTTTAGGAACATCAGGAACAAAAACTATATCATCACAAAGTGCAATTGCGCCTATCTCTTTTTTGATAATTTCATTTATCTCTTTGATAGTTTCAGCTTCTGTTGCAAAGTTATCTTCGCCTTTTAATACTACATAAGCAAAGATACCCTCGCCTTTTATAGGATGTGGTTTACCAACAACAGCATTTGCTGCAACTGATGGATGTTTTTTGATAGCTGCTTCAACTTCAGCTGTACCCATTCTATGACCACTCACATTGATAACATCATCTGTTCTGCCAGTGATAGTCATGTAACCTTCTTCATCTATCATAGCACCATCGCCTGTAAAATATACTGGCTTGCCATCTTTTTTACAATCTCCAAAATATGATTTTGCAAATCTCTCACCGTCATTCCATATAGTTCTTATCATACTTGGCCAAGGTTTTGTAATACACATAAAACCTTTTTCTCCTATCGGAGTTGGATTTCCATTTTCGTCGATTATCTCTGCCATGATGCCAGGAAGAGGGAAAGTCGCACAAGCAGGTTTGATAGGTGTTGCAAATGGAAGTGGGCTTATCATGTGTCCACCAGTTTCTGTTTGCCAGTATGTATCAACAATTGCACATTTGCTTCTTCCTATCTCTTCGTAATACCATTTCCATGCTGGTGGATCTATAGGCTCTCCAACAGTACCAAGAATTCTTAGGCTGCTAAGATCATATTTTTTAGGTTCATCCGCTCCCATTTTGTGAAGAAGTCTTATAGCTGTTGGAGCAGTGTAAAATTGATTTACTCTATACTCTTCTACCATTTTCCAACATCTTCCAGCATCAGGGAATGTTGGTACACCTTCAAACATAATAGTTGTTGCACCAGCTGCCAAAGGACCATAAACTATATATGTATGTCCTGTTATCCAGCCAACATCTGCAGTACACCAATATGTGTCATTATCTTTCATATCAAAGACCCATTCCATTGTCATTTGAGCCCAAAGAATATATCCTGCTGTTGAATGTTGAACGCCTTTTGGTTTTCCAGTACTTCCACTTGTATAAAGTAAAAATAGCGGATCTTCGCTATCCATAGCTTCTGATTCACAATATTTTGATTGTGATTTTATAAGTTCATTGTAGCTATAGTCCCTACCAGCAACCCAGTTTACATCTTCGCCATTTCTCTCAATAACACAAACCGCTTTAACACATTCACAATCCTTGCTCAATGCCTCGTCAACAACAGGTTTAAGCATATAAGGGCTTCCTTTTCTGAAAGCACCATCAGAGGTAACAACTAGTTTTGCCTCAGCATCTACGATTCTATCCCTTAGAGCTTCTGCACTAAAACCACCAAAAACAACAGAGTGAATCGCACCTATTTTTGCACAAGCAAGCATGCTTATAGCAGCTTCTGGTATCATGGGCATATATAGAACTACTCTATCGCCTTTTTTGATTCCAAATTCATTTTTAAACATATTTGCTGTTCTACTTACTTCGTAAGCCAACTCAAGATATGTCAAAACTCTTTTATCTCCATTGTCACCTTCAAAAATAATTGCAGCTTTATTTTTTTTGGTTTTAAGGTGTCTATCAACACATTGATAAGCAACATTAAGTTTTCCACCTATAAACCATTTATAAAACGGAGCTTCAGATTCATCTAAGACCTTATCATAAGGCTTAATCCAATCAATCTTTTCATTTGCAAATTTACCCCAAAAACCTTCATAATCTTCTTTTGCAGCATTCATGAGTTCATTATACTCATCCATACTTTTTATAGAAGCATTTTTTATATGTTCTTTATTTGGGTAATATTTTTCTTGTAACATCTTTTTCCTTTTTTCCTAAATTTTTCTTATTTGCTTTAATTTTAAATAGATTATTGCTGTCATGATAGCGTCATTCATCGCATCGTGAGCTACCAATGGTGGCAAGTCTAATGTTTTCATTATTGTATCAAATCTCAAATCTATATTTCCTTGTGGTATGGAATTTATCTTTTTGTCATAATAAATTGCTGATACCTCTTCTTGTTGATTTGGCAATTTTATCCCATACATTTTTTTTACATATTTATTGATCATTGCCACATCAAACTCTAAATAATATCCAACAAGTTTTGCATTGCCGATATAATACAAAAATTTATCTATAGCTTCCTTTAATTCTAGAGCTTTATTTAAATCACAATTCCTTATTTTATGAACTTTTATGCTTTCACTGCTTATCGCTTGTTTTTGTTTTATATAAACTTCAAAAGCACTATCCAATAAAATTTTATTGTCTTTTATTTTTACGGCACCTATGGAAACTATATCATCTATTTTTGGATTTAGTCCCGTTGTTTCGGTATCAAAAACAACTATTTCATCGCTATCTTCTTCAAATAAAAACTCAAATCTGGAGTCTTTTAAATTTTTTCGATTGAGACTATTTAAAAAACTTTTAATCATATTTATCCAACCAATGAGAGTTTAAAATGATATTGAATAGTCTTTTTAAACTTACTTACTGTTTTTAGTGCGTCTTTAAGCAAATCTCTTTGTATTTTACTTAAAGTCGATACAGATATATAATTATTTATAGCCCCTTTTGTAGTCATCAATTGTGTATTTAATCTAAGCGAATTTAATATTTCAAGTGACTCTATCATATCATGAGCATCTTCTCTATTGAAAAACCCTAGATTGTTCAACTCTTTTATTCTTTCATATGTATTGGTAGCTTTTATTTTATACTCTATCGCCAATGTTCTGATGCCATGTATCATAGGGAAAAGAGCTGATTTTTTTATATCTATCTCTCCTTTATGTCCCTTATCACCAGTAACAAATTGAGAAAAAATACCTATAGCCGAATCAAAATTTTCTATAGATTTTGCTAAATGCCTAATAAGTATTGGATTTGAATCAATCGAACTCTCTAAATATTCAACCACTTCATTGTGTATTTCACTGTCTCCAGCAACGCTAATGGAGTCAAATAAAATTGCCATATCCATTATATTTTCATAACTTGGATGCTCGCACCATTCATCTATCATTACTTTATACTCACCTATACTTTTGCACCACATAGGATTTATAATCATTACATTTCCAGCACATCTAGGAAATCCTATAGCATCCAATGCTTCTACAAATTTAGTTGTAACTTCTTGTATATTCTCTGGTTTGAAACCAGATCTAAATATGATAGCATTATCTTGATCTGTTCTGAGTATTTGCTCAGACCTTCCTTCGCTTCCAAGCAATATCAAAGAAGAGTTCTCTTTCCACTCTTTTGGAAAAATGATATCAAACAATTTGTTGTACATTCTTTTATTTATATCTGAGACTATCCTAGCTATATATCTACTCTTAACGCCTTTAGAATGCAATGCGCTGATCATAATTTCTAGTCTAGATGATGCATTTATAACATCTTCTAGTGTATTTGCATTTTGCATCTGTATATTGACAAGATATGTTTGATTTGAAAAAAAGCTCAATAAATCAATCAACTCCAAAACACCTATTGGCTCTTTATTTTTTGAAAAAATAGGCAAATGTTTTATGGATTTTTGTGTCATCAAAAGCAGTATGTTAAATAAAAACTCTCCTTCATTTGCTGAAATAACAGGATATGTTTGAATTTCTGATATATGTTTAATGTTGTCCGCATTTAATATGTAGTATCTAAAATCTGTATCAGTTACTATTCCATACCCTTCTCTATTTTTTACTAAAATAGATGATACTCTAGAATTTTCCATAATTTCAAGAGCTTCTGATACAGTTTTAGAGCCATCTACTATACACGGCGAATGAAGTAAATTTGTTTCAAGCCTAGAAATCATTAAATCACTCATAGATTCATATTCTCTTTTATTTTTAAGAGCATTAGCTCGCTCTACTAATGAAAGAAAAAAGTAATCTCTAAAATTTGTAAACTTGTCGCATAATTCAAGGAATGTGTTTTTGTTGAGTTCAAAACATATAAGCTCTTCAGATACCACATAGTCATAATTTGATAATTCATTTTTTAGTATTTCTATACCGCCAAATACATCATTATTGCTATATATATCAAGTAGCTCTCCATCTCCTCTAGCTTCAACTTGACCTTTTATTACTATATATACAAATTCAAAAGTATGACCGCTTGAGACCAATACACTATCATTTGGATAATAACCTATCCTTGTATTTTTTTGCAATATGTCGTATGCAGTATTATCAAGAATAGAAAAAGGTGGATGTTCTTTTAGTGAATCGAGCAATTGATTCATTTAACCTCCTCTGCCAAGACAAACGCTTGACAGTTTATTTTAGTGTGATATAGCACCTTCAGCACCAATACCAGTTTGACTTCTAACGTCTTGAGCATCAAATGCAGCTATCTCATCTTTTGCACCTTGACTCTTATCTGTTATAGAAAATAACCATGTAAACAAGAACGCAACTGTTACAGAGAACAGTGCTGGATGTTTATATGGGAATATAGCTTCAGCATTTTTAAATACATCAACCCAAACAACTGGGCTCAATATAACCAAAGTAATCGCAGTTAGCAAACCTAAGCTGCCACCTACTAAAGCACCTCTTGTAGTAAGTTTTTTCCAGAACATTGAAAGGAACAATACAGGGAAGTTCGCTGAAGCAGCAACTGCAAAAGCAAGACCAACCATAAATGCTATATTTTGTTTTTCAAAAATAATTCCAAGTATAATTGCGAGTATTCCAAGAACCACAGTAGCCATTTTAGATACTCTCATCTCAGTAGCTTCATCAACACGACCATGTCTAAACACACTTGCATACAAATCATGTGAAATAGCACTTGCACCTGCAAGTGTAAGACCAGAAACAACAGCTAGTATTGTAGCAAAAGCAACGGCAGATATAAATCCTAGGAAGAAGTTACCGCCAACAGCTTGAGCCAAATGAATCGCAGGCATATTTTTACCACCCAACAATGGATAACCACCCTCAATAGCTTGTTTTGCTGCATCTATATATTGTGGATTGTTATAAACCATTACAATAGCACCAAAACCAATTATAAAAGTAAGAATATAAAAATATCCTATAAAACCTGTTGCATAAAATACTGATTTTCTAGCTTCTTTTGCATCAGCAACTGTAAAAAATCTCATCAAAATATGAGGCAATCCAGCTGTTCCAAGCATAAGAGCCAAACCAAGTGAAATTGCTGAAATTGGATCAGGCAAAAATCCCCCAGGAGCCAATATGCCACTAGCCGCTTTTATCTCTTTTGCTGCACTTGCTGCATTTTTTGACGCTTGATTGGCAGCGTCAGTGAGAGCTGTAATATTTGCGTCAGGAGCTGCAGAAGCTAAAGCTGCTTGTGCTGTTGCATTCGCATCGCTTGCAAGTTTAAACGCAGCGTCAGCACTTGTCATCTTAATCTCCATTGCTTTTGCGAAAAGTGCATCTGGACTAAAGCCAAAATGAACCATAACAGCTAAAGCCATAAATGTAGCACCAGAAAGCAATAATACCGCTTTAATGATTTGAACCCAAGTTGTAGCCAGCATTCCACCGAATGTAACATAAAGAATCATAAGTATTCCAACCAAAACAACAGCAGAAGAGTAAGGCAATCCAAACAACATTTGAATAAGTTGTCCAGCTCCAACCATTTGTGCTATCAGATAAAGCAATACAGTTACGATAGAACCAGACGCTGCTAGTGTTCTAATTGGTGTTTGTTTCAGTCTATAAGAAGCAACATCAGCAAATGTATATTTACCAAGGTTTCTTAGTCTTTCTGACATCAAAAATAGTATTACAGGCCATCCAACTAGAAAACCTATTGAATAGATAAGCCCATCATAACCTTTTTCATAAACCATTGCAGAAATTCCAAGGAAAGATGCCGCAGACATATAATCCCCTGCGATTGCCAAACCATTTTGAAATCCTGTAATTCCTCCACCAGCTGCGTAAAAGTCTTTAGCTGTTTTTGTTCTTTTTGCTGCCCAGTATGTGATACCAAGTGTTCCTGATACAAAAACTAAAAACATAACAATTGCAGAAATATTAAGTGGTTGTTTTTCCACTCCACCCTCTAATCCACTAGCGAGTGCAAAAGCTCCAAGAGCTAAAAATATAGTAAATATTTTCTTCATACTTTTATCCTTTTTTTACAGAATTTTTTATCTCTGTAACCATATCATCAAACTCACTATTTGCTCTTTTTACATAAATACCTGTCAAAATAAATGACATAATTATTATTGCTACGCCAACAGGGATAGCAACTGTTGTAACGCCATATAGTTTTATCGCCAATAATTTTGGGTCAAAAGCTACAATCAAAACAAAACCAAAATATACAACTATCACGATGAGAGATAGTATCCAAGCAAATCTACCTCTTTTTTGAACCAACTCTTGATATTTTGGATTCGCTAAAATATCTTTAACCATATCTGTATGCATTATTTCTCCTTTTAGAAATTATAATTTGCGATTACTCTATATTCATTCCAATCTAAATTTGGAGCAAAATCTCTAGGGAAATTTCCTCTAAGTTTCAACTCGATATCTTTAGTAGGCTTATAAGCTATATCAAAACCAGCTTCAGTTGCGCTCCAAGCAGTTCCTGCTTGATAAGTATTTGATGAACCTATATCATACTCTGTATAGTAAGCTGAAGTACTTAAAGGCAAACCTGTTAAATTTTTAAGATTATATCCTGCTCCAACTTTCCAAGCATCAGTATCGGCAAAGAATTGATGTCTTGTTACCATTCCTTGAGTAAATGCAGGCATTCCACCCCAAGGAGATATTATACCACCATTCATGCTAGAGCCAGTACTTGAACCTGTTTTAGAATAAGCGGCATACATATCAAAATCATTATACTTAGTACCTAATTTTATTCCCCAGTAGTTACTATCAACACTTCCAGCAAGCTTATCCCCAACATCACTCTCATTTATATATTGAGCTGAGGCATTCATTTTAAGATTAGAATTTAGTTTACAATCCCAACCATAATCAGCTTGTAAATACAATACATTTAGTATATCGTGTGCATAATAATCCCAAGCTTGAAGTTTTAGTCCAGGGATACCACTATATATAGCAGCGACAGCTGTCACGCCATCTGTATCATTACCACTTCCAAGTGCGATATGTCCCATATTTTCAAACTTACCACTTGTTCCATCTTTGAAGCCCAAACCATAACCACTTTGAATTGACAAAGTGCCAGGAGCATATACATTTCCAAACGTTCCAACTGACTCTTTTGTAACATGAGCAGCTATCAAAGTTGTATCTTTTATATCTGTATTGCTGATGACAATTGCTTCAAAAAGATTTGGCAACATTCTAGCATCATCGCTTCCAGCCATAGGAGTATCAAGTTTTTGACGACCTGCTTTTATATTTGTATTGCTGATTTTATAATTCAAATACAATTCGCCCAAATATGTATAAGAATCATAATTTCCACCAAATAATGAAGGATCAAAACTTGCTGATGTTCTAGGGTCGCCATCATGTATATCTATAAAATTTGTAGTATACATTCTAGCACCCAAACTTAAACCATTGAAATCCCCAGTTTCAAATCCAAGATGTCCGCCAACTGCAAGTGAGTTTCTATTGTTTTCAGTAGTACCTTCGTACGTTCTGTCTATATAAAACGCTCTAGCTTGTCCAGAAAATTTTGCATTTTCAAAAGCTTCTGATATCGTATCATATGCCATTGAAGTAGTAGCCAAACATGATATTGCCATAAGGCTTAATGTCATTTTTTTCATACACATCCCTTTGTAAAATATTATATTGCAATCATATTATGAATGGTCAAAATAGCAATAACATAGCATTTTAAAAAAAATATAAAAATTTATCTTATTTTATTCTTCGAAGTTTATATCCTACACTTTTTATACTCTCAATGATATCTTCTTTTAAAATACTTTTGAGTCTATGTACCTCTGCTCTGATAGTTGCATTGTCGATATCCAGCCTATCCCATATATCATACCTCAATCTCTCAAAATCTATGGTTTTATCTATATTAGTTGCCAAAAGATGTAATATCTGAATCTGTCTAAGTGTTAGTTTTTGCTCTTCATTATCAAAACAAAGTCTTTTATTTTGTTTGTCATATGTGTACATTTTTGTTATTTTGATTATATTTTTATCTTCTTGAGTTGTATTTTTGCATAGTCTTTCTATGTGTAATAAAAGTTCTTTTAGATGAAAAGGCTTTTTTAGATAATCAAAACAACCAAGCTCATAAGCTTTGCTAATTTGTTCTATTTGAGTAATAGCACTTATAAATATAGTGGGTGCAAATATTTTATTTTCTTGAAGTTTTTGCAATAAACTAAGTCCGTCGATACTAGGTGTATTTATATCAAAGATAAAAATATCATATTTTGTAAAATCATCAACACCCTTATACAACTCTTCGCCGTCTTCATAAGCATCGATATCATATCCATAAGAGACAAGATATTCTATTATCGCCTCTTGTAGCATTATTTCATCTTCGAGTAATAATATTTTCATTTCAAACTTCCAAACGTATATACAAATATAGTACTATTTTTGTCTGACTTGACATCTATTTTTATTTCTCTTTTGTCGCATATACTTTTTACTATTTCCAATCCCAATCCAAAACCTGGCATATAACTATTTTCTCTATGAAAAGGATCAAAAATTTTCTTAGTATCTTGGATAACTTTTGATTCTGTTATAAACTCCAAAATTATATCTTTTTCTATTTTTCTTAGATTTACTACTATATTAGTTGACTTTTTGGCATATTTTATGGCATTTGAGAGATTGTTGTCTACAATTCTTTGTAATTCTATTGGTGCAAAAGATATAAAAATATCATTTTGAATATTTGAAACGATTTTTTGTTTATTACTATTTGCTATTTGTGTGAAAAAATCTATTCTATTAAAAAGAAAATCACTTATGTTTATAATCTCTTCTTCATGCTCTACTCTATTTTTTTTAACCATATAACTAAGATCATCATAGATATTTGCTATCATTTTTGTAGCAGACTCTATTTTTGAAAGATAGTCATTTTGTCCAAATTTAAGTTTATATATATCTATATGAGTAAGTATTACTGCTAGGGGTGTATTTATTTCATGGATTGAACTTCGTATAAAATTATCTTGTGCAGCAACCAAAGATTCACTAAAATTCTTCTCTTCTGCTAGAAGCTTATTTTGTCTCTCCAAATCTTGAGTTTTTCTTTTTACCTTTTTTTCCAAAAGCATATTCATATCTTTAAGTTTATTTTTCTTGGTATGAATTTCATTTACCATGCTATTTACATATGGAATCATCGCTCTAAATTCTCTAATGTCTATATCCTCTACATCTATAGATGAGTATTCTTGTGAAGCTCTTTGGAAAAATGCACTAAAAGTTGCTATCTGTTTTATTATGATGTTATGCACTATTCCAACCCAAATGATAGCAAAACCAAAAAGAATTACAGAGAGTGAAAGTATCTCCATCATTATCTTTATAAGTCTTTTTTTAAGCTCCAGCTTTTGTCTATTTATCTCTTCTCCTGCTTCATCCATATAAACTTCACTACCGATGCTCAAACCCAATGGAGCAAAGTGTTTTATATATGCAATTTTGGCTTTTCCATTGTATGTATATGGTACAAATCCGCTCTTTTTTGGTACTTTAAAAGATATTTTTTTATAGTTTTTATCTGTTGTATATAGCAATACATTGCCGTTTTTATCAAATATAAATACATTTTCTATTTTATTGTTTCTGATATATATTTTTTCCACAGATTCAAGCAGATTATTTACAGGAACCTTGGAGTAGTTGAGATTGATTTGCTCCAAAAAAGCACTTAATTGTTCGACATTAAATTTTATATGATTTTTTTGAGTTTCTATATATTTTTTTCTGATGACAGAAGATTCTCTATCAAAGTCATTATGCTCTTCATGTATAAGAAGTACGATAAACATCAATGCAAATAAAAATGTAACCAACATACCCCAAATATAAATTGTTGTTACAGATCTATTTTTAAACATTTTAGATGATTATTTTCTCCACCACATCTAGTCCAAATCCAGCTAAACCTATAAATTCTGTTTCCGCGTGAGTTGTAAGTAATTTTATCTTAGAAATGCCCAAGTCTTTCAATATTTGAGCCCCCACACCAAACTCTTTTGCTTGTTCATTTGATATAGTTTTAGTATCCAAAAATATAAGTACTCCGCCATTTGCTTTTAGATACTCTATACTTCTAGTTAAAACTTCAAATCTCTTGCCATCAAGTATGAGATCGCTATCTAGCCCTATGTTGTGAAATTTTACATTTGAAGTTTCATTGGTTTTGCCAAATTGAACAACTTTGTGAACTCTATTTAAATGGTCTTTATATACAACCATATTTGCTTTTGATGAGGTTACCTCAACTTCCATCTCTTCTATTTTTTTAACAAGCTTTTCATTTGCCAATCTATACTCAACGATATCAGATATATATACTATTTTTAAATCGTGTGTTTTAGCAAAGATTTCAAGATCATCTCGTCTAGCCATAGTGCCATCATCTTTTATAATCTCACATATAACACCTATTGGTGCAACGCCTGCGAGTTTAAATAGATCAATAGAACCCTCAGTGTGCCCTGTTCGAACCAGCACGCCACCATCTTTTGCGATAAGTGGAAATATATGTCCTGGACGCACAAAATCACTCTTGTGTGCTGTTGGATGAGCTAGTCTTAGTATACAGTCATTTCTCTCTAGTGCTGATATACCAGTCGTTGCTGTTGTCAAATCGATAGAAACAGTAAAAGCTGTTTCATGGTTTGAGTTATTGTGTCTTACCATTGGCATTAAGTCAAGTTTTGATGCCAGTTCAGCTGTTACTGGAGCACATATAAGCCCTCTAGCCTCTTTTGCCATAAAATTTACAAGCTCTGGAGTACTAAATGTTGCGGCATATACTAAATCGCCCTCGTTTTCTCTATCCTCATCGTCCATCATTATTATCATTTGTCCATGCTTGATAGCTTGAATCGCTTCTTCTACTCTTTTGATGGATTGCTTCATTTAAACCCTTATACTTTATATATTTCTGTAATTATACCTTTTATGACTTCAAAATATTTAAACTTTTTAAAAAAAGCTATTGACTTTAAATATCCTTTCCGCTATAATGCCGTCCACAACAATAGTTAGCTATTGGGGTATAGCCAAGCGGTAAGGCAACTGGTTTTGGTCCAGTCATCAGGGGTTCGAATCCCTTTACCCCATCCACTTTGGATTTTATCCATATCTTGTCGCGGAGTAGAGCAGTCAGGTCAGCTCGTCGGGCTCATAACCCGAAGGTCACAGGTTCAAATCCTGTCTCCGCAACCAATCACAAATAAAGTTTTTAAGTTTTAATATGCATAAAGTAGAAAAATCTACTAAAATCACACTCCTTTTAATTGCTATGTTAGGTGTTATGTCAAATACGGCGATAGTAACATCGCTCCCACATCTTGGTGAGCATTTCAAAAATACACCTCACATAGAATTACTTTCTAGATTGATGATTACCCTTCCTTCTCTTATAATAGCTATATTGGCTCCATTTTTAGGACACTTTATTTATAAAACATCTATTATCAAAAATGCGATATTCGCACTTGTCTTATTTGCCATAGCAGGAAGTGCTGGTCTTTATCTAGAAGATATCAATTCACTACTAATATCTAGAATGTTTTTAGGACTTGCCATAGCTATAGTTATGATTGTAGGAACTACACTAACTGGATTTTATTTTCATGGTGCCGCTAGAGATAAATTTATGGGTTTGCAAAGTGCTTTTATATCTATAGGTGGTGTACTGTTTATAACTGGCGGCGGGATATTAAGCGATATAGAGTGGAGATATCCATTTGGTATATATCTCATAGGTTTTCTTGTTTTACCCATGGTTATACTATTTTTAAAAGAACCTAATTCTTTATCGGAATTAGAAGATGATAGAGAATTGCCGAGCAATGTACGATTTATATATGTTTTGGCATTTATACTTATGTTGATATTTTATGTTCTTCCTACTCAAATGCCATTTTTGATGATAAATCATTTTGGTGCTAGTGGCACTTTGGCTGGACTTATCATATCATCAGCAATGGCATCAAATGCACTAGGTGCCATCAGTTTTGCACAATTCAAAAAATATTTTGATTTTCCAGACATTTGGATTATTGGTTTGATTATTTTAGCTATTGGATTTATTGGCATAGGAAATATAACAAATGTATATTTCTTCTTCTTCACATCTCCTATTATGGGTTTTGGTGGAGGACTTCTTATGACAGCTACTATGGCTTGGATGCTTGAAATCGTACATCATACTAGAAGAACAAAGGCTTCAGGATACCTCACTGGAGCTTTCTTTGGTGGACAATTTGCATCACCAATAGTTTTTTATCCTATTGTTAGCTATTTTGGACTTCAACATTTTTTTATCATTTTGGGTGCAACTATTTTTATCATAACTTTTTCTTTTATTTTATATAAGAAAATAAAAAATTAATAGCAATTTAATATTTTTACTGTATAGTTTTTGATTAAAAAATCAAAGGTATATAAAAGATGAATTATTTTGAGCTTATTGTTATCCTCTCAACAGCTTTGATGATAGGCTTTGGACACTGTATCGGTATGTGTGGCGGTATAGTAGTAGCTTACAGCACATCAAAAATAGATACGGCATCATCATTTTCCAAGCAAACTATATCTCACTTGGCTTATAATTTTGGTAGAGTTACTACATATACTATTTTTGGAGTTATATTTGGATTGCTAGGAGAAGTATTTACTTTTTCTATGGCAACAAAAGGTATCTTATTTATAGTAACTGGCGTCCTCATGATACTAACAGGTCTTGCCATCGCAGGTGGGATTAAATTTTTAAATACTTCTACTTGGTCTTTATCAAAACAATCATGGTTTAAAAGCTTGTTTTTAAAACTTTTACAAAGCAAATCATTATCAAGTTTTTATTTTTTAGGCGTTTTAAATGGACTTATACCTTGTGGTCCGGTATATGCCTTTGCTATAGTTGCTGCAAGCACAACAAGTCCTCTATATGGTGCTATGGTGATGTTCATCTTTGGACTGGGGACGATTCCAGGACTATTATTTCTAGGTTCTCTTGCCAACTTTTTGCAAAGAGGAAACTTACGAACTATGATTATCAAAATTGGTGCATTTATGATTATAATATATGGTGTATGGACTATTTTCAAAGGTTATAACTTCATAAACAATCCAGAAATGATAAGCAAAAAGATAGATAGCATGCAAAAGGGCTATCACATCCCAGAAATTATCAAAAATATATAAAACAACATTGGTTTATTTTATTTTCTCTGCTTGATATATTTCTATTTTTGGATGATGATTTAAGCAGTTGCCATCAAGTCCAGCTTTTTGACACAAATGCACAAAAAATAGATCAAAATCCGATAGTTGCTCCCACACGGAAGGCAAAAATGTAGCTCTGCGTCCTCCTAGAGTAAGTATAACCCCATCAATCCCTACCCTAATTTTATTTTTCAAATCATTTATGTCTTGATAATAAAGCTCTTGAGGAAGTGTCAAAAGAGATATCTCTATCTCTATATGCTTAAATTCATCACTATTTAGAGGCATAAATCTAGGGTCATCGAAAGCAGCAGCCTTTGCATTAGAAACAATATCATCAAAAAGTGATCTATAGGGAGTTAGTGAGCCTATGCACCCTCTTAATTGTCCATACAAATTCAGAGTAACAAAAGTTGCTCTTTTTTCTTTTAATTCTATAAAATGTTCTTGGATATCAGGCTCTAAGCTTTTATTGCCAGTTAATGTATCGCTTATCGCTTTTTTTGCGATTTCTAAAAGTATTTTTTTGTCCATTACACTCCTTTACAATATCAAAATATATAATATATTTCGAAAGAGGAACTTCCTGTATAGAGTAAAAGTATAACATAAAAAAATATCATATAAAATATATTACATTTTGACATATTTTTAAATCCATTTTATTTTTTATCCTATAATCACTTTTAGTACAAAGGAGTGATTATGGCAAAGAAAAAAACTTTATTTGAGTGTCAATCGTGTGGATTTCAAAGTCCTAGATGGGTTGGAAAATGTACCAATTGCGGTACATGGGATAGTATGATGGAGCTAAGTTCAGCTCAGATAGAGATATTACAAGAGATTTCAAACAATTCTACTTATACCACCAAAGCTATGCCTATTACCGATATAGTCCAAGATGAATTCCATAGATTTGCAAGCGGAAGCAGTGAACTTGACCTCGTTCTTGGTGGCGGCATAGTACAAGGCTCACTTACTCTCATCGGCGGAAGTCCTGGTATTGGCAAATCCACCCTGCTTCTAAAAATCGCAGGCAATATCGCCAAAAACAAAAAAGATGTTTTATACGTATCTGGCGAAGAGTCTTTGGGGCAGATAAAGTTAAGAGCGGATAGACTTGATGCAAATGCACAAAATCTATTTTTACTTAGCGAGATAAATCTCTCAAATATCCTAAGTGAAATACTCCAAAAATCATACGGCTTTATAGTCATAGACTCCATTCAAACATTATATAGTGATGAACTCCCCTCCTCTCCAGGATCTGTCGCACAGGTGCGAAGTGTGACATTTGAGCTTATGCGAATAGCAAAAAGCCAAAATATACCTATATTTATCATCGGACACATCACCAAAGACGGTTCCATAGCAGGACCAAGAGTTTTGGAGCATATGGTGGATACAGTGCTCTATTTTGAAGGGGATAGCAATAGTGAACTCAGACTCCTGCGAGGGTTCAAAAATCGCTTTGGCTCTACAAATGAAGTAGGAATATTCGAAATGAATAAAAACGGCTTAAATGATGCCAAGACGATAGGGAGTAAGTTTTATAACAAAACCAAACTTCAAGCAGGTTCAGCTTTGACCATATTACTCGAAGGAAGTCGCCCTATCGTAGTAGAGATTCAAGCTCTTGTGAGTGAGAGTTATGGAGGAGCTAGACGAAGTTCCACGGGATTTGACAACAACCGCCTATCTATGCTTTTAGCATTGCTCGAAAAGAAACTTGACCTGCCTTTGGGAACTTATGATGTATATATCAATGTGAGTGGCGGTATCAAGATAAATGAACCTAGCGCAGACTTAGCAGTAATTGCAGCGATTTTGAGTAGTTACCGTAACCGCGAATTGAGCTCTAAAACCGTATTTTTGGGAGAAGTGAGCCTCACAGGCGAGATACGAGATGTGAGTAATCTCTCCTTGAGATTAAAAGAGATGCAAACTCAAGGCTTCAACAAAGCCATCATTCCAGCCAAACCGCTAGAAGATACACAGATAAAATGCTTCATCGCCGAAGATGTCGCGAAAGTAGTCGAATGGATGTTTGAGTAAACTCTCACATCCTCGTCACCCATGCAAAGGCATGAAATGTTTTTACCTCGATAAAAGCTTTTTTATCTCTTTATCAAAATCAGATTCTATCTCTTGTGTTTTATTGAACTCTTCATATTCTTGGATAGCTTTTTGTTCGGCTTTTTTATGTGATACTTTGCCTAAACCTTCCAAGATTTCAAAATTATTAAACTCAAGAAATTTATTTACTGACTGGGCAAGTTGCTCCATGTTAAAAGTATTTCTCATCTCTATTTGATTTTCTATATAGTCAAAATAAGACGATACAGTCCTCTCGAGCCTTTTTATCTGATCCTCATCCAAATAGTTTTTTGCGATAGCTACATCAGATTTGAGTATCCTGCCTGTTGATGATTTTTTCCATGTCTTTAGCCCCATAAAAGGCTTGTTTTTATCTACACTCTCATAGACTATCTCTGCAGCTGTTTGTCCCGTGATAGCATAATGAAATTTATTTTGCACCATTGCATAAAAGTTTTGTGTGATTTCGCTTTTTGGGTCATAGTCTATAGTGCATTCTGCAAATATATCGGTAATTTGTTGATATATTCTTCGCTCACTTGCTCGTATAGATCGGACTCTCTCAAGTAGCTCTTTGAAATAATCCTTGCCAAAAAACCTGCCGTTTTTTAGTCGCTCATCATCCATGGCAAAACCTTTGATGATGTATTCTTTGAGTATAGTTGTTGCCCAGATGCGAAACTGTGTGGCTTTTTTGCTATTTACTCTATATCCAACCGCTATGACAGCATCAAGGTTATAATATTTGACTTTTTGAGTTTGTGTTTTTCCCTCTATTGCACCATGTAGAGTGGTATGTTCCAAAATGGAACTAACCACATTTTCATCAAGTTCCCCATCATCAAAAATATTTTTTAAATGTTTTGTAATAGCTGGTCTTTGTACTCCAAAAAGCTCTGCCATTCTCTCTTGGGTAAGCCAAAGCGTCTCATCATGCAAAAACACTTCTACTTTTATATCACCACTTGGGGCGGTATATAGCAAAAATTCGGTCATTTCGTCTTGCATCGTAAGCTGTTGTTTTACTTTTTGCATATCTTATTCCTTATAAACCTTTTTATAGATACTCAAATATTTAAATGACTTATCACTTTGCTCTAAAATTAATCCTTAAATTTTACTCTTTAATCATTTAATGCTACATTGTATACTATTTTAAGATTTTTTGTTAAATATATGTCAAAATGCAATATTTCTAACCTCTTGTTATTTTAAGTGCTAAGATGTAATTGTAGAAAAGTGTAACCGCGTCGGTGGGGGGGGTGTCATTGCGAGAAATAAAGTGACGAAGCAATCCAAAAAGAGCCCTGCTCGTCATTCCTGCCGTCATTCCTGAGAAGGCAGGAATCCATAAAAAATAGCCTTATTTTATGGTGTTGGTGTGGTGTGTTGGCAAACACACCCTACGCATATTGGTATGTTTTTATGTTTGTTTTCCGTAGGGTGGGTTTGCTAACCCACCATTAACCATGGCTATCTCATCATTAATTTTAAAACCTATCTTTTTAGTATACACTTGTGCCTCATCTTGAATATCTTGCATAATTGATACCGCTTGTATCACTTTTTGAAGTAAATTTCTTGTTTCTTTGTCGTTCGTTTCTACCCTTTCAAGTCTTTTGATGATATCAAAGTATGGAATAGATTGATTTTTTAATTTTACGAAAGTTCGCATTATTGCTAAACTTATATCAGTAGCAACACTGCTTTTAAGTACTGTTGATAGCATATATACGCCATGCTCGGTAAACACATAAGGATTTGAAGATGAATGTTTCAATAATCTAAACCGGTCGCATTTTGCGACCAGTTGACTTGTCTCATCATCTGTTAATCTAAACATAAAGTCCACAGGAAACTTCTCACTATTTCTTTTGACTTGCTCATTGATTCTTTTGGTTTCAACTTGGTATAACTCCGCCAAATCTTTATCTATCATTACCTGCAATCCTCTGATTATAAAAATCTTATCGTCTATGGCTATATTTTCCGATAAACTGACATTTGCGTCCATCAATACTCCTTTATATTAAATCTATAAAATATTATCAAAAAACAAATGTATGGTATAAAAATATGTCAAAATGCAATATTTCTAACCTCTTGTGATTTTAAGTGCTAAGATGTAATTGTGGTAAAGTATAACCGCGTCGGTGGGGGGGGTGTCATTGCGAGAAACAAAGTGACGAAGCAATCCATATTTTGCGTCATCCTGAACTCGTTTGTCCTCGGACTAAAGCCCTGCGAGATTTCATCAGGATCTATTTCGTCATTTCTGCCGTCATTTCTGCCGTCACCCATGCGAAGGCAGGGGCAGGAATCCACAAAGAGTAGCCTTATTTTCTAGCATTAGCATTACCTGACACCTTTTAGGTATTACCTGACACCATTTAGGTGGACTTTTTACTTTTAACCGTCCTACTAACTTTTACAAAACCTATATTTAGCTCAATTCTGTTTTCAACCTCTATGATCTCATCTCCTCTTTTTTCCACAACAGGATCTATGTCTATAATCTCTTCGAATATCTCTCCAACATTTTTAGCTATTGCTTTTTGCTCTTCCGGTGTTTTTGCATTTTCGAGAGCATTGATGTTTCTTGACAACTCTTTTATCTTTGCGAAAGTTTCGATGATCTCAATAGTTGTTTTTGTTGCTTGCTTGCTTTTTAAAATGGTCGCTAACATATAAAGTGCCTTTTCCGTAAAAACTTTTGGCAAATGCGGTGAATATTTGATTTTCTCAAGGTGGTGGAATTTTTCCACAACCTCTGCTTTTTCATCTTTTGTTAGCTGCATGATATAGCCGATTGGAAATTTATCGGGATTATTTGTAACAGCTTTGTTTATGTCTCTTGTTTGTACACCATATATATCAGCTATATCACTATCCAAAAGAGCAAACTCTTCTTTGTATTTTATGAGTTTATTTTTGATATCTTCAAATACAACCATATCCACCATACTATTCTCCTATGTAGTTTAATGGATTGATTATAACGCTTACGGAAATAGATGTTTAAAAATATGTCAAAATGCAATTTATTTTAAGTGCTAAGATGTAATTGTAGTAAAGTATAACCGCGTCGGTGGGGGGGTGTCATTGCGAGAAACAAAGTGACGAAGCAATCCATATTTTGCGTCATCCTGAACTTGTTTGTCCTCGGACTAAAGCCCTGCGAGATTTCATCAGGATCTATTTCGTCATTCCTGCTGTCATTCCTGCGAAGGCAGGGGCAGGAATCTATAAAGTTGTCATTGCTACCTCGTATCTGCCAATATCTTCATTTATAAAATCCTCTCACGTAGCATATAGCCAATAGCTGAACCTCTTTCAACTAAAAAGGTCAATATCTCAACTACATCTTGTTTGGCTTTGGTTTCATGTTTGATCTTTTGACTGTTTTCAAATATATATTTCCGTATCAAAGTTTCTAAATGATAAAGAGTATTCGTTTCTAAAGAATCACTCCATAAGTTTTTATTGTCTCTTAGCATATTGGCAATCCAACTAACTCCATCATTGAGATAGGGGGAGCCAACGCTTGTTAGAATTTTTGAAATAGAAGAGAGTGTTGATGGGCAATGACCGATTTCTTTTGCCATTCGTTTGAAAAATCTTTTATCTTTTTCTTTTAGTGAGTGCCACTCTTTAGCAGTGTCTTTCCAAAGTGAACCATATCGTCCCCAAGCCAATAAATAAACTTTTACTATTTCATCAACATTACGGTATCCTTCTCCATCTTTGCAAATATCTATTATGTTATTCTCAAGGAGTTCCCATATATGCCAAAAATTATCGTAGTTATTTATGTTATCTTGAGAATAAATCAACTGAGTTAGTAAACTTGTTATATCTTCCGTTGGCTTAAATGAATCAATCAATGGTTGCAGGTAAAACTGAATATCACTTTTATCTGCTTTTAGTATTAAAAGTGCATAGTTGTCAATAAACTGTTGTTTTGCATCATAATCCACTTTATCATCTGCTTTATTAAAAATATTTTTGCATAATATTTCTATAATCTTTTGAGTAAACTCTTTTTTTATAGTAGATTTAAAAGTAACTATCATTTTAAAAACAACAATAAAAATATCCAATTGAATTGTTTTAATTTCATTATCAGATAATCTTAATTCATCAGAAACAAACTTCTCAAAAATCTCTTCGTTTGATTGAAAAAAGTTTTCAAGTAAGTCTTGTTTACTCACTCGTTTATGTCCATAATAATTAGATTTCATTAACTCTTTATATTTAGGCTTCAAAAGTAAATATGCCACTATAAAAGAGTTATATTCACTAATAAAATATGTATTAATAGCCTCTATCGGAAAATCATAAAAATGTTTTCCACCCATTCCTATCTGATAATCATCAAAAAGATTTAATAATAAAAGTATTTTTATATCGTTTTTGAGTTCTGGAGAATAAATGAGTAACATAGGTAAATATTTAATAGTTTTATCAACTCCATCTGAAACTTGATAGTGATAGTTTTCTGATAGTGGTAAACGAGCAACTTCTAAAATTATATCTCTACAAAGTTCTTTGTCTTCACTTGAAAGCAACTTGTCATAGTCTCTTAATAAAATAATACTTGTATTTGGAAAAATCTCATCTTGAAAGATAAAATCTCTTTCCTCATGTGGTATTGCTATAACTTCTTTAATTTGTTCTAATGCTAAAAGAGGATTTTCTTCATAAATTGTGTATTTTTTACAATCTTGATTGTTTTCTATTTTATTTATAGACCAAAGATATAGCGATGTATATTTAATTGCATTATGAGAGTTTTCCTGTGCTTTTTGACTATATTTTTGAAGCTCAGGTGATAACTTTGGATTAAATGCGATTTGAACTCCTCCATCAACTTTTTCTGTTTCTATATCCATTTTTCTTCTATCTATTCTTGCTAATGCCATTCTCCAAATTCTATCTTCTTCAGATTGACTCTCTTCATCAGGTAATTGCTTATAGTAGTTATCCAAAATATCCCATAATATTTTTTGTCTTTTTTCTGACTCTTCTTCGCTAATTTCTTTTGTTCTAAAAAGTTGGTAATTTAAAAATAGTCTTTCTAAATGTGAGTTTCTATGTTTATCTTCACAAGTTTTTAATCGTTCATCTTGATAAAATTGGTGCCAAACATTTAGACCATATCCCATGCTATTCAAAGACTTTACCTCATAACTATCTTTCATATGTCTGATTAGGTCTGCTCGGATAAATTCTTTAGTTTTAAAAAGTATGGCGGCAACATTAAAAGTTTTTTCTTGGTTGGCTAAAACAATACTTGCAACAATTGCAGAAATTGAAGAGGATTTAGAATTTTTAAGCAGATAAATTAGCCACATCTCTAAAGTCTTAGAATCTATCAAAGGTGCTATTTCTAAGAGATGTTTTTCTAATGCCATATGAATGGATTGCAATAAGTAAGGTGATACAGGAGAACTTGTACCTCTGTATATATTCCATAATGCTTGACTATGATATTGTATATAAACTTCGTTATCGATATACAAATCAACTTCAAAGACACTGCTATCGTGAAACCTATTTTCCCAATCAGACTTAGCATAATTTTCAACAGATTGATTTATAAAATTCAAAATAAAATATACTGTATTTTTAAAATCATTTCTTAATAAGGATAAGATAGGTGTTTGATATGCACTTGACGGAAAATACTTGAATTCGTATTCATTAACAAGATTAAAAGCATCCTCAACAACTTCTCGTTCATAATGAGAAAATACACCATTATCTTCAACTTTTCTAGGTGTTTTTGTCCAAAATAGCTTGGCTAATTCTAGTATTTCTTTAGTTATTTTTTTTGAGATTGACCATCCATCGATTTTAGCTAAAATTATTTTTGATAATTCATAATATTTGTCGCTATGACTTTTCCATTTGTTCTTTATGATTTCATCAAAAATATCTTTTAACTCTTCTTGTATTTCATTTGAACCATTAATAATAACTTTACATATTGTAGAGATATTGTCTTTCAAGCTATATTTATACTCTTCGCTATAAATTAAATTGTAATATTTTAATGCAATTAAAGAAGTGGCTTGTGTAGTGTCACCACTTTTTACATTATCATTCCAATCTGATAAGACTGGCAAAATTGTATTGATATGTTGCAATTGTAGAGTATCAATATTTTTCCATATATATCTTACGAAACTAATCCACCCACTACCTATCGGTTTGGTAAAAATGTATTTTATATCTTTCATAGCATGTATATTGTGTATACCAGCCTGCTTCCAGATACTATCATCGACCTCTTTACATGCTATCTGTAATAAAAATGCAATGCGTTTCAAGAGTTTATAGTCATTGGCTTTGAGTTCTGTATCGTAGTTTTTAAAAAATGTTTGCGAATACTCTGATAATAAAACAGAAACAAAAACTTCATCTTTCCAAAATGACTCTATCTCTCCATTGTCTATCACATCTTCAATAAAGCTTTCTATTGTCCCATCATTGAGCAAAAGTTTTTCCGATACCCAATTTCTAAAAGCTCTACGAATGGGCAATGAGCTACCAATTTGCTCAAAGAAGTTATTGACATCTTTTCGTTTGATAAACTCTCTTTCGATAATATACGCTAATCCCCACTCCTCATATTTATCATGGGTGATAAAATACCCTGCTGTTTCATAACCTAAAATACCATCCTTGAGTAGCTCTTCAAGTGCGTTGGTACTACACTCAATATTTACATAAAACTGTCCTTCGTTGGCTCTTGCTGATACAAGCTTCACAAAACACAACTCTCTTTGTGGATTTGATTTTGTAATATTTTGATTCCACAGTTTAGCTTTAAAGGTTTGATAATCGATTACTTCACCTGTATAGAGAGATAGATAGCCTTTAAGCTCAAAAGGGTTTTTGAGAAGCTCTAGTAGCTTTTCATCTTGAGGTAGAGTAAAGTGATACTTTTGACTCAAAGAATGTAATGCTTCTGCTGAAAGGTTTTGAATATCTACTCCGTATGGGATTATTTGTAAATTCTGTTGCAAGTGATACTTCAAGTCATCTAAATAAGCGTATCGTGTTGTAAAAAGTATTTTCCATTGATTATCCAATAGTGTAGATATGAACTCTTTAAAAGGATTGGCATTATTAAGGTCAAGTATTTTTTCAGTCGAATCAATTACAACAACTTTTGTATTATAATGAGTATGCACATCCATAAATTTTTGCAACGAATATATACCAAAGAGATTATCAATTTGATTCGTTTCAAATTCACTGGCTTTAAATAGATAGAGTGGTTCATCATTTTCAATTTTTTCATAAAGCTTTTTTACAATAGCCGTTTTGCCTACACCACCAATACCGCTTATGATCAATGCCTGATAATTTTCAAGTTCCTTTTGAATTTGGTTGATTTCACCACTTCTATCAATCTCGATTTTTTGAGATTTAAAATCAATGTCCGTACGAATATCTTTTAAAATGTTTTGAGTATGTATTTGTTTGTCATACACTAAGTCATAGATACTTCTATCAGTAAAAAAATGTTTCATCAGATCTTGATTGAATGCTACATCTAGAGATAAAAAGTAAGTCTCATTTGTTCGCCAATCGATAGTGATACCATACTTTTGAGCTTTATCTTCAATGTCTATTTTTACTTGTGAATTATTTGTTCCTTGCTTTTTACCTTGACCCCAGTCTTGATTGGTATAAAATTTTAATTCACATGGTGTCGTGTAATTTTTTTGTATAGTATTAAGCATTTCAATGATCTCATCTTTATGACTACCTATTGATGTGTCATAAAACTTACATTGAGCTACTATTATTCTGCCATTCACTTCAATAGGATTCCATTCAATACCTGATTGATTTTTATAACGAAATACACCTTGAGGCTTACTATACTCAATACAAAAAAGCAAATAACAAAAATACTCAAAGTAATATGTTGGATTATCATTAAATTTTGTTTTAAATATATTCCAGTTTGGTACTATAGCACTCATTGTTTATAAACCCGCTCCTCTATAACTTAAAATACTCATTACTCATCTCTGCCACATCTCCAACTTTTCCCAATCATCCACAAAACCCATAGCCTTTTTATCAATTTTAGGATATTTCTCAAACAAACTTTTTAACTCATCTTTAAAATCAAAAGTATCATTGATAGCACTTAAAACATAATGTGTCATAACCGCAAAAGTATAATACTTGTCATTTATCAAGCCTTTGAATTCAATTTTATGTTTTGGGATTTTTGCTTTGATGACAAATTGTCTATTCCATAGTCTGCTATGATGAGCTGATATATTTCTGACATACGAAAAAACATGAATCCAATTTTTAAACACAAAAGACGGCAACTTTATCCCGTCAAGTATAAGCTTTTCAGTTTGAGGACAAAGAGAGGTATAAAACTTTGACAATGTTCCAAAAGATATAGTCTCTACCACCATCCAGATAGGTAAATCTTTTTCTATGTAATTGTCTCTAAAATGCTTGATAAAAGTCTCTTTTGATCGACTGGTTTCTTTGGTTATATCTTCTGTTAGCCACTTAAAATTTTCATCATTGCAACAAAAGTTTGTTTTACATGTATATCCAAAAACATCATGTTCTTTTGAAAAATTATATGCGATAGAAGTTCTTAAAAATATCTCTATTTTTTCTATTGCACCAAAAGTTAATATTCTAAGTTCTTTGTCGAAATGATAAAGTTCCACAATATCGTTAAAAGTAATACCATCATCAAATCTATCTTTTTGAGACTGAAAAGGCAAAAAATATGCACTTAATCTATAATAGCTTATGTGCTGAAGTTTTTGCATGGCATAAGCTTCGTTTGGAATGATTCAATTTCTATCTTTTAAAAGGTTGATTTGTTCCTGAAAGGATAAATGTGGTTTGGTGTAAGGAATCATAAGCACTCCCTCATTTGCACTTTTACAAGAGGTGGAGGAAGTATGTTAAGCAAATTATAATCTATAAAATCTTGAATTTTGCTTAAATGCTCGTCGGGCTCATAACCCGAAGGTCTCAGATCAAAATTATATTCCCGCAACAAACCAAAACTCATCTATATATCTCCTTTGTAATCTAAAATATTTCTGATATCGCATGACTTTTAAATTCACTTCTTGTAGACAAATCTTGTTATTATCTGTCATTCTTATTCTTTTTTCTTAATCAAATTTTATCATTTTTAACTAAAACCTATGCTAAACTAATACCCATGAAAATAGGAACGATATCATCGCGATTAGTCGCATAGAAAAAGCCATAGAAAAGCATGGAAATACCTTCAAAGAGAGGTTTTTAAATGAGGATGAGATAGCATTGGCAAAAACAGTGCAAGTGTGGCTGGATTTTCTCACTTTTTTTAACATAACATCCACTACATGTAAAGATTTTGCTATTTTGTTTACATATCCTTAAACAAATCAAAAAGTTTGGTATGGATATAGAATATCTCTTTACCTATCTTTTTGCTTGATAAAATGCCTATTTTTTCCAACTCATTAAGATAATTAGTTGCTGTCGGTCTTGATACACCTAGTTGCTCTTCTATAAAAGCTCTTTTAGTATATGGGTGATAGAAAAGTGCTTCTAGCAAATCTTTGCTATACATCTTTGGTTTTTGTTCTATGATGATGTTTTTTGTTTCATTCATCAAATTTTCGATACTTTTGATAGTCTGGATTGTTTCTCTTGCTATCTCTTCGACACCTCTAAGGATAAACAATATCCACTCATTTAATCCATCATTGAAACTTACATCACTGAGCAATCTATAATAATCAGCTTTGTGCCTAATGATATACCGACTTAAATAGAGTATTGGTACATCCAATAACTCTTCTAACACCAGATACAAGATATTGATAATTCTTCCTGTTCGTCCATTACCATCATAAAAAGGGTGGATTGATTCAAACTGATAATGGATGATTGCCATCTTGACTAGGCTATCAAACTCTTCCAAACTTGCATCATTGATATACTCCACAAGGTTTGACATAAGCTCTTCTATATCTTTTGGGTTTTGTGGTGGGATAAGTTTTATCTCTCCTGTTTTTGGATTTTTGAGTACAGTTCCACTTTGTTTTCTAAATCCTGCATCGTTTTGCTCTAGTGTAGCTTGAATTTCTTTGATGTGATTAATACTAAGCATCTGTTTTGTTTTGATGATTTCAAACCCTAGTGTCAGAGCATCTTTATAGTTTTGTACCTCTTTGATGTCGCTACTAAGTGAACTATCTGAAATGCTAGAGCGATAAATCTCATCATGTGTAGTGATGATATTCTCAATCTCACTACTATCTTTGGCTTCTTGTAGTACCAAAGTATTGATAACTATTTTTTGATTTGGCAAAGAATTCGCAATTCCTTTTAGCTCTGCAAGTGTTTTGTGAGCTGATATTGTAGCTCTTAAAATCTCTTTTGTCTCTATATCTTTTTGGATTGGCAATTTATTTGGTATAAACTCTTTCATCTATAGCACTCCACTATTTGTATCACCCAACATGTCAAAATTTCTCACTTTTTTTAACATATTATACACTATATGTAAAGATTTTGCAATTTTCTTTACATATAATTGTGCAAATCGAAGATTTTGGTGGTAGCTTTTGGGTTTTGTTTCTGTGTCTGATTCGCTAAATACCATACACACTGCACCAATCCCATTTTTCTTAATTCAATTTTATCATTTTTAACTAAAACCTATGCTAAACTAATACCCATGAAAATAGGAACAGATATCATCGCGATTAACCGTATAGAAAAAGCCATAGAAAAGCATGGAAATACCTTCAAAGAGAGGTTTTTAAATGAGGATGAGATAGCATTGGCAAAAAACAGTGCAAGTGTAGCTGGATTTTGGGCTGCAAAAGAGGCTATCAGTAAAGCATTTGGGTGTGGCATAGGCGCAGAACTGGGCTTCCATGACATCATCATCGCCAAAAACTCCAAAGGCGCTCCACGTTTTACACTAAGCGAAAAAGTCGCTCCAAACTTCCCACATACTAATAGCTCACTATCCATCAGTCATGACGGAGGTTTCGCCATCGCTGTTGTGGTTATTGGCGAATAGTTAATCTGTGTGAGTGTGAGTTTGTGTGAAATTTTAAATAATTGCAAACACGAAGCACCATACGAGCGAAGCGAACTCTGAGTGTTTGCGCTTTTGGCACTACCTTTACTAAAAAGGTAGTAAAGAAAAAAGAGGGATAATGAATTTATCTTAGTATAACAATGCATGGATTGCTTCACTTTGTTCGCAATGACGGGAAGATCATCCTCCGCCAACAAATTGCAACAACTCCACTTTATCATCTTGATTTAGTTTAAAACTATCCCAATCATCTTTTTTCACTATATTCATATTTACGGCTACTGCCATAACCCCAACTTTAATACTTAAAAATTCTATCAATTCTTGTATGGTTATATCTTCTTTCACTTCTTTTATTTCGCCATTTACTACTATATTCATCTCTTTGCCTTTATCTTGCAACTATCCCTATCTTTTGAAGCTATGATATTTACCACTCCGATATTTTTCTTTACAAATGCGAGCTGGCAGGCAGTTAAGCCCTGCTTGTTTTCTATCTCGGTGTCTGCATCTCTGTCTATCATGTATTGAACCAAAGATTTATCGCCACTATATGCTGCCTGATGAAGAGGTGTTATGCCCTCACTGTTTTGTATATCCATATCAGCTTTTTTGCCTATGAGGTATTTTGCAAAACTGGTTTGATTTTGTGCTATGGCATAATGAAGAGGAGTTAAACCTCTGTTATCTTTTGCATTTATATCTGCTCCACTTTCAACCATCTTTGTAGCAATATCGATTTTTCTTAGCTTTATCGCCATATGAAGAGGCGTTAGTCCTGCTTTTGTTTTGCTGTTTATAAAATTTTTATTTGTTATAAGTGATATAGCTTTTTTATCATTACCTAGAAACAGTGCATCATGAAGCTCGTTATAGCCATTTATCTTATCTGCAAACATCATGCTTGATATTGCCAACATTGCAAATATTATTTTTTTCATTTTAAATCCTATTATTCTTTTGATAAATATATCATTTTAAACTTATCGCCCATTATAGTAGGCGAGATGAGAGTTTTTATCTTATCTGCTTCGCTTATATATCGCTCTTGTGTAGTAACTCTAGCAAACTGTTCGAGTATATCTATGATCCCAAAGTCTATCAAAGCTCTAGCTTGTGTTTTTAAATCCACTAGATTAAATCCACTATTTTCAAAAGCTTCTATAACATGAGCAAAATTTACATCGTATGTTATATCTGAGTTTCCAAAAAAATCTTTTAAATTTAAATTCTCATCAAACAATGGATAAGTTTGATGTTCTTTGTAAATCCTGATAGAAAAATCATTTCTTATATACTTTTCCCCATAATCAAAAGAGACAAAATCACATTTTGGTAAATTTTTAAACTCATCTGCAAACTCTTCATAACCTACTGCAATTTCACCTTTTGTGAGGCGATGTTTTTTGCCCCACTCTATCATATCCGTTGGAGCTGGTACCCATGAGATAGCATTGTCATTTACTATTGCTATTTTTTCCTCCATATAAAGCTCACAGCTAAATGCATCAAATATCTCATTTGAAACTACGAAGGCATAATCTGTTTTTATTTCGCCGACAGAGCTAAAATGCTCTACCTTTACATCATTGCCAAATCTGCTGTGTATGTATGCTTTTTGCTCTTCTATGAGACTGGGATGTTTTTCTATGATAGCAAATCTAAGTGTTTGCATAAGCGTAGGATCTACACTATATATCCACTGTATCATATCGCAGATGAGATAACCTCTATGAGCGCCAATCTCTACTAGATAACCATCTTTTTTAGAGTTATCTTCATTGATGAGTTTAAGTAAAAAATTGGCTACACTTGCGCCGAAAAATCTACTACTACTCACTGCGGTATAGAAATCACCTTCCTTGCCTATAGTTTTAAAGCTACTATAATAACCATCATCTCCATATAGCCACTCGTTCATATATCTACTAAAGTTCATATATTTGACAATGCCTTTTCAAATCGTGCAAAACCCTCATCTATTTCATCTTTTGTGATAGTAAGACTTGGTAAAAATCGAACGGTATTATTGCCTGACTTTAGTACTATTACACCCTCTTTTAAAGACTGTTTTATAGTTTTGACTTGTATTTCACTGCTTTTTGCTTTTAAGCCTCTCATCAATCCCAATCCAGTTACTGCTTCAAATTTGTCGCTATTTTCTTTTAATATAGTTTGTAGTTTATCTTCAAAATATGCGATAGTTTTACTTAATTGTCCGCTTTCTTTAATATTGTTTAATATTTCCAATGCTGTATTGCCAGCTGCTGTACTTAGATAATTCCCGCCAAATGTACTACCATGATCTCCTGCGACAAATACATCTTTGTGTGGTGTTACTATCGCACCTATTGGCACACCACCAGCAAGTCCTTTCGCTAAAGTTATGATGTCAGGCTTGATGCCATAAACTTGTGAAGCCAAAAACTCTCCACTTCGAAATACTCCGCTTTGAACTTCATCGACTATGAGCAAAACATTTTTTTCTTTTAAAACTTTTACTAAATGTTGCACTTCGTCTTTTGGCAATGCTGCAACACCGCCCTCACCTTTGATAAGCTCTATCATCACCGCCACAGTCTCATCGTCTAGTGCATTTTCTACATCTTTTAGGGTTTTTACATAAGAAAAACCATCTATATATGGTGCAAAGCATGATGGATGAAAACTATCTTGTCCAGTTGCTTTTACTGTTGCTAGTGTTCGTCCGTGAAAAGAGTTTTCAAGCGTTAAGATTTTGTATCGTTTTTTAGGGAAACTAATCTCACCATATTTTCTAGCAAGTTTTATAGCACCTTCATTTGCCTCTGCCCCACTATTTGAAAAAAATACTCCAACATCATCGCTGTATAGCAAAGCTATTTTTTCTGCCAATTTCGCTTGTGGTTCAATTACTTGCAAATTTGATATGTGTATAATTTTTTTGGCTTGTTCGCATATAGCATTTGCTAGTTTTTCATTTCCATGCCCAACACTATTTACTCCTATACCACTTGCAAAGTCTATATAATCTTTACCGCTTTCATCATAAAGCGTAGAGCCTACACCGTATGTAAAATTTGTATAATCTCTTGCATATGTATGCAAAACATATTTTTTATCTAATTCTTCTAATGTCATCTTATTTTTTTCTCTTTTATTTTTTATAATTATATCAACACTTTAGATAGTGATACCTTTACTTCCCCATAACAAGCATTATGCCCCTCATTTGATATGATAGATGGAGTAAGCTTGTTTATACCTATCGTATTTGCTGTGATTTTCACACAATCTATCCTTATATCTACAGAGTTTTTTATCCTCAATCTTATCTCTCCAAACTCCGAAGAAACCATCACCTCTTCATCATCACAAAATCCCAAGTCAGGATGCAATATAACCCTATTGCTCTTTTCAAATTGTGTGTTTAATGAATCATTTGATTTGCTATTCACCAACCAAAAAGAGTTCTCTTTATCTAAAATATTTTTATATCCTCTTGGTCGTTTGAGTTTTTTTCTCTCAATAAAATCATCATCATGGTCATCCAAAAAGACGAACTCTTCATCTTCATCTTTGCCAAAACCATTCTCATATGGAAGCTCTCTATATGCTTTTGATATGAAAATATTACCCATTTTATCGCATTGGTCCAACCAATAGTTTAGGTAATACTCTTCACTCTCAAGCCCACCAAAGCTTTTTATTTTAAATATTTCTCTTACAAAATCATATTCACTGATGCCAAAATCACACTCTTTTATTTTGTTGATTTTTGATACATAGCTATGCCCATAACTTAGTCTAACATCATTTTTTTCAAAAAAGTTTTTTGCAGGTATAACTACATTTGCTCTTCTTGAAGTTTCATTTTCATATAGCCCAAAATATATCACATTTTTTACATTTTCAAGTCTATTTATAACTTCATTTGTATTTGGCATAGATTCGCATGGATTGCCACCTTGTATGATAACTGAGTCAAACTCATCAAAAGGAGTATCTACTTTTGATACTTTTTTGATTTCTGTAACAAATGGATTCTTAAATCCAAGTTTAGAATCACCAAGATAGCTAACTCCACATCCCTCTTTGCCAAAAAGCCCAAGAAGTACAGCAACGGCATCTATGGCTCTTAAAACTTCATTTCCTATACTATACTTTTGCACTCCAGCACCAACTAAAAATACTACTTTTTTACCTTCTATCAATGATAGCATATCGCCTATAGTATCCAAGTTTGTATCTATGAGAGCCAACAGTGCTTTTATGCGAAATGTACGAACAAAATCATAATACTCTTCATAGTCACTTGCAAATTTATCAAGCCACTTTTTATCGTGCAACTCTTCCATAAAGATAAATCTAGCTAATAAAACCGCTAGATATAAATCGCTTCTAGGAGCTAGCTGTATATGCAAATGGGCACTTTTGGCTATTTTTGTTTTTATAGGGTCTATGACGATTATTTTTTTATCTTTTATAAATGGTAATATGTGTCTATTTGTTACAGTTACATCCCTGCCCCAAATGACTACAACTTCACTTTTTGCTATTTGCTCCAATGGCAAAGTTAGATTTACCCCTCTACCCTCTATTATCCCAGCTTCTCCAGCGCCATCACACAAAGAGCCTTTTGTGATAGTTCCATCAATTTTACCCATTAGCAGGTTTGTGACCTCTTGCATAACAGCAACATTTCCACTTCCTCTCCAGAGTAAAGTTTTGTCATCCACCACACTAGCAATATACTCCAAAGCTTCGTCCATGCTTATAGCTTTACCATTTATCATAGGTGTTGTTATGCGTGGTTCTTTGAATATATTTTTATTTACATTTGCACAAAGAGCCCCTTGCGTAACAGGATGCAATTTGTCCCCGCTTATTTTATCATTGTCATAAACTATACTGCAACCATCATAACAATCTAAAGCACAGGTTGTATATATCATATTCTATCATTTGCTTTTTTATAAACATTCATATCATCTCTTTTACCAACAGCTACTATATAAATCTCAATCTTATCTTCTATGATTTTATAGACGATTCTAATTTTTTTATTATCAACATAAATTTTCTTATATCCAGAGAGGTTTAAGTTTGCCTTATTGCCCAAATCTATACCAATATATGGCTCTTTGGCAATTTTTTCTATCTTTTTCAATACCAATAAAAGAGTTCTATGTCCAAGTTGTTTTAAATCACTTTCTACATCTTGATGATATACAATATCATACATATTAATCCATTAAATCATTTTGACTAATACCAAGCTTTTTAAGCATATCTTTGTGAGATATTTGACTTCCTGTACTTCTTTGTTTGACTAAGTTGTATATTTCTTGATGCTCTAAAAATTCTTCAGCTTCTTTTAGTCTTTCATACTCATCTATATTTATCATTACAGCTTCTAACTTATTGTTTTTTGAAATAGCAATTTTATCTTTACTGCATTTAACAATACTATTAAGAACAGTAGCGAATGTCCTAGCCATATCACTAGCAGATACTATCTCATCTTTTTTATATGCAACCATTCTGAGTCTCCTTAATATCCATATAATTTTATGTATTATACTATGTAAAATATAAAGTGTCAAGATAATTAATTTTAGTTAAAAAACGATTTAAAGATTGTAGTACAATGTAGATGTAATAATAATTATTGAAAATTTTGAAGAAAGGTGCGACTATAAATTATCCACACCTGCCTATTCTTAGGGCACGATATAGAAATAGGTATACTTTTGAGTACACCTATAGCTTTATAAATACGCTAAAGGGAATAAAAAATATAGTGCTACCATAAGCCATAAAAAGCTACCAATTTTATTAACTTTTTAAAACTCAAACTAATTTTAGAAAATTATTGTTTAATTTCTTTGTCAAACACATCTAAAATTTTTGATTCTATAAACTTTTTTAATCTTTTTTCTGATAATACAATATTTGTATTATTTAAGATTCTTTTGGTAATTTTTTTTATATCTGCATGCCCAATTTTATCTTTTGTTGCAGAATCAATTACATAACACAACCTACTTGATAAATTTTCATATGTAATATTTCTCAAGCTACATATCTTTGCAGTTATATATCCTTTGTAAATATTTTTTGGGTTACTTAACAATTGTTTTATTGTTAAATTCTTATTTGATTCAAAATCATAAATGCATCTCAAAACAGAAATATCAGAATGAGAAAAAGCAGAAGCAAGCACTTGCCCATCGTCATCAATATATTCTGGAACAAGCAATCGTGCTACTAATTCATTATTTTGTATTATGCCAGGAGAATGTGGACTCTGCTTAGATGTTTCAAGCTTTAAAAGTTCATCATATATCATATTATTTTATTTATGCTGTCTTTGAATAAGAGCTTGAAGTAGTTTGATTTTTTTTATCAAGTATCATATTATTACTGGTATTATTCTCATTTCTTAGAATATTCAATGCATCATAAATTTGTTTTGGTATATCTTTATTAATAGATATGTCATCCTCTCCATAAACTTTTCTATCAATTTCATAAAAAAAAGATAGATGATTGTTGCTATCAAAATCTATCTCAAGGTAATTGTTTTTATTCTTCCAAAACAAACTTAATGTCCCATCATGTGCTATCATAATTTTCGGATTAATTATTTTGTTTTCTTTTAAAATATCTAAAAAACTTTTTGTTGTTTCAATAATATCTCCGCTTGGCTTAACTGCTCCATATCCATCCCAGTTTGCTTCTAGACGGCTATATGAATCAAGTTTTTTATATATATTATCATATTTAATACCAAAGTTATTATTTTGTTTACTACTTACTTGTGTTGCTATTTGATTATTATTTATGTTTATAATAGAACTAGCGATAGTAGTATCAGTACTTGATGCAATTAAAAATACTGCAATTAATGAGTTAGTGGTCATGGGTTTCATAATCATCCTCTATTAAATGTTTTTAGAATATTATCATTAATTATTGCCTCAAAAATTTCTTTACTATGTTGATGAATAATATCAAAATATTTTTTGATATTGGATTTATCGTATGATTCATTAATCTGCGTAAGCATATGTTGTGTTATCACATTAACCTTATGTTTTAAATTATCATTTTCATCTGCAAAATAATTAATATTTAAAGTATCAAGAAGTTTAAATTTTAAATTTTTATGATCAAAAAAATATCCATGATTTATATGCCAAAAATCATCCAGTTTATAGATATGAGATAAATTATAATCACAATTCGTCTTGAATAATTCTTCTTTCCACTTTCCATTGTGATTAATAATTTCAAACTCATCAATATATTCAAGTGTGATATGAGTAATTTTCATATTTACTATATTATCCATCACTTTAGAAATAAATTCTATTGCTTTAGCGGAAATAGCATCCCATCTCGTATATTCTCTACATGATACAATAATAGAATTCTTATTAATTGTTAAATTCCAAATTAGCATATCGGTATCATTGGTTTTTTCGTACATAATTCCACCAATAGACAATTCATGCTGTTGCGTACCATCCGCATGAATTGTCATTGTTACTTCTTGCGTTGGTTTTTTGATATTAAATTCTTTATCAAAATACTCAATATTATTCTGAGTATCCAATTTTGAAATCAATTTTACCATTTCTTCTACAGACAAAGGCATAAAGTTTACAGCAAATGCTATAACCTTAACTGCGTTATCATCGTTATATGATTTTACTAATTGCATTATTACTCCTAATGCTTAATATATTTATAAAACATAAGTGTACTTCTTTTTGAAAATACAAAAATAGGTACACTTTTGAGTACACCTTAATATATTATTGTATAGTATTGTATAGTATTTTATATAAAATATAAATTATCAAAAATTGTTTTTTAATCCCTATTTTATAGGTATAAAGTAGTATATAGTAAGTTATGATTATATAGCAGGTGCGACTATAAGCCGAGTTCTGTCGTGGGTAGTTATTTATCTAGGCTATGTATTACTACAAAGCTCAAGCGAAGTACTATTTTGGCATTACTGCCAAGTTTAGAGACTTTTACCATGTACTTCTTGCTACAAACAGGGTTTACCTAGCTAGCCATGTTACCACAGCTACTGGTGGGCTCTTACCCCACCCTTTCACCTTTTACCGCCGAAGCGGTAGTCTTCTCTCTGTTGCACTTGCCCTCAGATTACTCTGGCCACCCGTTAGGTGGAGTCTTGTCTCTAGTGTAGCTCGGACTTTCCTCTCGTGAAAAAATTCACCAGCAACTACCTATCGCACCTGTGGAATTATACCGCAATTTTTAAAAATATCACTAATTCATTATTTATTTGAAAATGATTATCAATTTAATAGTAAATTAAGTTTTCTAATGATATTATTTTGATAACTATTATCAACTAAAGGAGAGATGATGTCAGTTTTAGTATTAGGTGGGGATAAAATAAATCCTATTTTAAATATATTGTACGATATGGGTATAACCAGTGTTACTCACTGGACTGGAAGAAATTTAAAAAATGGTAGCAAAAAGTCAAAACAAATACCAAATAAGATTGATTTGGTATTAATGCTTACAAATTTTCTTAACCATAATGCAATGTTGCACTACAAGCAAGAGGCAAAAAACAGAGGGGTTTGTGTAGCATACAGCACTAGAAATATAGATTCTGTTAAATGTGAAGTTTTGAGACTTATAAATAACAATGTTGATTTGCAGCAAAAAATTTGTTCAGAGTGTGTGCAAAGGAATAATTGCAATGAAAAAGCAAAATAAAAATCTTGCATTAGAAGATTATTTTCTTATATCGACTGATAACTTAGATATATCAAGCATTGAAGATTTTGATTATGAATTTTATCAGCTTGAATATTGTGAAAACAGCTTAGATATTCCTATACATTTTATAGAATATACTAGTTTTGACGGAAATGAGCTTGAAATTTGTTTAAAAAAGATAGATGTTTGTGAAATTCAAGAAGATGATGATTGGTATTTTCAACTAAAAAATTTAGCTAAATACTCAAGGGCTTCTTGAAAATTTTACAGTCCGCTTGGACTGTAAAAATTATTTAGCCATTGCTTCTTTTGCGTATTTTTCGCCAAGATCAAAAGCTTTGAGATTAAGTTCATGTACTTTTGCTGGTACTTTACTTAACATTGTATCCAATAATGTTTTTTTATCAATAGCATTCATAAAAGTATTTGCTATAGCAAGTGCTACAACAGATTGTGTTATAACATTGCCAACTTCTTCTTTTGCGATAGTAATGATAGGAATTTCAACGATATTCCATTTTTTTCTATCTTCTTCTGTTGGGTGCACCAAATTTGGCTCAATTACTATTGTACCACCTTCGCTCACACCACCTTTGAATGAATTAAAACTAACTTGTGCCACTGAAAGCATAAAGTCTATCTCTCCATCATTTGCATAAGGATAAAATATCTCTTCATCGTCCAAAATAATATCAACAACAGTTGGACCGCCTCTAACTTGTGACGTATATGTAGCTGTTTTTTGCCCAAATCCACCAGCTTTTATTTTTGCTTCTGCAAAAATTTCACCTGCAAGAAGAACACCCTGCCCACCAACACCTGTAAATCTCATTACTGTTCTAGCCATCGTGTTACTCCTTAAATCTTTTTAGCAAAATCATCTTGTGTGATTGTTTTGCGTTTACCTTGATGCACAAGTTTTACTTGTTCATACATTTCACAATACTCTTTAGCGTTTTCATCTTCATGTAATACTCCAGTTGGAAGTAGATTTTTTCTCTCTTCTTCGCTCATATTGTCATATTTCGTTTTAGATACAGTGATACTATCTATCCAGTCTAGGTTTTCCATTGCTGAGTTCATTTTGTTTTTTCTACCAAGATTGATGTGACAGTTAGATAAAATTTCTACAAAACTAAAACCTTTATGCGCTAAACCTTTTGCCATTAGTTTTTCTACTTTTTTAGGCTCACTAACTTTTTCTCTGCCAACAAAAGATGCACCAGCTGCAATCGCAAGTTTACAAGCATTAAAAGTTGGATCTATATTACCAGCTTGTTGGCTAACAGTCCAGAAACCTTGTGGAGTTGTTGGACTTGTTTGAGAATTTGTCAATCCATAGATAAAGTTGTTAATCAAAATAAGAGTTATATCTATATTTCTTCTACAACCATGAATTGTATGATTTCCGCCGATAGCCAAAGCATCGCCATCACCTGCTACACATACTACGTGTTTATCTGGATTTGCCAATTTGATACCAGTTGCAAATGCAATTGTTCTACCGTGAGTTGTATGTACTGTGTTACAATCAACATAAGATGAAAATCTTCCACTACACCCAATTCCTGAAACTAAACAAATGTCATTTTTATTCCATCCAAGCGAGTCAATAGCACGAATATAAGCTTTTAGTATAACACCATCTCCGCATCCCCAACACCATAGTGTTGGCATTTTATCAACTCTTAAATAATTATCATAATTAAATGCCATTTACATTCCTTTTGCTTTTTCTACTATCTCATAAGGAGATATTGGTCTACCATTAACTTTAAATAGTCCTTCTATATCAAGTCTTCCAGAAGCTCTTTGAATTTCATCTCTATACTGACCAATATTTAATTCTACAATAAGCACTTTTTGGATTTTATCTGTCCAATATTTGATTCTTTTTGCTGGACTTGGCCAAATAGTAATAGGTCTAAATAGACCAGCTTTTATACCAGCTGCTCTAAGATGTTTTATAGCTTCTTTTGCTGCAAGGGAAACAGACCCATAAGCTATAAGTAAAAATTCTGCATCTTCAAGCATATATTCTTCATAAGATTCTAGCTCATCTTCATGTGCTTCTACTTTATTGAAAAGTCTCTCAATTAGTTTTCTGCAAGTTTCAATCTCTTCAGTTGGAAAACCTGTAGCATTATGATGTAGTCCAGTAAAGTGATATTTATAACCTTTAAACATAGGATTAAGCACTGCTGGCTCATCTTGAGCTACTCCATAAGGTTGATATTCACTTGGATCACCAGTAAATTCTTTTCTTGGTTTAATGCCAGCTTGTACTTCTTGGGCTGTTGGTATCATAGCTTTACCATGCATATGACCTATGGTCTCATCTAAAAGTACAATTACAGGCTGCATAAATCTATCCGCTAAATTAAATGCTCTTACAGTTTCAGTATAACACTCTGCTAGGTTTCCAGCACAAAGAGTAATTGATTTATAATCACCATGTGATGGATTTTTTGCTTGAGCAATATCACCTTGAGAAACCCTAGTAGGAAGACCTGTACTTGGACCACCTCTCATAACATTTACAACAACAAGTGGTACTTCGGCC
>FAXN01000037.1 GCA_001493195.1 Sulfurovum sp. enrichment culture clone C5 | reverse complement strand
GGCAAAAGTAGCTACAAGGGTTATGATACAAGGCGATTTGAGAGAAGCATTAAAATATTATGACACATTTAATGTTGTTAATTTCGACAAAGAGATAATGGAACCAAATCTTAAAAACCATATAGCTGTAAAAGAGGCTGTTTTCCCATTCAATAAGCTTCCAGGATCTGATCTTATCTTGGGCCCTGAAATGAAATCAACAGGTGAAGTTATGGGTATAAGTGATAACTTTGGTATGAGTTTTGCAAAGAGTCAATTTGCAAGTAAAAACAATATACCATTGAGCGGTAAATTATTTTTATCTTTAACCGAAAATGATAAATGTTTTGCAGGCGAAATAGGAGAAGTGTTTACAAATCTTGGATTTGAGATAGTTGCAACTTCTGGAACTCATAAAGCATTAATAGAAGCTGGGATAATTTCAACAAAAGTACTCAAAGTATCAGAAGGCAGACCGAATATCGATGATATGATAAAAAATGGAGATATTTCACTTGCTATCAATACAAGTGACAATAAATCAAGCAAAGATGATGCAAAGATAATTCGCCAATCAGTATTGACTGGAAATATTGCATATTTCACAACAGTTGCCGCAGCTCGTGCCACAGCATTGGCTATAAAAGAGCTCCAAATAAGTGGTAATTCGCTTGAACCAAAGGCATTGCAAGATTATTTATCTTGATGCTCTCATAAAAAAATATTTCTTATAAAGGAATGGATTGCCAAGCATTATAACTCACTCAGTTGTAGGAATATTTTGGGCATCATTGTTTGAAACAAAAACAAATAAAATAAAATTTTGGTTCTTTTCAATTTTTTGCACTATCATTCCTGATTTTGACGTTGTAGCTTTTAAACTTGGAATTTCTTATGAGGATTTTTTTGGTCATAGAGGATTTTTCCACTCTTTAGTTTTTGCATTTATATTTGCTATTTTGATTGTATTTTTATTTTTTAGAAATGTAAAAATAAATTCATTTGCAAAATACGGATTAATCATATATTTTTTTATTCTTACAGCCTCTCATGGATTGCTCGATACACTTACATCCGGAGGATTAGGAATCGCACTATTTTCTCCTTTTGATAATGCACGTTATTTTTACTCTTTTACCCCCATAAAAGTATCCCCGATAGGAGTTGGGGCTTTTTTTAGCGAAAGAGGTTTGATGGTACTAAAAAGTGAAATTATATGGGTTTGGATTCCATTGATAATTTCTTTCTTGACAATAAAAGTATTTCAAAAAATTTTATATGCTTTAAAAACAAAATGAGGATTGGCAAAATCAATATAATATATCATTATATTTATGATATAATTGGTTATTATAAAAAGTGGGCAAATATGCTAAAAGATAAAGTTTTTTTAACTTCTACTGATACGACCATAGGCTTTATCTCTCAAAATAGAGATAGGTTAAATGATATCAAAAAAAGACCAAAAGATAAAAAATTTATAACTGCCATGAACTCTTTTGATACTCTAAAAAAAATTACAAGAGTTCCTTGTAATTATAAAAAAATGGTTAGAAGATCCATCAAAACAACATTTATCGTTAAAAATGAATCTTTTAGAGTAATAAATGAAAAACATCACTCTATGCTTTTGGATAGGCTAAAATGGGCATATACTACTTCTGCGAATTTAAGTGGGGACATCTACAATGAAGAATTTGCCAAAGAAAATGCAGATGTTGTTGTGTATCCACTTAAATCAAAAAATACAAAAGCATCGGCTATCTTTAAACTAGGGATTAGCAATATTAAAAGGTTCAGGGGATGAATACAATTTGGAAAAATAACAATATATATATAGATGTGGAAGAAAGCACTATCCCATGGCTTAAAATATTTACTAAATACCCATATGAAGAGATGAGTGAAGTGCCAAGAGAGATAAGATATGAGATATATGAAACACTTGATATTATAGAAAAACTAATGATAGAATATTATAATCCAAAAAAAATTAACATAGCGTCATTTGGAAATTATTTACCACATGTGCATTGGCACATAATGGCTAGGTTTGAAAATGATAGTCATTTTCCAGAACCTATGTGGGGAGAAAAACAAAGAAACAAAGAGCCAAATCTTCCCTCTTTTGATGAATTTGTCAACAAATTACTTGAA
>FAXN01000036.1 GCA_001493195.1 Sulfurovum sp. enrichment culture clone C5 | reverse complement strand
GGTGGCGACAAGGTAAATGTTATTGCCATGATACCAGCTGGCGCAAGTCCGCACTCTTATGAGCCAAAACCATTGCAAATGCTATCTATCTCTAAAGCAAAAGCATATTTTACTGTTGGAGTAGAATTTGAAGAAGCTTGGCTAAATAGATTTAAGTCACAAAATAAGAAAATGATAATCATAGATAGTGTATATGGTATAAAAAAAATAGAAATGGCAGCTCATCATCATGATGAAGATGAACATGAAGAGCATCACGAAGATCATGAACATGAAACTCTAGATCCACACGTATGGACAACTCCTAAAAATATGATTATAATGGCTACAAATATCAAAAATGCTCTTATAAAACTTGACCCTTCAAATAAAATAGTATATACTAAAAATTACATCAAACTTGTAGGCTCTTTAAAACAAACTGATTTACAAATTAAAGCTATTCTGAAAAATACACCAAAGGGTAGTAAGTTTATGATTTTCCATCCATCTTGGGGGTATTTTGCAAAAGAGTATGGTTTGATCCAGTTACCGATAGAGCTAGAAGGAAAAGAACCAAAAGCAAAAGATTTGGCTATATTAATCTCAAAAGCAAAAAAAGAGCATATCAAAGCTATATTTGTTGCACCTGAATTTTCGGCAAAAAGTGCATCACAGATATCAAAAACGCTCGGTATTCCTGTAGTAAAAATATCAAATCTTGGATATAATTGGCATGATTTTATGATAAGTTTTGCAAAGGTCGTATCACATTATAAATGAGTAAAAAAATATTAGAGATAGATAACTTAACTTTTGACTATGATGGCACAAATGTATTAGAAAATATAAATCTATCTTTAGATGAAAAAGATTTTTTAGCCATAATCGGTCCAAATGGCGGTGGTAAATCTACACTGCTTAACCTTATATTGGGCATCTTGGAAACAAAAAATGGTAAAATAACTATAAATAATCAAGACCCATCAAAGCAATTATCAAACATTGGTTATGTTCCTCAAAATACAAATATAAATACCTCTTTTCCTATAAAAGTTATAGAAGTTGTTCTCATGGGACATATTAGCGACAAAAAACCACTGTTTGGATATTCAGATGCAGAAAAAGCTTGTGCATTGGGTGCATTAACACAAGTGGGAATGGAGCAATTTGCAAATGCCAAAATAGGCTCTCTTTCTGGTGGGCAAAGACAAAGAGTCATGATAGCAAGAGCATTATGCAACCACCCTACTCTTTTGCTATTAGATGAGCCAACTGCTAGTATTGATGTGGATGGGCAAAGAAAAATATATGAACTATTGAAAGATTTAAATAAACTAATGACAATAATTGTAGTCAGTCATGACATATCTGTAACACTAAATTATGCAAATAAAGTTGCTTATATAAATAAATTTTTAACACTACACAATAATATAAGTAGATTTTCTACGACACCTCAAAATGGTCACTTTTGTGAAGTTGAATTGATGCAAATGTTTAGGAATAAAAATGTTTGAAATTTTTACAACTGATTTTATGCAAAATGCTCTAATTGCAGGAATAATAGTAAGTCTTATATCTGGCATTATTGGCTCTCTTATAGTAGTAAATCGCATGGTATTTTTAGCTGGTGGGATAGCTCATACATCTTATGGCGGAATAGGATTTGCGATATTTTTAGGATTACCAATATTTTTAGGTGCTTCAATATTTGCCATAATTGCCTCCATTTTAATGTCATTTTTGGCACTAAAATACAAAGATAGGGTTGATACATTTATAGGTTTAATCTGGGCAACTGGTATGGCAATAGGGGTTATACTAATAGACTTAACTCCTGGTTATAATGTTGATTTGATGAGTTATCTATTTGGCTCTATACTAGCGGTTGAAACTGGTGATATCTACACTATGTTTAGCATATTGATTGTAATTTTAGTTTTTATTGTTTTTGGATATAGAAATATACTTGCTGTATCTTATGATAGTCAATACGCACACATTAGAGGTATAAATGTAGGACTCTTTTATACTTTGATACTTGTTATTTCATCAATTGGTATAGTCATAACAATGAAAGTTGTTGGTCTTATTTTAGTTATTGCTATGCTTACTATTCCTGTTTTTATAGCAGAAAAAATATCTAATAGTCTAATTTGGATGATGATCGCTTCTGGATTAATTTCTACGCTTTTTACAATTACTGGTCTAGTTGTGTCTTATTATTACAATTTTACGACTGGAGCTACAATTATACTTGTTAGTGTTGCTGGTATGATTTTATTTCTGGGAGTTCAAAAAATATATAGTATTGTTAAAAAATAGCCTAGAGTGGGTTGCACATCTAGACTATAAAACTTATCTTACACAATCAAAGAAGTAGTCAGTTTTTCCAATTTCTTTCGTCTCTTCATCAAGTTGATCAAGAATCGCATTGGTTATCCATGTCAAAAGGTTTAATGCCCCTTTGTATCCACTGATAGAGTATCTATGTAAATGATGTCTATCGAAGATTGGGAATCCAATTCTAATTAGTGGAATGCCAGTATCTCTATAAAGCTCTTTACCATATACATTTCCTATCAAGAAATCAACTGGCTCTGTAAAAAGAAGGCTTCTTAGATGCCATAAATCTTTACCTGCCCATATTTGACACTCACTTGCCCAAGAAGATTTAGATATGATTTTTTTCATATCATCTTCCCAGCCTTTTTTCGGTGCATTATGACATAGAACATGAGTTGGAATACCGCCCATTTCTACTATAAATGAAACCAAGCCTAGTAAGAAATCTGGATCTCCATAGATTGCAAACTTTTTACCATGCATATAAGGATAGCTATCTTGCATAGCATCAACTAATTGGGCTCTTTGAACACTTATTTCTTCTGGAACGTCTTTACCAGTAAGTTCTGAGAGTTTCATAATAAATTCATCTGTTCCAGCCAAACCAATTGGATTACAAGCTGCATACTCTTGTTTCCATTTTACTTTAATTGTTTTTGCTGTTTGAGTTGTTGAATATTTTTGTAAACTGATAGTTGCTTTTGCATTTATAGCAGTTTTAGCATCATCTAGTTTTGTGCCACCAGCATAAAGTTTATATTCTCCAGCTCCAGTGTTCCATTGCTCTTCATGATCACCAATCATAACAATTTTATCACTAAAGAGTTTTGATATCTCTTTTATCTCTGCTAAACTTCCAAGATATGGTTCAAATCCAGGAATTATATTAATTCTCTCTTCATCTAAAACTTGTTCACTTTTTTCAGGGCTAAGTTGCTCTAAAATCGATTTCATCATATTGTCATATCCAGTGATATGGCTACCAACAAAAGATGGTGTATGTGCATGTGTAATTAGTGTATTGTCAAGTTCGCCCTCGGCATCTTCTTTGGCACCAATTACGAATGCGTTCAAGTCGTCACCGATAACTTCTGCCATACAAGTTGTACTTACCGCTATCATTTTTGGTTTATACATAGCATTACAGTTTCTAAGTCCATCTTTCATATTTGACAAACCACCAAATACAGCTGCACTTTCACTCATAGAGTCACTAACACAAGGAGTTGGTTCTTTGAAGTGTCTTGTAAAATAACTTCTAAAATACGCAACACACCCATGGCTTCCATGAACATATGGCATAGTATCTTCAAAACCAAGTCCAGCCATAATTGCACCCAAAGGTTGACATGCTTTTGCAGGATTTACGGTAATCGCCTCACGAGATAGATTTTTCTCTCTATACTCCCAAGATTTTGTCCACTCGGCAATCTCATCAACTTTTGCAGGGTTTACTGAACCCATATTGCCTTCAAACTCTTTTTTATTGTTTAATACTTCTTTGTATTCTGGTTTTAAAAATAGTTTTTGACCATTTACAATGTTTTCTACGTCTTGCATGTTATGCTCCTATCTCTGTTTTAGCCCATGGTGCTTTAGTGTGAGTCCATACTGGTGAATTTAATGCTAAATCCATGTCTTTGGCAAATATTGCAAAAGCATCATATCCATGATATGGTCCACTATAATCCCAAGAGTGCATTTGTCTAAATGGTAATCCCATTTTTTGGAATACATATTTCTCTTTTACTCCAGATGCGACAAGATCTGGTTTTAGCATTTTCACGAATTGCTCTAATTCGTACTCATTTACATCATCATAAATAAGTGTGCTTCTTGAAATTTCTTCTTTTGTTCTTTTGTAGTCATCTCCGTGTCCGAACTCATATCCAGTTCCAACTACTTCCATTCCCAAATCTTCATAGGCGCCAATTACATGTCTTGGTCTTAGACCTCCAACATACAACATAACTTTTTTACCTTCTAATTTAGGTCTATATTTTGCTACTACAGCATCTGTCATTTTTGTATATTTTTCTATAACAGCTTCTGTTTTTGCTTTTATAGTATCATCAAAACATGCTGCAATTCTTCTTAGACTTTCTGTTGTTTTACTTGGTCCAAAAAAGTTGTATTCGATCCAAGGAATCCCAAACTCTTGTTCCATATGTCTGCTGATGTAGTTCATACTTCTATAACAATGTAGTAGATTCAATTTTGCTTTTGGTGCGATAGCTAACTCTTTATATGTTGCATCTCCGCTCCATTGTGCAATGACTCTTAGCCCCATCTCTTCAAGAAGTATTCTTGAACTCCATGCATCTCCACCTATATTATAATCACCAATAATAGCAACATCATAAGGTGTAGATTCAAAATCTTTTCTTGCACTTGCATCTGGCATAATTTCATCTCTAATCATATCATTTGCTATATGGTGACCCAAACTCTGAGAAACACCACGAAAACCTTCACAAGATACCGCAATGGTTGGTTTTGAACTTTCGTTTTTATGTTTTTTGGCAACAGCGTGAATATCATCTCCGATAAGCCCGATTGGACACTCAGACTGGATAGATATACCATTATTTAATGGAAAAAGTTCATCAATCTCTTCAAGAGCTTTTTTTAACTTCTTATCTCCACCAAAAACGATATCTTTTTCACTGAAATCTGTACTGAAATTCATTGTAACAAAAGTATCTATACCTGTTGTACCAATATAATAATTTCTTCTTCCTGCTCTACTATATTGACCGCAACCGATTGGTCCATGACTGATATGAATCATATCTTTTACTGGTCCCCAAACAACACCTTTACTTCCAGCGTATGCACATCCTCTTTGGCTCATTACGCCTGGAACAGTTTGTTTGTTGCTTTTTGTTTTATCGCAAGCTCCCTTTACACCTTCTGGAGAATCCACCCCTAGATGTTTTTCTCTATTTTGTCTAGCTTTTTCGGGATATACTTTCAATATCTCTTCGATTGCTTCTTTTTGTAGGTCTTCTAATGTTCCTGCTACCATTTTTTCTCCTTTTGTAAAAGTAAAAGTATTAAGATACTTTTACTCTATATAGATTCATATCGTCTAATTTTCTGCATAAATCTTTTGTAACTGCACCATCTACTGATTTTGAAATTTCACTAATTTGATATTTGTTAGTATAATAAATCATTTTAAAATCACCTGGAACATCTGAACTCTCATAATAGTCAACAAATGCAACATGAGCAAATGTGCCTTCTGGAACAGATAACTCTTCTAATTTAACGCCTTCCCTAGTTTCACTTGTTAAAGTTACAGTTTTTCCTGCTGGATTAACACCATCTTTAACTTTTTCTATTACCTTATCAAAACTTACATCATTTCCTTCACTCGCTGGGAAGTGGTAACCACATACAAACATTTTATTCTCCTTTTACATTTATGTTTTAAAAAAATGCGACTAGTCGCATGAGCCCTCTGCTGAAGAGAACCTAGTGTTAACGTAGCTTGGTGGGCTTTGCTCATCAAGCGTTCTGTTAATATTAAGCCTCTTCAGCTTTTTTACCTATTGCTTCTTCTTCAACTTCTTCTTCAAGACCAAATTCCATTAACAATGCTTCAAGATCATCCATTTCCAACGGTTTTGGAATTACTTTAAGGTCATTGTTTATTATTTTTCTTGCCAATTCTCTATATTCAAAAGCTTGATCACTACTTGGTGCAAATTCAACAACTGTCATTCTTCTAAGCTCAGCTCTTTGAACATGGTTTGAACGAGGTACAAAGTGAATCATTTGAGTTCCAATTTGCATTGCTAAGTGTTTAGCAAGATCATACTCTTTGTCTGTCATACGAGCATTACAGATAAGACCAGCTAGACGTACTCCGCCAGTATTTGCATATTTTAAAATACCTTTAGAAATGTTGTTAGCAGCATACATCGCCATCATTTCTCCACTCATTACTATGTAAATTTCTTGAGCTTTACCCTCACGGATAGGCATAGCAAATCCACCACAAACAACGTCTCCAAGAACATCATAAGATACGAAGTCTAAATCATCATCATACGCACCCTCTTCTTCTAGAAAGTTGATCGCTGTGATAACACCACGACCCGCACAACCTACTCCTGGCTCTGGTCCGCCTGACTCTGTACAATTGATATACCCTTCAGTTATATCAGTATTGTCTGGGTGAAACTCACCAGCACCTGGTTTACATACATCTTCTAGTTCCAAATCTTCAACTGTACCAGCCTCGCTTGCAAGTTGCATAATTGTTGATTGTGCTTTTTCATGCAAAATCAATCTTGTAGAATCCGCTTTTGGATCACATCCTACGATTAGTATTTTTTTACCATAATAATGGCACATAGCAGCCAATGTATTTTGTGAGGTTGTAGATTTCCCAATCCCACCTTTACCATAAAAAGCAATTTGTCTTAATTCTGCCATATTTTTCTCCTTTGATTTATTTACGAAAACTATAATGCATTTAGTGTTCCGTAGAAAGAAAAAGAAGAAAAATATTTTTTATTATTTTAAATTTTACAAGAAAAACAGCTGTCTTGATCAGGGCAAAACTCACAAGCAGGGGCGACTTCATCTATAGAGTCATATATAAACTTTTTCCATAATTTATCTTTTGGTTTTATGAGTGTAAGTTTTGGGAAATGTTCTTGCATAAAATTATTCATTTGAGCTCTATTATCAAAACCCAAATCCTGATATAGATGATTCATCATTAGTGATACACGAGCTAAATGTGGAGCAATTTCATTTTTTGATATATCATTTTTTGCATATTTTTGTAAAAAAATAGTTACCTTTTTTTCTAATTTAGTTAGATTGTCCATTCTATATCCATTTTATAAAGTTTTTTTCTCTCTTTTGAAGATGGTAAATTTAAGAGTTTTCTATATTTTGTTATAGTTCTTCTGACCATTTTTACGCTAAAACGAGTTTCTATTTTTTCCAAAATCTCATCATCATTAAGTGGAGTATCATGTGATTCATTCTCGATGAGCTGTTTTAAAAAATTCTTTATTTCAGAAGATGATAGATTTTTTGAAACTGCGTTTGTAAAAAAATGTTTCAAAGCAAAAGTTCCACGAGAACAATCTATATATTTATTTGAAACTGCTCTTGAGATTGTTGATTCTTCAAAACCAAGCTCATCTGCAACTGTTTTCATTATGAGAGGTTTAAGTTCTCCTCCTATAAAAAATCCAATTTGTTTTTCAACAATAATCAAAACAAGTTTATATAATGTAGATTTACGAAGTTCCAATAATCCAACCAAATCTCTAGCTTCTTTTAATTGATGTCGCAATTCCTCATTTTTAGAATTAAACGGATCATTTACTATGATATCTGGATAATTGTCGTTATTGATTTTGATATTGATATCATCACCCACCTCGACATAAAAATCTGAAACTATTTCTTTCTCTTCTTCCATATAATCCACTGATGGCGAAAATCTAAAACCTTTAATGACATTCATAGCTTCATTGAATCGATGATGCTTATGATACTTATCGAGTGTTTTAAAATTTTCTATCATTTTAGAAACAAGTTTATTTAACTCATCATCAAGATCTAACTGTATCAGTTGAAATTCGCATGCTTCTTGCAAATCTTTTGCCCCAACGCCAGCAGGCTCTAGATAAGCAAATCTTTGTCTTATATTTTCTACAAACTCTTTGTAAACATTACATTTTTTTGCAATCTCGTCAATATCGCCATCAAAATATCCTCTATCATCAATATCAAGCAATATCTCATGAGCAACTTTTTGTGAATTTGGTGTTGGGAATAGTGGTGCTGTGATTTGCTCCAAAAGAACATCATACAAAGAATCTTCATACAATAATGTATTTTCAATAAAATTTTGTTTTTGATCATTGCTGGAGGAGTAATTTTTACAATTGCACTCTAAAAATGGATTTTCATGACTATATTTTTTAAAAATATCATCAAGCTCTTGAAGTGATGATTGAAGTATTGGTAACCAAAGCTTCAAAGAAATATTTAGCGATTGTTTTTGTTTATATAAAAGTCTGTTTTTCATAATAATACTCTATCCAAATCAAAAAAGATTTGGAACAAGTAGAGTGATTAAAAATTAGACTAATACTTAAGTCTAACAAGTCCGTTTGGTTTTGCAATCTTCATTTGACATGAGAGTCTTGAATTTGGAGTACATGTACCAGAACAAATTTCTTTTAAAACTTTGACCTCTTTGTCTGTTTTAGGACTTAAAAATTCCATTCCTTGAACAACTTCTACAACACAGGTTCCGCATTCTCCATCTCTACATCCAAATGGTAATGCACTTCCACTTGCTTCAACAATATCTTGTATTGTTGCTCCCTCTTTTACATTGATTGCCAAAAAATCATTAACTATCTCTACTCTTGTTGTCATTTTGTATCCTTTATTTTAATTTGAATGGCTTGACTAAAACATCGCCTTTTACCAGCATCATAGATGCAACTCTTATTTTTGGACTGATTGTATATTGTTGACATTCAAGAGCTTCTTCTTTTGTAATAGCCCCCAAATTCACCAATATATCCAACTCTTCATCTTCCATATAGCTAGTTGGTTCCTCATCTGCTATATGAACAACCTCAACAAGACAATCTTTGTAATTATCGCAACTTATTTGTATATCTTTGCCACGCAATAGTCTCATCAATGGCTCGCCTATTTTGGCATCATAAATACCATCTTTAGCCATATCGAAATGCATAAAAATAACCTTTGCCACTTTTCCTCCTCTTTTAAAATTAATTTTGCCTATTCATGCGCTCTCTATGTGCTTTGAGATAGGAGAGTTCGATCTCCATTTCATCTTCATACTCTTCAAGTGCTTCAAGCTCATGCTCCCTGCATCCCAATATTTCTACTGGAGCGTCTACACCAAAAAAATGCACTTCATACACACGGATAACTTGTAAAAATTCTCCCATTGTTTTTATATATCCAACAGAATCTTTTTTCATCATCAGTGTACCTATAGGAGAATGTGGATAAGTGCCATCATTTACCACATCTTCGAGTAGTTTAACCTTCTGACCTATATGATACTTTGGATGCTCGGCATCTTTTGATGAAAGTTTTGCAGTTACGCTGTCATGTAAAACTATATCTGGATCAACAACCACAACTATTTCCTTCCGTTGGCGTGCAGCTCGCACATCCGCTCAACTTTCCATCTTTAAACATATCCCATACTTGAGCAGCACTTGGTGCATATCCATTTTTAAATTCTCCATAAACTTTCAAAAGTGAAAATTTTAAAAAATCAAAAAGACGATTTTCATCATTATTGAAATACTCAAATCCATTTTTTATAAGAGTTCCATACTCTTTGAGTATATGAAACCTCTTAACATTAACCAAACTTGCATCGTACTCTATTTCAAAAAATTCAAAATACTCTTCAGCATCCGTCAATTCATTAAATTCGTCTAAAATATTTATACTATTTGCACTCATATTATTTTCCTAACCCTACGAACAAGGTGTGTCGGCATGCATATTTGGTACAACATTTACATTTGGTATTTTTTTATCTACCTGAGTTGTCAATGCATCCTCGTCTATCTCGCCAGTTCTAATTCTCTCAACACCAAGAACTGGAACCCACCACATTTTACCTGCACCTCTACCCAAATCATGACAATTTGCTCTAATACACTCTTGTGCTAATTCTAAAAATTTGTCATTAGATACAACTATCTCGATTTTCACTTTAGCAAACAAATCTGTTATAGTATTGTCTGCTTCTTTTAAACCAAATGAACCTTTACCAACAACTTCACTTACCGTAATACCTTCGATATTATTTTTGAACAAATCTTCAAGAACAGCTTTTAAGTTGTACTCATTAAATACAGCGATTAACATATACATTTTAAACTCCTAATTCTAATTTTAAATTTTCTATCCAATCATTAACTCTTTTTGGTGTTTTATCTTTTTCATTGTGATTGTCGATTGCTAAACCACAAAATTTATCATCAATTTGAGCCAATGAAAACTCATAACTATAATCATCTTTAGATACAAAACCTATAGGCTCAGCCCCTGCTTTTGTAAATGTCTTGTAAAGTTTACCAAGTGCTGAACAAAATTGCTCACTGTGCTTATCACAGTCTCCCGCACCAAAAAAGGCAACTTTTTTACCCTCAAAATCAGCATCATTTTCAATTTCTAAAATAGCATCAACCCATGAAAAGTGTGGATCACCTTTACCCCAAGTTGAACTTCCAATAAAGAGAACATCAAATGGTTCAAACTGTTCTAGATCTTCATAATCATCTTCCATAAAAATCATATTTTCTTCATCTATAACAAATTCTTCAGCTAAACTCTCAGCAATACTTGCTGTTGCTCCACCTGCACTTGCATAAAAAATACCGATATTCATAAAAACCTCCTTAAGCTACTAATTGATATTTACTATATATATCAATTGCATCATTTAACATTTTATTACCGCTTT
>FAXN01000035.1 GCA_001493195.1 Sulfurovum sp. enrichment culture clone C5 | reverse complement strand
AACATATTCCTGGTGATTTGCCTCAAAATGTGCTTTATCTCTCGTATGTACCTTTTAGTTTATTATTGCCAAAAGTAGATATTTTTGTGCATCCAGATGGTATCGGGTCATTGAGTCAAGCATTGTATAGTGGTGTGCCTCAAGTCATTCGTCCTTTTGCTAGTGATCAATTCGATAATTCAAATAGAGCTGTAAAATTAGGTGTTGCAAAAGAGATTTTGCCTACTGATTACACTACGTCAAATGTTCAGCGTATTATATCGGAGCTTTTACAAGATAATGTGATGCAACAAACTTGCAAAGACATCTCTAACAAGTTACAAAAAAATGATGCAATAAAAACTACATGTGACGCAATTGTGCAGAAATTTTTTCATCAACAAGGGAAGTGAGTGAGTATGATGGCAAGTGAGAATAAAAAAGTACTATATTTTATAAAACTTAATATTGTTTTGTTTGTTTTTGTTGCATTGTTTACAATTTCAGGTTGTACCAGTACAACTATGCAAATATATCATAGAGGTGATAGCTGAGTACATCACATACCCTCTTTGAGAGGTTTGGTAAGGGAGATAAAAAATTAGCTCCTAAAATAATGTTCTCTCAAACAAACACACATCCGCAAGTGCATAATGGTCAGGTAATCCTTCGATAGAATCCAGCTTGAAATACCCTAGATATTCGAACCCGCATTTTTGATAATGCTCGATCAACCATCTGTTCTCACCGATGGTATCCATCCGAATGTAGCTTTTATTATTTTCTCGCGCGTATTGTTCCGCCCACTCGACGATTCTGGCTACAAAATTATTGCCTCTAAAATCGGGATTGGTCGCTATACTGTTTTGGATAATCATTATTTTATTCCCTAAAATTCAAGAAATTTTCTTCATATTAAATAAAAATACAGCCGCAAATGCCAGTAAACAGCCTATAACAGTAGATAATGCCAATGCTTCATTATATACAATTTGACTTGATATTATAGCTCCTACTGGAACTATAAACATAAATACTCCAGTTCTGTGTGCTCCTACTTTTCCAGCCGAAACAAAATACAGCGCAGTACTAAATGTTCCAGGAATAAGTCCTATGAACAATATCGTTAACCAAAATGTATTGTCATAAGCATTAAAATCAAATGGATGATGAGGCAAAGCAAATATCATATTTATAAACATCGTGATACCAAAAACTACTAATGTATAAAACATCATATTTACTCTTGGGGCAGCTTTTTGAGAAATAATCGTAACCAACGCCCAAACCACTGCACACCAAAGAAAATATGAACTATCTACATTTAAAAATGCAAAACCATCAAATGGCACACGCAAAAGTATCAATGCACCTATGATGCCCACAATGAGAGCTATTATTTGTCTATTGGAGACTTTTGTACCAAATAATAAAATGGAGAAAAAATAAGTCAAGATAGGAGATAGCGATGTAACCATAGTACCGCCGTATCCTGCTTGACCATGCGAAAGTCCTGCGAAAAAGAGATAGTTAAAAAGCGATGTCAATGCACCTGCTCCTATCATATATAAAATACCGATTTTATCTGTTTTAAAAGGTACTTTCATAAACCATATTACGGGAATTATACTGATAAACGATATGGCATAACGCCAAAAAGCAGCTACTTGTGCATTTGAATGTTCTGCTGCGACTTTTCCTGCTGTCCATGCAAATCCCCAAAAGAGCATAGCTATAGTCATCCATACTAAATATTTTGCCATATTTTTATTGTTATTCATTTTTATCCTATTTGAAGAGGAAGTATATAACTATTTATATTTAAAGTTGAATATAAAAAAGAATAATATAAATTTTACAGCTCGATAACATCAAAAACAAAAAGCAGTAGCATTCCATCTATCGACATTGCGAGAGTTCCTAGCATCGAACCAAAAGTTATTATAAAAATTACCAAAAAAACATCGGTATTTTTTGTATATCTTTTGGTCACAAACGATCCTATCAAAGTTCCGATAAAAGCCCCAATCATTGAAGCAATATATACAAAATATGATAAAAATGATGCTGGGTTGTTTTTTTCTATTATGTACATAAAAATAAATAATATAGTTAAAAATGTGATAATTGCTAGCAGAGAAGCATACATAGCTTTTTTGTTTGATGTTATTTTCCATGCCATAAAACTTATTATCCCAAGAGGAACGAAAAGATATAAAAAATAATTAAAAACTATATTTGCCATTTATCTATATCCTTTTTTGCTTATTTTCTATACGGCACTTTTGCACTTGGTGTGAGTGGTGAAGTGTCTTCTAGGTGGGCATCTTGATCATCGAAAAATATATCAGCTCCAAAAGCCGCGATGACTTCATGTTTACGCACTCCTCCTTGAAAAAATGCTTCATCTACCCTTACACCCCATGCATCAAGAGTTCGTAAAACCCTCTCATGCGTAGAAAAATTTCTAGCAGTTACCAAAGCCGTTCTTATGGGGGATTGCTCCATGCCAAATCTATCTTGTATGCTCGATATTACTTTTAAAAATTTAAAAAATGGCCCTTTGCTTAGAGGATTTTTAGAATTTGCTCTTTCATAATCCAAAAATGCTTCAAGTCCACCACTCTGATATATCTTTTCGCTCTCGTCTCCAAAAAGAACAGCATCCCCATCAAATGCTATCCTGACTATATCAGAATCATTTTTGTCTTGGTTTGAAAAAGGGAGTATTGTTGCTGCTGCAACTCCAGCATTTATGGCATCTTGAACATCTTCACTATTTGCAGACAGGAAAAGGTCAACTTTAAAAGCTTCAAGGTATCGTGCTACAGGCGTACCTGCTGTCCAGCCTGAGCGTTCTATATTTATCCCATAATGTTCTAAACTACGCCCTATTCTAAGAC
>FAXN01000034.1 GCA_001493195.1 Sulfurovum sp. enrichment culture clone C5 | reverse complement strand
TTGTTGGTGCTTGACCATGTGCATAAGGTAACCATGTATGAAATGGAAACATTGGAACTTTGATAGCAAATCCTATAAAAAATGCTAAAAATAACCAAAATTGATATTCTAAATCAAACCCAAGTGCATACCAATCTGTTATGGCAAAACTCCAAATTCCTCCAGTTGCTACAGAGAAATTATATGCAACAACAAGCATACCTACTAACATTACGAGAGAACCTGTAAATGTATATAGGAAAAACTTAATAGATGCATATACTCTTAGTGGTCCGCCCCATGCTCCTATGATATATAACATTGGCACAAGTGATAACTCCCAAAAAACATAAAATAAGATAGCATCAAGAGCCAAAAACACTCCAACCATTGTCATCTCTAAAAACAAAATTGTTATTACCATGTTTTTAATTTCATCTTTGATGGTCATACTTATCATACCTACAAGAGTCATAAAAGTAGTCATTACTACTAAGAAGAGACTGATTCCATCAACACCGAGATAGTAGCTGATACCAAAGTCTTGAACAATTGGAAAACGTTCAACAAATTGAAATACAGGATTAGATGCATCAAAATTCATCCACAAAAATAAAGACAAGATAAACTCAACTGCTGCTATCGCCACACCATAAACTCTAGCACTGTTTTTGTCTATCACAAATCCAAGCAATCCAGCTAATGCCGGAAAAAATATTAATATAGTTAAAATACTACTCATCTACTCTCCTTAAGCTACAAATAATGACAAAATAGCCACTACTAGAAGTGCAATAGCTCCTACTGCCATCCAATTTAGATAATTAGAAAGGTTACCGCTCTGCATTCCTCTTGTTTTGTCACCGCCTGCATATATAATTTTTGCAATTAAATCTACAAGAGCATCGACAATTTTCATATCTGCTTTCCATGCCAATTTAGATAATTCTGCATATGGTTTTGAAATCATTGCTTCATAGATAACAGGTATGTAATATTGATTTGACAAAAGTTTATAAACAAAACTTCCTTCTGTTTTTTCACTTCTTACTAAACCTTTATTGTATTTTATATAAGCAAGAATTATACCGCCAATTGCAAAAGCAGATACTATCAATGTAATGTATAAAGCCAAATGATGGGTATGTTCACTCATTTCATAATTTGGCAACATATGGATGATAAATCCATTAAACCAACCTTTAAACCAACCTGCTATTACTGCCAAAATTGCCAATGGAGACATTGCTATCAAAACATATTTGTACATTTCGTGTGGATGGATCCCAAATTCATGGTATCTCTCATCACCATGAAATGTCAAAAATACTTGACGGAAGCTATAAAATGCTGTCATCCCAGCAGTAATAATCAATATTACAAATAGTATTAAATTACCCTCATTAAATGCTGTTTCTATAATGGCATCTTTGGAATAAAAACCTGCAAGTGGAAATATCCCAGCAAGTGCAAGAGAAGCTAAGCCCATATATAGATAAGTTCCTCTCATTGCTTTTTTAAGTCCACCCATTTTAAAGATATCAAGCTCATTATGCATACCATGCATTACATTACCTGCTCCTAAAAATAGAAGTGCTTTAAAAAATGCGTGTGCTGCGAGATGAAATAATGCTATCCAATAAGCTCCAAGTCCAGCTGCTGCAAACATATATCCAAGCTGCGATAGTGTTGAAAATGCAATGATTCTTTTTAAATCTCTATTTACTAGTGCCATGGATGCAGCAAAAAATGCTACAAAGGTACCAAGTGCTGCTATAATATAACTCACTTCAGGAGTAACAGAAAATATAGGGTTTGCTCTAATTACCAAAAATACCCCAGCTGTTACCATTGTTGCAGCATGGATTAGTGCAGAAACAGGCGTAGGACCTTCCATCGCATCTGTTAGCCATGTATGAAGCGGGAATTGAGCCGATTTACCCATAGCACCTATAAAAAGTGCTGCAGCAGCTGCGGTTAGAACTGCAGGTGCAAGGTTAGGAATTTGAGCAAATACAATATCATATTGTAAAGAGCCAACATTCCAATATATTATAAATAACCCTACAAGCATACCAAGGTCAGCTATTCTATTCATTATAAAAGCTTCATTTGCAGCCCAAGATGGAGATATAGAAGGATTGATATCTCTTGTTACATCAGCTTTGTGGTACCAAAAACCTATAAGTAACCATGAACATACACCAACGCCTTCCCAGCCAATAAATAATCCTGCGAAGTTATCACTCATCACAAGAACAAGCATCGAAAACACAAATGCCGAGAGGTATGAGAAAAATCTATTGAAACTTTTATCATGATCCATATATCCTATTGAATATATATGAACTACAGTAGAAACCAAAGTAACAACTACCATCATGGTTACACTTACATAATCTGCAATAAAACCAAATGGTATATTAAGACCTCCGACAACAATCCAATCCATAAGCTTTACATGAATTACCTCATTTGTAGATGCAATATGATAAGCCAAAATCGCAGATGCCGCAAAAGAGACAAATAGTAACAAAGATGAAATTACACCTACGAACTGTTTTTTTGGAGTCATAGCAAATAACCCAGCAAACAATGAGCTTACTAGTGGTGCGAAAAGTGCAATATATACTAAACTTTCCATAATTATCCTTTCATAGATGCTAGATCATCAAGATCAAGCGTATTTTCTTTTTTATAAACAAGTATCAAAAGTCCAAGACCTATTGCAACTTCACTAGCTGCAATTGCAATTACAAAAAATGCAAACATTTGTCCTGATAAATCATTATAAAAATTTGAAATTGCAGCAAAAGCAACATTTGCAGCGTTTAGCATTATCTCTGTTGAGAAAAATAGCATTAACAAATTTCTTCTTCTAAGAACTCCTATTAATCCTATGGCAAACAGAATACCTGCCAAAACCAGATAATGATTTAATCCGATCATTTCACATCCTTTCGTTGTAATTCTTCATCTTCTATATTGGTCAAACTAGTATCCATTTTTTTACCCGCCAAGATAATGCCACCAATCATTGCGATAAGCAACATAATAGCAGCAACCTCGAATGGAACTAAATACTTAGTAAATAGTGCCATACCTACTGCTTGTGGGTTAGTCATATTACTATTGATAGGCAATGAAGCGTAAATTGCTTCTGGGTTTACAACACCACCAAACATTAAAGTCATTAAAAGTGCTACAGAAACACCGACAATCATAACCCAAATATTTGATGTTGTTTTTTCTTTTAAATCTTTTGTGACATTGAAAAACATCATACCAAAAGCATAAAGTGCCATAACTGCACCTACATATACTATCAATTGTACAACACCAAGAAAATCCGCTCCTACCAAAAAGAAGAATCCTGCAATAAGCACCATGCCACTAGCAAGTGATGTCATAGCATATAAAACATTTTTACTAAATACGGTAACTAGAAACAATCCAATCGTTAGGACTGAAAAAATATAAAATGCAATTTGTTCAAACATACTTTACTCCTAATACGCAAGTGGTGTTTTTTTGATATTTTCATCTGCATTTGGACTAACACTTCCAAATCCTGCAAACTCTTTTTGTTCTTTTAGTTTATCGATAGGCGTTAGCATATCTTCAAACAGTGAGAAACCTGCTCTTTGTTCGCCCGCAGTTTCGTATCTTCCACCATGCACAATTGCAAGCTCTGGACACACCTCGGCACAATATCCGCAAAATATGCAACGACCGAAGTTAATCGTATACTCACTCACCTCTTTTCGTTGATTTTCATCATATCTTGTTTCCATTGCAATACAATTTGATATACAAATTTTCTCACAAAGTCCACATCCTATACATCTATAGTGTCCGCTCTCAAGTAGCCTTAACATTTCATGTATAGCTCTATACCTTGGGGCGATTGGTAATTTTTCAAATGGATACTTTGTTGTATGCATTTTACCACGGAAAAGCCCATTTATCATCTCTCTAAATGTTACGCCAAGCCCTTTTAATAGTTCCAAACTCAAGCTTCTCTTCACAACTTGAATAAAAGCTGGCATGCCATAATCAGGAGTTTTGCCGAGATTTAACATTACATAATTTTGTTTTTCTGTTTGAGCTATTTGTGTCTCTTTATGTTCTTCGATATGTGCCATATTTTCCTCCCTTATAGCATTATGATAATGCCGGTTATCACTACATTAACCACAGCAAGTGGCATCAATACTTTCCAGCATAACCACATCATTTGATCAGGTCTAACATGAGGCCAAGCAGCTCTCACCCACAACATCAAAAAGAAAAAGAAAACAACTTTGAGTATAAACAAAAGCCATCCTGACACAAATCCTATGTCATTATAGCCACCGCAAAATACAACAGCAGCAATTATAGATATTGTTACCATATTTGTATATTCACCTATAAAAAACATACCCCATCTAAGACCACTATATTCTGTAACATAACCTGAAATTATCTCTGCTTCATGCTCCAATAAATCAAATGGTGTTCTATTTGTTTCTGCAAAACCAGCTATTAAAAAGAGTATGAATGCAACGGGTTGTTGCCAAATCAACCAAGACCCAATCCCACCAATTTGAGCATCATTAAAATCAATAAGCGACAAAGAACCAACAAGCATAATAGGAGCCAAAACAGAAAGTCCTGTAACAACTTCATAACTCAAAAATTGAACTGCCGTTCTAGCACTTCCTAAAATACCCCATTTATTTGATTGTGCCATACCTGCTAGTAGCGGGCCATAAAGACCAGCTGCCATAGTTCCAAGTATAAATAATATTCCTATATTTATATCAGCAATGACGGAAGGCACAATGGCGCCACCAATCAATGGTAAAGCTTCTGGTATTGTAAATGTTGGGAACAGAGGCAATGCTGCCATAGCTATAAATGCCGTTGCTGCTGTTATTGTTGGTGCTAGTGAAAATATAAATTTATTTGCATTTTGAGGGATAATATCCTCTTTTGTAAATAACTTGATACCGTCAGCTGCAATTTGGAGCAACCCAAAAGGACCAACATGCATTGGTCCAAGTCGTCTTTGCATAAAAGCAAGCACTTTTCTCTCAATATATGTTCCAAATCCTGCGATTGCTGATACAATCAGTAAAATTATCAATATTTTTATTATTGTTCCTATCATTAATGCGTCCATATTATGCCTTTCCTATGGTTATAGATTTAAATCTATTTTGTCCAAAAAATTTGTAAATTTCAAAAGAGTGTTTAAAGTCAGGAAGTTTTACTATATCTCCACTCATCCTATCATCAACTTTTACCTCTAAAACAAACTTGGTACCATCTAAATCTATCTTGACTTTTTTACCAAGCTGTGTAGCTTTTTCTTCACTTACATAAAGAGCGAAAGGCTCAAAAATTTGATGTGCAGTTGCCGTAAACTCATTGAATTGTCTTTGAGGATTACATCTATATGCTACAACTTCGCCACTTACATCGCCCAATGTAATCTGTTCTGGCAAAGGTTGAGTAACTTTTGTTTTTTGAGATTTCAAACTATAGCCTCTATTTTCACTTCCATCATTGTTGTATCCATTTGGTAAACTATCAAACTCTCTTGACTCAAAACCTTTTTTAGCTGGAAGTTTTTTAGTCCAATCAATTGTCAATCTTTCTCCAAAACCAAGTTCATTTAAAATATCATTTAGCGTATATCCATCATAACTAAGTGCTGCATTTGTAGGAACTACAATTTTGTGCATATTTGTCAATGTCCCTTCTTGTTGGTTAAGAGCTGGCATATCCAAATCCCCATTACCCAAAGCACTTAGTCTAAAATCTCCTGCTTCATTATATCCAACAACATATCCACTACACTCATCATCCAAATCACATATCAATGACACACCAAGCGAATTTGTTTTTGGAGGAATAATTGCTACATTAAATGGTGTTGAGCTTTCTATAAGTGCTACTAAAATTGCTAGATTTTTTGATCGTGGGTGAAAATACAAATCCTCTCCAACAACTAATGAAAAATTCTCTTTTTTAGCCAAAAATTTCTCTAAAATATCAGCAAAATCAGATGGGGCATTGAACATTTCCAAGAGCTTACTCTCTTTTACTTCTATTTCGCGTTCAAGTTTTTTAGGAACTTTTTTAGTAACTTCTTTGCTTTCTCCGCTCTCTTCATCAACAACAACTTCTACTACATCTTCCATAATTGTTTCAGTTACTATTTTTTTGCTTATTGTAGAAAGGGATGAAAGATAGTCATTTACCTCTTTAGGTAATTTATCTTTATCTGCAAAGTTATCAAGTATCCAATAAAGAACGGCTTCTTCGCTATTTATGTTATTTGTTATACAAGCAACATTTTTACCCAAACTCTCTATAAGTTTATCGCCAACTGGATGAAAATAAAGTCCAGCTCCTTTGTTTAATTTTTGAATATTATTAAACAGATATCTAACGTTTGGATTATCATGTCTAAGTGCAGAACCAACACTTATTATAAAATCACTCTCTTGCATCATTGTTCTTATATTGCCATCGCTTAGATTGCTACCTTTTGCATTTGCATAATGAGACATAAAATCTTTAAATGCTTTTGCATCACTATTTATAAGCTTAACGCCAAGCTTCTCTTTTAGGCTTTGGAGCATTAAAGCCTCTTCATTTGTAATGATTGAATTAAATCTGATAGCATCTGCTTTTTGTATTGCTTTTATGGCAAGTTTTAATGCTTTTTGATCTTTTGTGGCTGTCTTATTTTCAAAGTCATACCCAAATCGTCCTGCTCCACAAAGAGATACATAGTTCCATTCGTTTGTTACGCGATATATCTTTTTATCTCTATTCGCGATTGCAGTTGGTTTTACTTCATAATAAATCTGACATCCACTACTACAATGTGCACAAGTTGCTGGAATTTTTTGGAGCTCCCAAGCATTAGAAGTGTACATAAAATCTCTACTTACAAGAGCGCCTACTGGGCAGACAGACAGACATTCTCCACAGTCACTACAGTTGGTTTTGTCTGTGTCATTACTTGGTACAATGATAGATTTTTGAAGCTTATTCCACATAGCATAAGCATCTTTTGGCATAGTCTCTTTTAAATCTTTATCTAACCCCTCACCTTCTCTCGGTCCAGTTGTTAATGCACTATCGCCTATCATATCTTTACAAACAGTAACACATCTTTCACATACTATGCATAGTGCTGGATCATAATGTAAAACACTACTCCAGTTTGAGCTTTCTCTTTTTACATCAGCAATCTTGTATGGTTGTTCATCAACGCCGAGTTCTAAAGTATAATTTTGAAGCTCACAAGAACCGCTTTGATCACAAACCCCACATTGAAGAGGATGATTGACATCATAAACTTGCATGATAGCACGTCTCTCTTCTAGTATCTCTTCGTTGCTCACAACAACATTCATCCCATCTTTTGCTTTAGTATTACAAGAATAAACTCTTTTACCGTCTGCCTCAACAAGACATATACGACAAGCAAGTGTTGGTGAACATCTAGTAAGATAACAAATAGCAGGTATAAATATACCATTTGCTCTTGCGATATTAAGTATATATTCCCCCTCTTTTGAAACACATACTTTGCCATCAATCGTCAATGATATCTGTCCGTTATTTTCGATCTCTTCCATTACTGCTCCCTATGTAAATGACTAAATCTATATGAACCACTCAAGCTCTTATTTGAATCCATATCAAATGTTGGATTTAATGCTATTGTACCCTTCATACCTTCATCAATCTTAAATACTCTTTGATATTTTATTCCATTAGTGCTAAAGGTTATCTCATCGCCATCTTTTATTTTAACAATATTCGCAAATTGGGAAGAGCCTCTGAGGTATATTTCATTGAGTTTAAATGCTTGAGTAGTATTTGCAAATACACTAATATTTGTATTTTCATTGCAATGATAAACAATAGCACCATCAAATGTTGGCAACTCTTCTATCTCATCAAAATTTTCAGTAACCTTTACATTTTTACTAGTCAATAAATACCCTCTATGCTCACAACCACTATTGTCAAAATATGCTGACAGATTATCAAAATCTTCTGTTTGAAAACCTGCTTTTGTAGGTAACATAGAAGTATAATCTATCGTATATTTTGCTTCAAGACCAAGTTCGTTTGATATATCATTTAAAACATAGCCTTGATAACTTACCGCAACATTTGTAGGCACAACTCTTTTATCAATGTTTGTTAGAGTTCCTTCTTGTTGATTTAGTGCAGGCATATCCATATCGCCATCCCCTAAACTACTAAGTTCAAAATCACCTTTTGCATTGTACCCTATAGTATATCCTTCTGTTTCTTCATCGAGAGAACAAATCAAAGATACTCCTAATGCATTTGTAGCAGGAGGAACCATAACTAAACTAAAATCTGAATATTTTTCTATTGCACCTAAAATCTTAGCTATCTGTTTAGCTCTTGGATGAGTGTATAAATCACTTCCTACAACAAAAGTTGATTTTTGTTTTTTACCAATAGATTTTACCAAATGCTCTAACTCTTCTTCGCCGATACTACTCTCTGCACTTAAATTGCCGATATCCAAATCATCTAAAAAGTTTTTCAACTCATCTGAAATATCACAATCACTCAATAGCGTATTTGCTAGAAGTGCCACAACGCCTTCTTCGCTTCCAGCTTCATATTTTACAAATTGTGTTACGATATTGCTTATATTGCTGTCTTCAATTGGATGAAGATAAGCAACTCTTGCTCTATTTCGTTTGCTTGCCATGGTAATGTGATATTTCACCATAGGATTATCGTCATTTATACGGGTACCTAGCGCTATTATATTTTGAGATTCTTTAATAGCATTCAAATCCCCGCTATATAAACTTGCCCCTGATATACTACTATATGCTTTTAAAAATTGTTGATATCCATAAGCTTCGTCACAAACAAGATTATATTTGTATTTTTCTTTTAATTTTTGCAAGATTAATGCTTCTTCATTTGTGATGATTGCTGAAAAATTGATGCTTTTGGCTCTTTTAAATGCACTTAATGCTTCTCTAAAAATTTGAGGATCTTTTTTTACATTTTTATTTTCAAAATCAAATCCAAATCTACCAACTCCACATAGTGAGCTAAATTCAAAATTATTTGTAACTCTATAAATTTTATCATTTTTAACTTCATAGTTTAGAGAACATACACTACTACAATGAGCACAACTTGCAGGTATTTGTTTAAGCTCCCATGCATTTGAAGAGTATTTAAAATCACTATTTACCAATGCTCCAACTGGACAAACAGCAGCACTCTCGCCCAAAGATGCACAAGTAGAATTTTTACTATTTATTATCTTTGATTTATATCCACCAACACTGATACTTAAAGCTTCATTTCCTGTTATCTCATTTGAGACTCTTACACATTTTTCACACATTATACAAAGTGCAGGATCATACGAAACATAGCCCCAGTTTTCAACTTTTTTATTGGATTCCCTAGTTGAAAAGCTTTGATTTGCAATGCCAAATTCTAAAGTCTTATTTTGCAAATCGCACTCACCGCTCTTGTCGCAAACACCACACTCTAGAGGATGGTTAACATTATATAACTTCATGATATTTTGTCTTTGTGTATACAGCTCTTTTGAGTTTGTTGTAACAACGGCACCATTAACGGCTTTTTCTTGGCATGACAAGACTACACCATCAACACCCTCTACTGTTACTACACACATACGACAACTTGCGATTGGTTCAACCTTACTAAGATAACACATCGTTGGGATATATATACCATTTGCTCTTGCAATTTTAAGAATAGTATCTCCGCTTTTACCAATACACTCTTTACCATCAATTGTTATAGTTATGGGTTGTTTTTTTATTTTTTGCACACTCATACTACACCGCCACCATTGAAATATAATAACATCTCATACATCTTTGAGCTTCATCTATAGCTTCTTCACCTGTGAATCCTAGATTTACTTCTCTATTGTTGTATTTTCTCTCATCTACTTCAAGTTTTTGACTTACTATTCTAGGAATTCCAGGCATCCAACCAGTGATTTTCTCTTTTTTATTATAAACTTTTAGTTTTTTAAGATGATCTTCCATGATCTCATCGTCTGTTAATGTAACTTTTCCATCATAAATATATCTCGATATTACAGAAGCTGCTCTTTTTGCTTGACCTACTGCATTTACAATTGTCATTGGACCATATTCACAATCACCTGCAGCAAAAAGTCCAGAACGATTTGTCATATAATCCTTGCCATTTGTCAAGAGAGTTCCCCATGATGTAAGAGCAAGTTCCCATTCACTAGGCAATAATTGCAAATCAGCAGATTGAGAAACTGCAGGTATGAGATAGTCACACTCCATTTCAAAATCACCGTCTTCTCTTTTCACAAGCTGTGCTCTTCCGCCATTTGGATCAGGAACAAGTTCATATTGATTTACTTTTAGTTTTGTGATCTTTTCTCCGTCATCAAAGATCTCTTCGATTGCAGAGTGAAAAATAAACTCAACTCCCTCTTCAACGGCCTCATGATACTCTTCATAAGTCGTGTTACCAATAATAGTTTTTTCATCTCTTCTATATAGCATTACAACTTTTTTAGCACCCTCTCTGATAGAACATCTAACAACGTCCATTGATGTAAAACCACCTCCAACACAAACAACTATTTTATCTTTGAGTTCATTGCTAGCTGGGCTTCCTATCTTGTACTTGTGCCATAGATTTACCTTATCAAGCATTGATATAGCACCCCAATATCCGCCTATATCCATTTTTTCATTAGTAGCTCCAACTTTTTTAGAAAGTCTTGTTCCAAAAGCAAGAAGAGTAGCATCATACTCGCTATCTATCTCTTTAAGTTTATTAGCATTTACACGAGTATTTGTGATAACATTTACTGTTGGCATAGAAGTAACAAGTTCTATATCTTTGTTGTACTTTTCTATCGGCATACGATACTGAGGAACTCCAACAGCAACTTCTCCGCCAAGAACAGGAAGTTCTTCGAAAATATCAACAGCGATTCCTTCAAGTGCAAGATAATAAGCCGCTGTAAGTCCAGCTGGACCCGCTCCAATAACTGCTACTTTTTTACCATCATTTCTAGGCTCTTTTGGCTCATATGGGTGTTGCCATGGCAAACCATGATCATTTTCATAATCAGCACCCAATCTTTTTAGCTCCATAATAGAGATTGGACTATCCAAATTCGCTCTTCTGCATGCATCTTCACAAGGATGAGGACAAACTCTACCACAGGTATGAGCTAATGGCATAGTTTGTCTAGTAGCCCCCAAAGACTCACTAAATTGCATATCTCTTACACCTTCTATATAAGCAGGTATATCAACATGAGATGGACACATATCGGTACATGGTGCAGTTACTTTTGCTATATAGTTTATCTCTTTATTATAGTGCGGTGATGCCTTTTGATTATCTATAAGATCATTAAAATTAGACGCGAAATGCTCCATAAGATCCAAGATTGGTTTTGGTACTGTTTTGCCAATCTCACATTTTGATGTTATCATCATAGTATCACTAACTTCTTTTAAGTGTGCGACATCATCATGGCTTCCTTCGCCTCTTGCTATCTTGTCAAGCAAATCATAGAGTATCCGTCCACCCCATCTTCCAGGTGCACATCTTCCACATGCTTCAGAATATACTTGATATTGGGCGGCATATTCCATGGCAAGTCTAACTACATCTACATCTTTATCAAATAATGCCACACCATCCCAACCTATAAAAGCCTTTGATGTTTTATCTTCACTATAATTTTCTGGCAAAGCAAATGAGCTTGTTTGTAGCTCATCGCCTGTTTTATTTCGATTGTCTATCAATTCGCCTTGCCAAGTTGAGAAAAATACATTAGCCATTATTAGCCTTTTTTCCTAACAACTATAGTCCAATCTGCCTCATTAAATTTAAGTGAATTCAAAAGCTCATGACCTGCTTTTTTAACCACATCAGCACTCTTTTGAATATGGCTAAAATCGCCTATTTCAAAAATAAAAATACCAACTTCTTTTTTTGATAAATCTTTTTTTATAATTGTTAGCATTTTGTCATAAAAATCATCTTTTAGATGTCTTAAATCATATCTTTTCATACCCAATCTCCTTAACGATCGACTTCGCCAAATACTATGTTTGTACTACCAATTATAGTTACAACATCGGCTATATAAGTCCCTACTAACATCTCTTGAAGAAGTCCTGTATGGAAAAAACTAGGTGCTCTACATTTAAGTCTATAAGCATAAGGCTCTCCTTCGCTTTTTATATAAAAACCAAGTTCGCCTTTTGGTGATTCTGTTGGTGCATAAACTTCTCCAACTGGTGGTCTCATACCTTGTGTCACAAGAACGAAATGTTGCATTAATGCATAATTTTGTGTCATTATCTCTTCTTTTGGAGCAGAGATATATTGTGGTGCATGAGCCATCAATTGTGGAGTTGATTTTTCATACATAGGAACGAGTTGTCTTAGTATCTTGATAGATTCTCTAATCTCTTGCATATATAGTCTATATCTGCCATAACTATCACATCTGTCACTTATCGGTATATCGAATTCGAGATCACTATAAAGTTCATAAGGCTCTTCTTTTCTTATGTCATATTTAATGCCACTTCCTCTTAGCATGACCCCAGAACATCCCCAGCTTTGTGCATCTTCAGCAGAAATCACACCAACATCTTCTAGCCTCATTTTCCAAATTCTGTTTTCATTCAATAGTTTTTCATAAGTATTAGCAAGTTCATGCTCAACTGTATCACACCATTTCATAAGATCATTTGTCCAATTTGCAGGCAAATCTAAAGGGACCCCGCCTATTCTAACGGCAGAATGTGTAAGTCTAGCTCCACAATAATCCTCCATCAAATCCATACCAAATTCTCTTTCTCTAAAAGCATACAAAAACACTGACATTGCTCCAACATCAAGTGCGTGTGTTGCTAAGAAAAACAGATGAGAGATGATACGATTAACTTCAAGGAGCATTGTTCTAATAACTTGTGCACGTTCAGGAATATCAACTCCTAAAAGAGTTTCTACGCTATGGGCATAAGCATAGTTATTTGCAGTGGATGCTATATAATCAAGTCTATCTGTTGTTGGTAAAAACTCATTATAAGTCATATTTTCTGCCATTTTTTCTATACCACGATGAAGATATCCAATATCTGGATATGCTTTTGTCACTTTTTCACCATCAAGTTCAAGAACAAGTCTAAGCTGTCCATGAGCCGATGGATGTTGAGGACCAAAGTTGATAATCATCATATTATCACTTCTCTCGAAATTTAGGTTTTCAAAAAATGGGGTTAATTTATTGGTTTGTTGCATAACTCTCTACCCTCTACTTTCTTTTATCTAACTGTTTTTGTGATGAAGTATAGTCAACTAGGAATGTTTTACTATATTCAATATCTTTTTCTTTTTCGCCACTTGAAATATCTGCACCAAAAGGTACTTCATGACCGACTCTAGAAAATCTTTTTGTATCATATCTATCAATTTTAGCAGGATCTCTGTTTTCTGCTCCTATGATATCTCTGTACTCTTTACCAAATATCTTATCTACTTCATACCAGCTAGCAGCTTCATCGCCTTGCAAAGGATATGTTTTTAAAAGTGGATGACCAACCCAATCTTCTGGCATAAGAATTCTTTTTAAATATGGGTGATTGTTTGCTACTATGCCAAACATATCATACATTTCTCGCTCAGCAAAATTTGCCATTTTATGCAAAGGAACGATACTCTCGATAGCTTCATCTTTTTTTATTCTTGTTAAAACTCTAACTCTTTTAGCTTCGCTTAGATTTAGCATTTGATAGAAGATTTCAAATTCTCCTGAACTCGCTAGATAGTCAACTGCACTAAGTTCTGAACAAACAGTGTAGCCACATTTCTCTTTTAGGATTTGTAAAACTTTAATATTATCTGTTGATTTGATATGAACTATAAGTTGGTTGAACTCTACATAAGATTCAAAAGCAAGTTTTTTAAGGGCATTTACAACATCAGCAAAATGACTGCCACTTTCGACTTGGCTTCTTGGAACTCTTGGGGCAATATAAAATCTATCTGTGTAGTAAGATTTTTTTTGAACATTATCTTTTGGTGTGTACTTTCTCATTATATCAACCTTAGATTTTGTTTTGTATTTTTTTTCATATTGGCAGATTCTCTTCTAATTTTCTTCTGCAACATCATAAGGGCATACTGGAGTGTTTCTGGTCTTGGAGCACATCCAGGCAAATAAATATCAACTGGAACGATTCTATCCACACCTTGAACGGTTGCATAAGTGTTAAACATACCGCCAGTATTTGCACAGCTTCCCATCGATATTACCCATTTTGGCTCTGCCATTTGATCATAAAGTCTTCTTGTGAACTCGGCATGTTTTTTTGAAAGTGTTCCAGCAAGTATCATAACATCAGCTTGTCTTGGAGATGCTCTAAAAATAGTACCAAATCTATCAAAGTCAAATCTACTAGCTCCACTTGCCATCATTTCAATAGCACAACAGGCAAGTCCATAAGTTAATGGCCAAAGAGAATTCGATCTCCCCCAGTTTACAAGTTTATCTACAGTAGTGAGTGCTATAGGCAACCCTGCGCTTGATGCATAATTTACTTGATGCTGTGCCATTCTAATGCTCCTTTTTTCCATGCATATACAAAACCGATTGTAAGTAATAATATAAATAGTATCATCTCAACAAAACCAAACCAACCGAGAGGCTTAAAGTCTATAGCCCATGGAAACATAAATATTATCTCTACATCAAACAGTATAAAAAGCAATGCAATAAGATAAAATTGAACTGAAATCGTATTTGGCTGTTTAGTAACTTCAGGCCCACACTCATATATAGTCATTTTAAGTTTTTCAGTATCAAGTTTGGCTAACTTTCTACTAATAAATCTCTGCAACCTCAATGTTGCACTAAATGCGATAAATGTCAAAAAAAACAAAACAAATACGCCGAAATACGGATGTTCACTCACAATGTGTGTCATATCAACCCCTTTAAAGATAATGGGAAGCTTCCCTATTATGCAGATATATTACCCTAAAGTTGTTTAAAGTGTTTTGTATTACTGGATACTTTTTTGGTGCTTATAAATTTTTATGTAACTATGTGAAACAAATTTTTTGAAATTAAAATCTATTATTATAGTAGTTATAACTTGTTGAAATAAATCGTAATTATTTATAAATTATAAAGTTCACCGAAGTTCTCACGATATATGAGATAAAGCCTGACATCAAATTCGAGTTGATGATATGATGGTTCGATATATTTACAAAGTTTGTAAAATGCTTTGTCGTGTTCTTTTTCTTTTAAGTGTGAAAGCTCATGTGCTACTATCATACGCAAAAATGGCTCTGGAGCTTTTTTAAAAATATGAGATATTCGTATCTCGTTTTTTGCTTTTAATTTACCGCCTTGAACACGAGATACAAAAGTATGAATTCCCAATGCAGATTTTAAATCTTTTATCTTTGTATCATAAAGAACTTTTGAGATGGGCGGAGAATTTTTTATGTGAGAAGTTTTTATATTTACAACATACTCATAAAGACTTTTGTCTGTAGAGTATGTATGCATATTTGGATATTTTGCCAAGAGATATTCTCCGAGCTTATTTTGATTTATTAACTCTTTTACTTGAGCTTTTATCTTTGGATTGTAGCTATCTATGTATTTGAGCATATTTTAATTATTTATCTAATTTGACATACTTTTTACAACTATAATCATCGCCTAGCTTGCAGGCTTTTTTAAAGTATTTTTTAGCAAGATCTAAATCATACTTTGCCTCTTGTGTATCTTCATATATATCTCCAAGGTTACCACAACCTAGAGGCTCATCTTCATCACAAGCTTCTTTATAAAGCTCCATAGCTTTCTCTTTGTCTCGCTTAACGCCTTCTCCATTGTAGTACATTACCCCAAGATTATTACACCCTAAAGGCTCATCTCCATCACAAGCTTTTTTATATAATTCAATTGCTTTTATATCATTTTCTTCAACACCTTCGCCATCATCATATAATATCGCTAAATTATAACAACCTAAAGTATATTCACCATCACAAGCTTTTTTGTACAATTGTGCTGACTTGGATTTATCTTTTTCTACACCTTCCCCATCTTCGTATAATATGCCTAGATTATTACACCCTAAAAAATCTCCACCATCGCAACCTTTTTTATAAAGTTCAGCAGCTTTATTTTTATCTGTTTCGACGCCATCTCCATCTTCATAATTTACACCCAAATCAGAACAAGCCTCATAATCTTTGTCATTACACTTTTCTTCTTTTTCTTTTATGGAGCTTGGTGTTTCTCTTGTTATTTTTTCATCTTTGATATCTTCTGTTAAGTTTAGATCTTTTTTAAAATCTTCAGAACATCCTGTTATGCCAAAAGAGAAAATCACTATAATAATAAAATTTAATATTTTCATTTACACTGCCTTTTTTATTTTAATTATATCATTTCAAAACTAAAATTCTTAAAAAATATATTTCAAATAGTTATAAATTTATTACTTTATTTTATTTTTATAATATGGGTTTATCTTTTATGGCTTGTAGATTATCTATCAAGTGGCAACTTTCATCCTGTGTCATCTCCGCTACCGAATCTACAAGTAAGCAGTTTTTACCGTTACACTCTTCATACTGGGCAATAAATGAAATGGTTATTGGCTTTTTTAGGTTTGAATATTTTTTTTCAAGATTTTTAACAGTTGTAAAATTTGTTTGGTCTTTTAGTCTGTATATATCAGATTCTAGAGTACATCGCTTCAGATATAAACCAGTATCATCTTTTTCTAAAGTACCTATAAATATATCATTTGCAAATCCAAAAGATATTAAAAATGCAATTAAAACCAAAATTTTTGACATCTAATCTTCCTTTTTATGAGATTGCTTCTTTATCAAACACCAACAATGCTTTTTATATCTCCTGCGATGCTTTCTGCCTTTGTGCCAAGAACAACTTGAAGAGAATTTTTATCAGGTCTGATAACTCCACTAGCTCCAAGATTTTTTAGCATATCATCATCGACAAGCGAACTGTCTTTTAGGTGCATCCTAAGTCTTGTTATACAAGCACTCGTTTCAACTATATTTTCGGCTCCTCCAAGAGCTTTTATAAATTCATCTGTTAAAGAACAACTATTTGCTCCAACAATGGCTTGTTCCTCTTCTTCTTTAAATAGATTTATTTTAAAAATTCCCAAGATAAAATATGTAACAAAAAAGTAAAGCAAACCAAATACTAAACCAAGCGGAATGATGAGAATAGAATTTTGACCTAATTTATAATTGATAAGATAATCGATAAGCCCTGCGGAAAACCCAAAGCCCATATGAATATCAAGAAGTTGTGCCGAAGCCAATGCAAGCCCAGTAAGCAATGCATGAACAACAAAAAGCACAGGTGCGACAAATATAAACATAAATTCAAGTGGTTCTGTTATTCCTGTTAAAAATGCTGTAAATGCCACTCCGCCAAGCAATACTCCAACTTTTTTTCTACTCTCTTTAGGTGTCCGCATATACATAGCCAATGCCATAGAAGGAAGTCCAAACATCATAACTGCATAAAATCCAGACATATAAAAACCTGCACTCTTATCGCCAGCAAAAAATCTATGCAAATCACCATTTGCTACTGTTACCACTCCATCTTTTACATAACTATATTCTCCTAGTTGAAACCAAAAAACACTATTTAGGATATGATGAAGACCTAGTGGAATTAAAAGTCTATTTAGCACTCCAAACAAGAATGTACCAAATGCACCAAGATCTATGATAAAGTGTGAAAATCCATCTATTGCATTGCCTACGAAATGCCAAAAATATCCAGCAAACACACCAACTACTATAGCACTCAAAGTTGTAATGATAGGAACAAATCTCTTGCCACCAAAGAATCCTAAGAATTCTGGTAATTTTATCTCATGAAATTTATTGTACAAAGTACCAGCAATTACGCCCATGATGATACCTATAAATACTCCCATTTTTAGATTTTCATCAATACCAAGATAAACAGCCTTTGCTACAAGCACGCCTACTGCTCCACTAAGTGCTGCCGTACCATCATTATTTTTAGCAAATCCATAAGCTATGCCTATACCAAAAAGCAAATCAAGATTACTAAATATGCTCTCCCCTGCTAACTTTGCAATTTTGGCTACATCGCCATCAAAAACATCTCCAAATCCAAGCCTAAGCAAAAGTGCAGCGATAGGCAAAACTGCAATTGGCGTCATGAGGGCTTTACCTATGCGTTGTAAAAAATTAAACATTTCTAATCCTTGATTTTATAGATGGAACCATTTTAGAAGGCACACTAAGTGTGTCTATGCCTATATCGATAAGTCTATTTATAACTTCTTCATCACTTGCTAATTCTCCACAAATACTAACAGGTTTGGAGGACTTTTTAACAATAAGACTCAAGGCATCAAAAAGTGCATCTGAATGTGGATCAATCTTGAGTGTTTTATGAGTTCTATCTATCGCAAATAGATATTGTGTCAAATCATTTGTTCCGATTGAATAAAAATCAACCACTTTATTGAACTCTTCAAGTAAAAATAACACCGAAGGCACTTCTACCATGATACCAAAACTAACATTTTCCAAACTCAATTCATGCTCTTTTGCAATTTCGATGGCTAACTCTTTTGCCTCTATAAATTCATCTGTTGTGGCAACCATCGGAAACATTACTTTTAACTCTTTTTTTCTACTTGCTTTTAAAATTGCCAAAAGTTGCTCTCCAATAATATCTTTGTGAGTTTTCAAAAGCCTCACACCTCTGATACCCAAAAATGGATTTTGCTCATCGTCTAGTTTGATATATGGAAGCGATTTATCTCCACCAATATCAAGCGTTCGTACAGTTACCTCATCGAAAAGTTCAAAAATTTCACTATATGCTTTGCATTGTTCATCTAAACTTGGTTTTTGTTCTTGAAATAAAAATTCGCTTCTAAGTAGCCCTATGCCATCACATCCGCTCATCAAAGCCTCTTTTGCACTTTGCACATCTGCTATATTTGCTTGTACTTTTATGGCTTTCCCATTTTTTGTAGTTGCACTTTCAAATCTATTTTCAAATTCAACTAAATTATCTTTATTGTTTTTTTCTATCTCTTCTTTTGCTCTTACCAAATCATCTTCACTTGGCTTTACAACCAAAAGCCCACTTGTTGCATCAACTATAATGACATCATTATAATTTTCTATATCTTCACTTACACTAATGGCTGGGATTTTATGACTTCTAAGTAATAGTGCCACATGGCTTCTTGGTGATAGATTTTTGACAACTGCACCTTTAGCTGAAGAGTTTACAAGCTTAACAATATCACTTGGAAGCAATTCATCTGCGATAACTATAAAATCATCTTTTGGAAATTGTGCATTTTTTGCACCATTCATATTTGAATTTACCGAATTTAACAAATCTTTATAATCCGCTATCTTGGCTTCATGTTCACTTCCTCTAAGTGAACTTATAGCACTTTTTATAGCACTTTCAAACTCTTCAAGAGATGTTTTTGGTAAACTCTCTAATAATGCTTTTTGGGCTACAAAGATATCATTGTCATCCATTGATGATAATTTGTCTAATGTTTTTTTATATGCATTGTCAAAAGTCTGTTTAGTTGTAACACTATGGTTATCATTTTGCCAAAAATAAGGCTTTCCGATGCCTAAACCACTACTTATAATATCACCTTTTATCTTTTTACCTTCAAAGTCAAATACTCGATTTGAAACGCTTTGTGTGTCATCAATGTTTTCATTTGTCAATGTTGATAAAAAAGAGACAATCTTGTCAATTACAAAGTTGGCATTTTTGCCGCTTGCGATAAATGTTACCTCGTCGCCATTTTTTAGACCAAGAGCTAAGATTTTATTCATATCTTTTGCATCTATTTTTGTACTGCCAAGTTCAATCAAAACTTTGCCATTATGACCCTTAGCAATATTTGCTATCATAGCACTTGGCCGCAGATGAACACCATGGGGTGCATTTAATTGTACTTTTGTTGTAGTGTTTTGCTTAAAAAAATCAAAAATATTCATGGGGTGATTATACCAAATTTTTTATATCACATACATCTTCTTATTCTTCAACAAACACTCCACTGTTTTTAAGCATATCTTGAAGTTCACAATCCCCTAATTTACATGCTTTTTTGGCATCTTGTGATGCACTGACATAATCCTTCATAAGCGAATAAGAAACTCCTCTATTGATAATTGTTCCAAGATTATTTGGCTGTATAGATAAAGCTTTTGTATAATCATTTACAGCAGAAGCATAATCTTTTAGTTCATAATATGCAACGCCTCTACTATTGTATATTTTAGCATTCTTAGGATTAATAGATATGGCTTTAGTATAAAACTCTATAGCTTTATCAAAATTGCCATTTGAATACTCTTTGTCTCCAAGTGTCGTATAATTATCGCTATAAGCAAATATGGTTAATAACAATACAAATAATATTTTTTTCATATAAACCACACCTTATTCAATATATTAGTGGCACAAAAGCAAAGCCTGTGTACTCTCTTGACTCTATGCCTTGTGGCGTCTTTTTGAATTTAAATATAGAATTTCGTATAGGGATAACTAGATTTGCTCCCATATTTAATTGTTCAAAAAGCTCTTTTGGTATCTCTTCGGCAGCAGCAGAAACCAAAATAGCATCAAATGTTTTGTCAGGCATTCCGAGCTTATCTGATGCTTTTTGTATACTGACATGTGGCATATTTAGTTTTGCTATGTTGTTCTTGCCAACCTCAACCAACTCGTCAACTCGCTCTAAACCTTCAACTCTACCACTTTTGCCTACTAAACTTCCAAGCAATCCTGTTGTCCATCCCGAACCAGAACCGACATCAAGAATACAATCGCCTTCTTTTACCTCAAGAAGTTCCAACATAAAAGCTACGGTTGAGGGCTGAGAAATAGTTTGGTTTTTTCCTATCGGAAGCGGTCTGTCTTCATATAAGTGCTCACTTAACTCTTCTGGTACAAAATATTTCCTATCTACAATCCTAAATGCCTCTATGACATTATCGGTATGCAGTACTCCGCTTTTAATCATTGACATTATAAGCTCATCATTACTTTTAAAATAAAAATACATTTTTCACCTCACTATAAAAAAGCTGCACTTAAATAGCCAACTACGGCGCTCTCATCACCGCTTGCATCTGCGCTTGTGCGATAATCAAGCAATTTTGACTTTAATCCCATTTGTTTTGCTGCCATCAACATAGCCTTTATCCCTATTTTTCCACAAGCCTCACAACCATCTTCTAATATATTTTCATCTTCACCAACGATACCTTCTATGCAAATATTATCTAATCTTTTTGCTTTTTGTATCTCATAATAGTGACTAAGATCAGAACTTATAACAACTGCTGTGTCGATATCACTTAGTAAATACTCTATAACTTTTGACAACTCTTCGCTTGACTCGTCTCCATAAACCATTTCAACAACACTACAATCATGCAAATAATGGGCAATAAATGGCATTTGCACTTCTGTACTATGTTCACTATGGGCATTTGGAGTAAATGATAAATTAAACTTATTTGACAATTCTTCAGTCAATTTATTGTCAATTTTTAAACTCCCAAAGGGAGTTTCATAATAGTCATATTTTGCAATACTTACGCCTTTTAAATATACTCTATGGCTAGGTCCTATCACAACCACTCTTTTAATATCTGAATTAACAAGCAACCTAAAAGCAATATTTGCTGTAAATCCAGAATAAATATAGCCTGCATGAGGAACTATTACAGCTCTTGTCTTTAACTCTAAAATCTTTTTATCCTCTAGATGATTATCTAAAATATTGTTAAAATGATTTATCATCTCTAAAATATCATTAGAATTATTTGGATAAAATTGACCGCAAACAGCACATTTTCTGACGCTCATTTCCAAACTCCTTTTATAATTTCTCCACATTTTGGACATCTTGAATCAACTATTTTATTGTCGCTCGCACTATAGCCTCTTCTATCAATTAAAAGTTCCTTGCATTTTGGACAATACGTACTACCATCACTTGCAACATTTCCGAGATAGATATATTTGAGTCCTTTTTTGTATCCTATCTCTTTAGCACGAATAAGTGTATCTAGGCTCGTGTGTTTAGCATCAAGCATTTTATAGTCTGGATGAAATGCACTTAGATGCCACGGCACATCAATACCTAAGTCATTTGCTATAAACTCTGCCATCTCTTCTAGGTCTTTATCACTATCATTTTGACCCTCTATAAGAAGCGTTGTAACCTCTACCCAAATACCTGCTTTTACCATTAGTCTAAGGGTATCTTTAACCTCATCAAGACCTCCCTTTAGAGCTTTTTTATAGTAATCTTTGTTCCAGCTCTTAAGATCAATATTTGCAGCATCCACCCAGCTTGCCATATCTTCAATAATAGCAGGCGATTCAAACCCATTACTCACAAAAATATTTTTTATGCCATGTTGTTTTGCTATCATGCCTATATCTTTTGCATATGGATAAAAAATCGTAGGTTCGCTATATGTATATGCGATAGATTTTGCATTATGTTTTAACGCTAGCTCAACCATTTGCTCTGGAGTTACAGCTATATCTTCATTTACGTTTTTCTCTTGTGATATGTCCCAGTTTTGACAAAATGGACATTTAAAGTTACAGCCCACTGTTCCAAATGAGAGTGCTGTGCTGCCAGGCAAAAAATGATAAAGTGGCTTTTTCTCAATAGGATCTACATTGATGGCTATTGGATGGGCATAGACAAGGTTTACAAGTTTATCATTTATATTTTTATTTACGCCACATATCCCAACTTGTCCATCTTTTAGTTTACAATAGTGTCTACACAGTTGACAGACTATATAATTTTCTTCTTCTTTAAAGTATTTCATTTGTTAGTCTCCTTTGTTAAAACAACAACATATACTTCATGACTAATTATCATAATATAACTTTTTGGTACATTTGTCAACATATATTCAAAGAATCAAAGGTATTTCGAATTAACTCAATGATATAAACTTAATTTTGATAAAATAGTGAAATACTTAAAGGAAAAGCTTGAAACATTTTATAGACTTCTTAAATGCCAAAAATATTGAAAAAAGTCCTCTTTTTGAACATTTGAAATGTACAAAAGACGAAGCAGTATTGATACAATACCTGTGCCGCAGATATGCAAAAGGTATCGAAGAGGTTGGCGTTATTGAACTAATCACAGAATGCTTCGAAACAAATGGCTATGAGCATATAAATTATCTTGAATATATTAAAAATATACTCAATCTTGGCTGGGCAGTACAGAGTAGTTTTGGACAAATAAAAACTCACGAAAGCTCACAAATAGAGCTACTAAACACATCTATTGCACCTAGTATGTCACTTCTTAGACTTATCGAGGAAGGCTCGCTTGAAATTTCAATGCCAGAGATAAAACCTTATACAGATCATCTTGAATATCTGCAAGATCAATTTGATATGGTAACACTCATGCACTCCGTCACATCATCAAAATTAAATTTTGGCGATAGTTCATTGTCTATAGGAAGACTAAAAAACAGACTGTCCCTTTTAAACAAAAGGATAGAGGAGAGACTGAAAGTTACAAATGAACCTATCGTAGTAGAAGAGTTTTTTGAACAAAAAGGACTTGATGATAGGGAGAAGAAAATATTTTTAGCTCTTCTAAAAGAAGAATACAGTGCAGGGGATGGTCAATTTAGAGAGATGAATAGCCTCATAGAGCTTATTAGTTTTGATGACTATGACAAGATAAAAAACAGAGCATTGCTTGAAGATGGGTCTAAACTTATAAGTGATGAGATTATCGATTATGATGAAATACTAAATATGTTTGGTGGGATTACACGATCATTTTTTATAAATGAAGATGTTTTACAACATATCATTCATCCGAACAAAAAGAAAAAAGTTACCAAACTAAAATTTGACATGTTAGTAAAAGAACAAGACATATTTGAATACTTAGAGCCAACAACTTCATTAGACGATGTAGTATTGCATAACAAAACAAAACAGACACTAGATACTATTATCAAACAGATGGACAAAGATGTTTTTGCTAAACTCAAGGCATGGGGAATCAAAGACAAAAGAAAAGGAATAGACGCTAAGATAATTTTTTATGGGCATGCTGGTACTGGTAAGACAATGACAGCAGTGAGTCTTGCAAAAACTCTAAAAAAACCTATACTTTCATTTGACTGTTCTAAAATTTTATCAATGTATGTTGGCGAGAGTGAAAAAAATGTAAGAAGAATTTTTGATGATTTCAAATCTCTTAGTCAAAAAGCAAAAGTAGAGCCGATTTTATTGCTAAATGAAGCGGATCAATTTTTAAGTAGCAGAGTTGAAGGCACCGGAAGCAGTGCTGATAAGATGCATAATCAAATGCAAAATATATTTTTAGAGCAAATAGAAAAATTTGAAGGCATCATCATAGCAACTACAAATTTGCTTGGAAATATAGATAGAGCATTTTCGAGACGATTTGACTATAAGATAGAGTTCAAAAAACCGACACGCAATCAAAGATTACAACTGTGGCAAATGATGCTACCAGAAAATGCTGATTATGAGGATGATTTTGACATCAATGCTTTATCAGCTTATGAATTAACAGGTGCACAAATACATCTTATCATTAAAAGTACCGCTTATAAAGTAGCTGTAAGAGATGAGAGTTTATTTGCTATGAATGATTTTAGAGAAGAGATAGAAAAAGAGAGTGGCACAAGTTTTGATAATGATGGGAAAAGTATGGGATTTAAAGTTTAATTTTAATATTTTTATATAAAAAAATTATAATAGAACACAAAAAGAACAATTATTAGTTATAATAACAAAAATATAAGTGTGGGTTTTGGGGATGAATTGTCATAAAGTTGTCGTTTTTGTATTTATACTTCTAGGAACATTTGCTAACGCAAACAAAGAGCTAATCATAGATTTAAAAAATCAAAAAATATATGCTGTTGAAAACAGAGTTATAATGATGGTTAGTAAAATTAGTTCTGGCAAAAAGGGCTATACAACACCTACTGGTAAATTTGTAATTTTAGAAAAGAAAAAACATCATATCTCTACCATATACAATCTTCCAATGCCTTACATGCTAAGACTTACAAACAGAGGAGTTGCGATACATCAAGGCTATGTTCCCAACTATCCAGCTTCACATGGCTGTATTAGATTACCCAAAGATTTTGCTAGCAAACTATTTTACTGGACTCCAAATAGAACAACAGTTCATGTAACAAGAAATTTTGGTGATTTTAATAAAACTTTAATTACATATGAACAGTTCAAGACTATGCAAGACCAAAATGGTACGAAAGCAATATCAAATCAAAAGCTGGCGGACAATAACATTACTGATGAAAAGCCAGATATGCATACCCTAGGTTTTTAGGGCAAGTTTTCTATCTAAATAGATTTTCTAAAGCTGTAGTATCTTTTGTCTTTGTTGCTTCATCGGCAGATGTTTTTGGCATAGTTTGCCCTTCTATTTCATTTAATTCTATAGTTAGCCCTGTCAACATAGATGCAAGTCTTATATTTATTCCGCTTTTGCCTATAGCTTTTGCTTTTTGATCACTAGTTATAGATACTATGGCTTTATCGCCCTCTACTTTAACAGATCTAACAGCTGCTGGACTCATAGCTCTAGTTACTAAAATTTCTTTAACATCAGAATGCTCTATACAGTCAATATTCTCGCCGATTAATTCATTGCTAACTGCATTGATTCTAACACCCTTAACGCCAACTGCTGCACCAACTGGATCTATATTTGAAGTCAAAGCTCTAAGAGAAATCTTTGCTCTCTCTCCTGGAATTCTTGCACAATTTGTAATTTCGAGTAAACCATCAGCAATTTCTGGAACTTCTCTCTGCATCAATGCTTCTAAAAATTTTGGGGATGTTCTAGAGAGTTCTAAAAACAGTCCAAATTTTGGATTTATGCTCACATACCTAAGAAGTGCCTTGATAGTATCACCATGCTTGAACTTTTCGCCTTTAATACGATTTCTTTGTGTCAAAACACCTCTTAACTCACCAACTTCAACGTATGTATTATCTTCAGCGTCTACTCTAGTAACTGTGCCTATTATGATGGTTCCAACTTTTTCTTTATATCTCTCAAGAATACTTTGTTCTATCTGTCTTTGAATATGATATTCTAATTCGCGAAAAAGATTAGCCGATGCTGTTCTGCCATAATCTTCCAAATTAAACTCTGATTTGAATGTATCCCCTACCTCGATAGAGTTGTCAAACTCCATAGCAGTGCTTAATGCCATAAAGCCCTCTTTGTTGCCAACAAGTCTCTCATCAGCATCATCAACTATGGTAATTGTTCTGAATATTTTATAGTCTTTTTTTTGATTGTCTATAACAACTTCAAATATGTTTTCTGGTGATGTTAGCTTTTTTGCTGTGTTTATAAGTGCTTCTTTAAAAGCCTGCAAGGCATGCTCTATTGAAATGCCTTTTTCATGTGCTATAGCTTCAACTGTATCAATAATTTTTTCCAAATAAAATCCTTTTTAATATTTTAAAAAAGTAAAACTAACAATGACAATATATCTTTATTTGATTTTTTGTTTTTGTAGAATGCGATTATATCTAAACAATCCTTTACACAAAGTTAAGTATAATATGAGTTAGTATAAGATTTATTAATCCAACAAGGAGACTTTATGAAATTAAAATTAGCTCGAACTAGTTTAAAATCAAAGCCTAAAATAGTAGAAATAGAAGAGATCGTAGAACAAATGCCAGATAAATCAATATTTTATTTTGATAAAGAAAACAGTCACAAAGATATAATAGATATGGTAAATTATTTTGAAGAAAAAGGTCATACTGTATATATGAGAGAGGTAAAGTATGGACTTAATGAAGATGAATATATCTACGAAGTGCATATAATATAAATTTTAATGCAAAAAAAACTCTACATTGAAACACTTGGTTGTGCAATGAATGTCAGGGATTCCGAACATCTCATTGCTGAACTATCATTAAAAGAAAACTACACATTAACACAAAATTTAGGCGAAGCGGATTTGATTGTTATCAATACCTGTAGCGTAAGAGAAAAACCTGTTGCAAAACTTTTTTCTGAACTTGGTGTATTTAAAAAGCAAAAAAAAGTTGGTGCCAAACTTGGAGTTTGTGGATGTACTGCTAGTCATTTAGGCAAAGAGATAATCAAAAGAGCCCCTTATGTTGACTTTGTGTTAGGTGCTAGAAATATATCAAAAATCACAGATGTACTTCACAAGAAACACTCAGTAGAAATTGATACCAATTACGATGATAGTACATACGCTTTTGGCGATTTTAGAACAAACCCACTTAAAGCAATGATAAATATATCCATGGGATGCGATAAAGGATGCACCTTTTGTATAGTGCCTGCCACGAGAGGCGAAGAGATATCGATACCAAGTGAATTAATCGTCGAAGAGATTAAAAAATCTGTTGCGAGCGGTGCAAAAGAAGTTATGCTTCTTGGGCAAAATGTAAACAACTATGGAAGAAGATTTAGCAGCCAAAGTAAGATAAAAGATTTTACAAATTTACTTAGAGAAATTAGTAAAGTAGAAGGGGTAGAGAGAATCAGATTTACATCTCCTCATCCACTTCACATGGATGATGAATTTATACAAGAATTTGCACAAAATCCAAAAATATGCAAACAGATACATGTTCCACTTCAAAGTGGCTCAACTCGAATTTTAAAAGAGATGAAAAGAGGATACACAAAAGAGTGGTTTTTAAACAGATGCGCCATGATCCGTTCTCTTGTTCCAAATGCTACTATTTCCACTGATATCATAGTCGGATTTCCTGATGAAACCGATGAAGACTTTAGTGACACTATGGATGTTTTAGAACAAGTAAAATTTGATCAACTTTTTTCATTTGCATATTCACCAAGACCGCACACTCCTGCTGCAAATTATGAGAATCAAGTAGATTCGGCTATATCATCTAAAAGACTTCAAGCTTTACAAGATAGACATACTGAGATACTTGATGATATTATGCAATCACAATTAAATACCACCCATGAAGTCTATTTTGATGAACTAAAACCAAATGGTAAGATAGCAGGAAGAAGTGATGATGGGAAACTAATTTTTGTAGATGGAAGTGAAGAGTTACTTGGAAAGATAAAAAAAGTACTTATTGTAAAAACTTCAAGAAGTCTTCTTGAAGGCAAAGTTATAGAAGAGTGATATGAAAAAGTCTATTTTAAACTTTATATCTTACAAAATAGTTCCATTTTTTATATATATTTTTATGCGAATGATTTGGGTTACAATAAAAAAAGATTTTCCCTATTCTCATTTAACCATAAAAGATAAACAATATGTGTGTGCTTGTTGGCACTGTGAACTTCTGATATCTCCTCAATATTATCATAAACTTTTCCCGAAACATAAAGCAGGCGCAATTGCATCAAATCATAAAGATGGCAAAATTGTATCAAGTACAATCAAATACTTTAACATATACCCTATAGAAGGCTCAACATCAAAAGGTGGCGTAAAAGCTCTTATTAATTCTTTGGGTGCATTAAAAAAAGGTGAGGATGTATTGATAACACCTGATGGTCCAAGAGGTCCTAGATTTACAGTCAATGATGGCATAGTTGCTCTAGCTCAAAAATCAAATTTAAAAATCTTTATGATCAATTTTCAAGCACACAACTATTGGCAATTAAAAAGCTGGGATAAATTTATAATACCAAAGCCTTTTAGTAAAGTAACTATATATTCCCAGATTATAGACATCAAAAATCTAGACAATGAAGAGGCAAAAAATATCATTCGTGATACTATGTTAAAACATACTACAATATAACTATGAAAGATAAATTTCTAGAGTTAACAGATGATTTTTTAGACTATCTTTATGAAATTAGAGGATATAGTAGCACAACTATCACCACCTATGAAATTGCTTTAAGACAAATGATTGGCACAAGTCATATCAATGAAACCGAAGGTGCCATAACTATTGACATAACTCCATTTAGATTTAAAATCATCAAAAATAGAAAAAAAACGATTGC
>FAXN01000033.1 GCA_001493195.1 Sulfurovum sp. enrichment culture clone C5 | reverse complement strand
TATGCGTAATATGCGTAATATGGCATTATATATCAGTATGTAATAAATCATATACTTTAAAAGATTGGTTATCAATAAAAGCAAATACAATATTATATAAATCATCAACAATACTATAATCATGAATTGCTTTTTTTAAAAATAAAATCCTATCCATCAAATTAAGGTTTTTTAAATCCCAATGTACATATTTATTTGGCTCAACTAAATAACTATATATTTCATCTGCATCTTTATATAATATATCTATGCCTTCAATCATAATGTGATATTTTTCTGCCAATTCTAAAAACTTAAGCGCATTTGATTTAGATAATGCATACATATTTGTTTCATTATGGCAAGCGAGATCTATACCATCTTTTTTGTATAATTCAAAAATTTCAATCATTTTTATCTCCTAGGATTAAAAAATCTATGAGTTATAATATTGTTTGAATCTTTTATAAACTCAAATACACCTTCTCTGCCTTGATATCCACCTCTAATATCTTTATTACGGGTCAGGCGTTGAATTTCCACTTTTTAGCACCTTGAAAATAAGAGATTTGGATTATTACTTAATTGTATTTTACTACTTTAAAATATCATTTTGATTAAAAGTTATTGTCAATACTGGATTCCTGCCTTCGCAGGAATGACAAATCGTCACTGCGAGGTTTTAGCCGTGGGCAGTTCCATAAAAGTGGAAATTCAACGCCTGACCTGTAATATTTAGACTTATAAGAGACAAAAACAGAGACATTGGTCACCAATACCTAACTTCAGTTACGATAAAAACAACTGCCGTGATTGCGCAAAACAAGGCACTCGCTGTGATTTTTATACCCCGATGATGCCAATGTGTTTTGCGATAAGTAGATATTACAAAAGGTGTCAAAACCAATGCGCCTACAAACCCCAAAAATAATTCACCTGTCGGCATCGGGTGGCGTCTAATGCCTTTGGAGTCGATATACGGGCCGCTCATCCAACTGGTAAACAAGAATATTAAAGCAAAATATGCCGCCGCCAGCAATATGCCAAACAATACGGTAAACATGAAGTTTGCCACACGCCCTTGATTCATCAATAAAGACAGCAAGGTGAGCCCACCCCACACAAGCATCACAATCTGCGGTGCACCTTTTAAACTAGCTTGAACTACCCCTGAGAAAATAAGCAAGCATGCCAATACGCCGCTTATGAGAATATCGATTTTTTTCATGTTTTTCATCATTGTTGTAACTTCAAGCAACAAATGCAATTTTTTCTAAGCCACCTCTTCAAGCATAGCCTCCTTTGGTGTTTTAAAGCCAAGAGCTTTCCTTGGGGAATATTGGTTATAAGCGACCCCCCTAAGCCCTCAATAGTCCAATGCCAATTAGCAGTAGCCCTATTGGATAAACAAAGTATTCTAACACAAAAATATACAAATTCATCTTTAAGTCCTTTTTAGAGATAATTAAATATATATTTTAAGTTTACAGGTTTGCATGAAACAATTTGAAAGTTACTTTGATTTACTAAAACAACTTATCAGAACACCATCTGTTGTGGGGGCAGAAAATCCATATTTTATGGCTCTTAAAAGAGAATTGGAAGACATTGGTATCAAAGCTACACTATATGAAGGTTTACTAGTAGCACAAGGAAATGATCCAGAAAGTGGTTATATATCATCTCATGCAGATAGACATGGGCTTATTTGTACAGGTCCAAACGAATTTCAGTACGCTGCTTATATAAGTAAAAATAGAGGCGATTTGACAGGAAACTCCATCTCGGAACAAACCTATAAAAGCTTTGTTGGAAGATTTTTAGGTCAAAAAGTACAAGCTTATAGTCCATGCTCTGGAAACTACCTAGGCATGGGAACCATCAAAACTACATATATATGTGAAAGAAGAGGCAATCTTATTTTTGAGATAGATGGATTAGAGTATCTATCCCCAAATATCCCTGTTGCATTTTTGGATAAACTTACACTAAAAGATGACTTTGTTATGGCACAACTAGACAATGTTATCACAAATGCTATGATTATCTATCTTTATCAGCTTGGATATCAAGGAACAGCATTTTTTACAGCAGAAGAAGAGGCAGGAAAAAGTTGGAGATACCTACTTGAGTGGTTTCAAAGATTTGATATAAGCACCGACAAACTTCTCATCCTTGATACTAGCCCTTATTCGGATGTATCAACAATAGAAAAGCTTGATATCGTCTTTAGACGCAGAGACTCTCATGCAAGATTCAAATCTCCATTACAAACACAATTGATAAAATTTTGTCGTAAAAATAAAATATCATACGATTATAAAGACAGATACATAAAAGAGAGAAATAAACAAACCGTTGAGAGCGGGGGCAAGCCTAGTTCTATAGGTTCAACAGAGCTTGGCAGACTCATAGTAGCATCAAAAAATAAAATCCAAGGAACAACCTTACAGGTACCAACAACTGGTTATCATACAGTAGAAGAAACTGCTAAAATAGAAAGTATCATAAAAGCACTTCAGGCACTCAAAAGCTTATATCTAAACTAAATTAGTCTGATAAGTGTTTTTTAGAATTTATCTTTTGCACACTTGCATTAGATGAAATAGCTTCGTAGTCATCAAATATAGCGTCATAACCCATATCTTCAAGCATCCTATCAATTTCTGCTAATCTTATGCCATTTTCATCAATGTATTTTTTTATAGTTTTTATATCTTTTTCGTCTATATAATTCGATTCTAATTCAAACAGAATGTCATCAATCTTCATCAAATGCCCTCATCTAATAATTTATACTTTAGAAATTATAAAATATTTTTTTATATTTTTTCTTAAATATTATCCTTTGCCTTTAGTTTTTGTTTTATTTGGATTTGATAAATTTTGAATTACTTTTTTTTCGATTACTTCTATGATAGAGTCTGCTATATCTTTTGTACTGGCTTTCTCTATCCCTTCTAACCCAGGAGATGAATTTACTTCCATTATAAGTGGTCCTCTCGAAGATCTTAGCATATCCACACCACAGACATTAAGCCCCATAACTTTTGCTGCTTCAATGGCTACTTTTCTCTCCTCTGATGTTATTTTTATAAGCTCTGCACTTCCGCCTCTATGTAGATTTGATCTAAATTCTCCATCTGGACCTTGTCTTTTCATAGCTGCAATGACTTTTCCGTCCACTACAAAACATCTAATATCCGCACCATTTGCTTCTTGTATAAATTCTTGCACCATAATATTGACACTTAGGCCCATAAAAGCCTGTATAACTGACTCTGCTGCTTTTTTTGTTTCTGCCAAAACTACACCGATGCCTTGTGTACCTTCAAGTAGTTTTATAACCAATGGTGTTCCGCCAACTGCCTCTATAAGATCATCTATGTCATCTGGGTTTCTTGCGAAACCTGTTGTTGGAAGCCCCACCCCTCTTCTGGAGAGCAATTGCATACTTCTAAGTTTATCTCTGGATCTACTAATAGCAACTGATTCATTAAGCGGATATACACCCATCATTTCAAACTGTCTAAGAACCGCTGTGCCATAAAATGTGACAGAAGCCCCAATACGAGGAATTACCGCATCAAAACCTTCCAAGCTTTCGCCCTTGTAATGTATCATAGGTTTTTTGGAGGTTATATTCATATAGCATCTTAGATGATCTATAACTCTTACCTCATGTCCTCTATTTTGAGCTGCTTCAACCAACCTTTTTGTTGAATAAAGATTTTTATTTCTAGAAAGAATGGCTATTTTCATATTTGACCTTGGAGATTTACTGTTTTGCCCTTTTGGTACGAAAGGGATGGGTTGACTATGAAGTTTTCATCTATTGCTCGTCTGCCTAATAGCATTCTAAATCTCATATTGTCCCTATTTGTCAAAGTAACTTCTATTTTTTTGTTAATATCACCCAAAATCATAGTAGTTTCTATAACATATCTAAGAGTTTTGTTCCCATCAGAACTAGTTACCACTCTCTCATCTATAACTTTTGCCTCACAGTGTTTTATGATAGTAGGATCCCCTTGAACTGGATGTATCCCAAAACGTATCATTTTTTGGTCATCAACCATAAAAGAATCTACATAAAAAGCATGGAGTGCTGATGTTTTTGCACCAGTATCAACTTTGCATTTTAATCTATCTATTCCAAGCTCTGGTAGAGATATCCATTCTCTCCACCCAAGTAAATGAAAACTATCCACTTTAAAAAATCCTTATTTGCATTTGAAGTTATTGTATCACAAAATTTAAATATTTTAGTTATCAAAAAAAGATTTTATCAATTCCAGCATTAGTACTGGATCGTCTTCTCTGTTTACTTTGTCTCTAAATGCACTAGCATTCGCATATCCTGCTTTAGAGTATGTGTGCAAATGCTTTCTAAACATGATAGCCCCATAATCTCCATAGTGGCTTATCATTTGATGAAAATGTTCTATAACAGCTTTTTTTATCAACTCTTTTTCGTCTAAGCCATCAAGTCCTTTTATTTGACTAAAAATCCAAGGTTTCCCAACAGCTGCTCTACCTATCATTATCCCATCGCATCTTGTATATTCTAGCACCCAATTTGATTTTTCTACGCTATCTATATCTCCATTTGCGATCACTGGTATTGAAATAGCAGACTTTATCTCAGCAATAGCATCATAATCTACTGGTGCTTTAAACCTGCCAGATCTTGTTCTTCCATGCACCGCAATAAAATCTGCTCCACTTTGTTCACAAACTTTTGCTATCTCTAAATGATTTTTTTCATTAAACCCAAGTCTTATCTTCACAGATGTATATGGCTTGTTTGAATATTTTTTTATAGTCTCTATAGCTTTCCCCATGGCATTTAAATCTGTCAAAAGTGAACTTCCAGATAAATTATTTACTATTTTAGGAGCAGGACATCCACAATTGAGATCTATAATATCTATATAGTCAAAATCATTTAGTATAAGAGTGGCATCTCTGATGACATCTGTATTTGATCCAGCTATTTGAACTGCATAAGGACTCTCTTGGGGGCTTTTTTTGAGCATATGAAGTGTTTTTTTACTATTATGTACAAGTGCATTTGCACTAATCATTTCACTTACCGTCAAATCAACACCAAATTGTTTAACAAGGGATCTAAAAGGAAGGTCTGTATAGCCCGCCAATGGGGCTAAAACATAAAGTGGCTTTGAAAAATCAAGCATCTTCGCAAAGTGAACTTAAACTTACTATGTCTTGTAATTTCAAATTATTTTGTTTTTGTTTTAAGTCAAAGAATATTTTTAATTTTTTAAAATTGTTTTCTGGATTTGAATCAATAAATTCTTTTGCATTATCCATCATTTCATATTCAAGCAATAAATACAAATATGCCATCTCGGCATTTTCGTCTTTTTGCTCAAAGCTTTTAAATAGACTAAGCATAGTTTTTGGATCTAAAAATTTCATAGCACTACTTGCTAAATGTATATAATCTTTACAAGCAAGAGTGATGGAGCCAGTTATATCTTTGATGCTTTCTTCATTTATACCAACACTATCACCACTATTTAGTCTTTTGAAAATATTTTCTAAATTTACAATGTTCATCAAAGGCAAATATTTTTTTATTTTGTCCATATTTTGAGTTTTAGTAATGATGTTTAGAGCCTCAGTAACAACACTATCGTCATATTCATTTGGAGTAGCAAGTATGTCTATTGCGAATTTTGAATCACCTTGAAGCCTATTAATGCTATTTTTTATTGCTAAAGGATTTGTTTTAGATAGTTGTTTTGATACTTTTTTTGCTTTCAAATCAACATATGTCCCGCCATTAATCAACTTAATGGCATTGATAATATCTTTTATCTTTTCATTGCTTGTTTCAAAATCTTCTTTTGCAACAAGAGATGAATTGCTCAAAAGCGAAGCTATATTTTTTAGATTTTCTGTAATTATATGATTTTCTCTAGGTTCATTTAAAATTGACCAATAAGCAAGATCATCCAATGTTTCTGAATCTTTTTGCCAGCGTCTAAGAACAAAGAAGTTTTTAGCACTATAATAAGCCATGTGCAATATACTAAAAATTAAAAGTATGAATACAGGCAATATCATCCATATAGCGATTGGAAGATTTAACTCCATCCCAAAAGCTTGTAAATTATAATAACTAGCATTTACTAAAAAGGTTAAAACAGAAACTATTATCAAAAATACTATTGATGAAAAGATATACAAACCTATTCTCATTTTATTTATCCTTTGATTTATTTTTCTCAACTATTTCTCTACAAACGATACAGTATCTTGCAAAATTCTTTACTTCAAGCCTTGCTTTACCTATAGGATCTTCGCACATTTCGCAAATACCATAAACGCCTTTTTTAATTTTATCCAAAGCTAGGTCAATTTCTCCTAATTCGTGTCTTTGTTGTTCCAATATTGCATTATCAATTGCCGTATCTGTTGAAATAGAAGCAAAATCTGCTTCATCATTCAATTCTAATTCTCTAATATCATTTAACTCATTATTTGTTTTATAAAGATTTAATTCTATTTTTTCTTTTCTAGCTCTTAGTCTAGTTTCAAAATCGTTTAGTTCGTCTTGTGTTAGCATATTTTATGCCCCTTTATTTATGATATGGGTGATTATTGTTTATTGATAGTCCTCTAAAAATTTGCTCTAACAATACAACTTTAATCAGTTTATGTGAAAGTGTAATTTTACCAAAAGAAATGGCATTGTTGCATTGGTCCACAAAACCCCTTTCGAGTCCGAAGGCACCGCCTATAAAGAATGTTACATCTACTCTATCCTTAAGCAAAAAAGCAAAATCAAAGCTATCTACCTCTTTTGAAGATGGATCTAAAACGATTGTTGTAGTATTTTTTGTCATATATGGACTAAATGCATTTGAATAACTCTGTTTTGCAATATCAGCTGATACGTCTTGCGCTTTTGATATCTTATTATCAAAAATATCAACAATATCTAATTTTGAGTATGATTTTATTATCTTTGTATAGTGTTCTATCAAAGGTGAATATAGTTTATCTTTACCACCCTTGTCTATAGTAGCTATCGTTATTTTCATATCTCTGCTTAGGCTATTCAGACGAATCTTGTATATTATTATTTTTAGGAGTATTTGTTGGGCTAAAATACATTGATAAAATTCTAAATATAAAAAATACAAAAATTACAAAAATCAAAAAAATAACTTTATTTTGATTAATAGCAGGCTGTGTAACGTTTATAACAACATCTCTTGTTAAAAATATAATAAAAATATCCATAACAAATCTTAGCTGTAGTGTTTTTTTCTCTATAAAGTCCAATATCATTCTAACAACTTCTATAAGAACGATAAATTCAAGCATTAAAGTTACAGCTTTATAAAAATCTATTCCGAAAAATATTATTGACAAAAATACAATTGTTGCGATAATTACAGCTAAATATTTTTCAAAATATCTTGCTAATTTTATATCCATGTTGTACCTTATTTTATAGCGTTTACAAATTCTTGTTCATTGGTAGCCAAAGTAATATTTGTTATTTTTTTATTCTCTATAGTAGCTATTATAATTTTATCTTTTATGCTCTCATTTACGAAAGGCTTCACTAATTCTGGTTTAAATATCAACAAAACAGAATATTTGCTTTTTTTCAAATCAGGCATAGCCATAAGATTTCTAATAGCTACTGGCATAGGGCTAATATCCGCAACAAAAAGCATATTTTTTGATGGCAAAAAATTCTCTGGTTGTTGTGATAAATAATTTTTAACTATATGCCCCATGCCTTTAGAAAATACAAAAACAACTTTTTTAGTATCGTCTTTTAGTGCATATATCTTATCATGCTGATCTGGTAATGCAAAATCAATGCTAGAATTTACATTTAGCCCATTTGTTGATTTTGTAAAATACCCGTTTTTATTAAATATCTCTTTACCGCCAAAGCCAATCAGCCCAACAATAACAATAAACATCAATATAACTAAAATTATTAATTTTTTTAACATATTTGTCCTAAATTTATTGATTTTTGAAAAATTTTAAAAAGTCTGAAATTGTTTTTTTCATCTCAAATCTATTTACGACCATATCTATAAGTCCATGTTGTAATAAAAACTCTGATCTTTGAAAGCCTTCAGGCAAATCAACACCAACAGTTTGTTTTATAACTCTAGCACCTGCAAAACCGACAAGTGCACCAGGTTCTGCCATAATGATATCTCCTAGCATTGCAAAAGATGCACTAACGCCACCCATAGTAGGATCGGTCAAAACAGATATAAAAGGTAATTTTGCGGCAGCTAAATGATTTAATGCAGCGGATGTTTTACTCATTTGCATTAAAGAGTATGTACTCTCTTGCATTCTAGCCCCTCCACTTGCACTAATAATAATTACACCTGTTTTGTTTTCGATGGCACGATTAACTGCTCTTACTATCTTTTCGCCCTCAACAGAACCAAGGCTCCCACCCATAAAAGCAAAATCAAACACTACAAGCTCTGTACTCTCTCCATTTATCTTGCAACTTCCACTAACAACACATGATGTTTTGCCTGTTTTTTCTTTACTCTCTTCTAGTCTTTTTTTATAACTTTTTTTATCTGAAAAATCTAAAGGATCAGTTGGTGCAAGAGTCGTATCATACTCAACAAAAGTACCCTCATCTGCAAGAATAGAAATTCTTTTGTCACTGCTTATTCTAAAATGATAATGACATTTTGGACATACTTCATTTTTTGCTTCAATCTCTTTATAATAAACCAAAGACAAGCAGTTTGGACACTTTATCCATTGGTTTTGTACGCTAGCAGCCTCTTCTTTTGGTGTAGCTTTTTTAAATAGATTACTAAATTTCATTTATTCTCCTACGAAATTTTTGCTTATTATATCAAATAGCTTACTAGAAATTTTTTTGTCTTTTGAAACTATAGCAAAATCTTCTTGTATTACTACTTCAAGCCCTTTGCAAAGTGCCAATCCTGCGACGACATCGTATATTCTAATAGGTCCGACAAAAAGCACAAAATCCACCCATCTAGCATATGCTAGAGAGAGTGCAATAGCTCCAGGAGATCTAAATTTGATTTTATTGTCTTTCAATATTTGAACGATTTGAGGATTGTCATAAGCTCTTTCAAAAATACCTATTTTACTAAAATTATTCTCTTCAATAACTTCCCACTTATCTTCAAATAATCTGCCATACATCGGAACTTCTTGTGATGATATCCAAAATACTTCATTTGTTGCAAGGTTGCACACCATTGCATCTTCCAATACTCCATAACTGTTTAATTTCGCAACAGACGTTCCATAATAACTAAAATTTGAAGCTATATTGTCACTGCCATCTATAGGATCTATAATGATTTTGCACTCACCATCATTCATTACACCAGACTCTTCTGACTCAATGCTTCCAAATTCGCTTAGATTTTCATAAAAAATCTTTTCGGCAACAAGATCAAAGCCGCTACTTATATCACCGCCTGCACCTTGATCATACTTTTGGTACATTGATTTTTTTTCAATAGAATTGATGGTCTTAAAAACCTCTCTATTTGCTTTCAGTGTGGCTAATAAAAAATTATTCATTTTCTATTTTAACAAATTCTTGATTATCGCACGAGCAGCATCTCTTCCGTCTTTAACAGCCGTAACTACCAAATCTGCACCTCTTTGACAATCTCCTCCAGCATAAACACCAGTTTTTGTTGTTTCATAATTTTCATCTACTAAAATTTGACCCCATTTGTCTGTTTCTATACCATTTGATGCCAAGAAGTTATACTCTTGCATATCAAACCCTAGTGCAAATATAACAACATCTGCCTCAACATTAAAATTACTACCAACAATTTCTTCTATTTTTTGTTTGCCATCATTTTCATCAACAGTCAATTTTGTTTTAATCATCTCTATACCAATAACTTCTGACTTATCATTGACAATCAAGCTCTTAGGGGATACATAAAATTCAAATTCAACACCCTCTTCTTTGGCATTGATATACTCTTTTTTGCTTCCTGGCATATTGGAAGCATCTCTTCTGTATAAACATTTTACGCTTTTTGCTTTTTCTCTAAGAGAAGTTCTAACACAGTCCATAGCAGTATCTCCACCACCAATAACAACAACATTTTTATCTTTTACATCGATATTTTTTGATGTTTTTTCGCCAAAAAGATTTTTTTGGATATTTGTTAAAAATTCCATAGCAAGGTATACATTTTGTGCATCTTCGTTTACCAGAGAGGCTTTTTTGCCTTTTGTAGCTCCAACGCCTATAAATACAGAATCAAAATTTTCAAGTAAATTTTCAAAACTTATATCTTTACCTACTTCAACATTTTGATGAAAAATACATCCTGCATCTTCAAGTAGTTTTACTCTTCTTGAAACTATATTTTTATCAAGTTTAAAACCTGGTATTCCGTATGTAAGCAATCCACCTGCTCTTGCTTGTTTATCAAAAACTTCAACATTTATACCATATCTAAGTAAAAATGTAGCAGCAGAGAGTCCAGCTGGGCCAGCGCCTATAATAGCAACTTTTTTATTTGATTTTTCCTCTGCAAATTTAGGTTTCAAACCTTTTTTAAAGCCCTCTTCATTAATAAATGTTTCAATTGAGCCTATCGTAATAGCACCATGCCCATCATTGAGAGTACAAGCGCCTTCACACAATCTATCATGCGGACAAACTCTTCCCATTACTTCAGGAAATGGTGAAAACTCGTTTGAAAGCATAAATGCAAGCTCTAAATCTTTACTTGCTGTTGCACTAAGCCACTGAGGAATTAGGTTATGCAAAGGACACCCATCATGACAATATGGATCACCGCACTGGATACATCTAACAGATTGCTCACTCGCTTTTTCTGGAACAAAAATTTCATATATTTCATCGAAGTCTTTTGTTCTTTCAACAACATCTCTTTTTTTAGCATCAACTCTATCTATATCTACAAACTTTTGCATATTACTCTCCTGCTCCAATCTTCAACGGACCCTTCATATCTTTTGGTCTTACTATCCAAAAGTTTCTAATCTCTACTCTAAAGTTATCAATCACTTCTTTTGCGATAACACTTTTTGTTTCATTATAATAATCTCGTAATAATTTTTTTAGATAATATCTCTCTATATCGGTATCATCTGTATCAATTCTTCTTGGTTCAACTAACTCTTGGTTTATATTTTCTATAAAATCATGTGTTCTATCGTATACAAATGCTACTCCACCAGTCATACCAGCACCGAAGTTCACGCCTGTTTTACCAAGTATTACCACGACTCCGCCAGTCATATACTCACAAGGATGATCTCCTGTTCCTTCTACTATAGCAATAGCGCCAGAGTTTCTAACGCCAAATCTTTCGCCAACCAAACCAGCAACATACAGTTTACCACCAGTTGCACCATAAAGGCATGTATTTCCTCCTAGAGAATATCCTTCTCTAGCTTTTTCGGATGTGATGACTATTCTCCCGCCATGCATACCTTTGCCAATATAATCATTACCAGCACCATTGACATGTATGGAAATACCATTTATCAAAAATGCACCCAAAGATTGTCCAGTTGTTCCCTTTAATCTAATATCTATAGTTCCGTTTGGTAAACCTTTATCTCCATAATATTTAGCTATTTCTCCAGATATTCTAGCTCCAAAACTTCTATTTAAATTTGATACTTCACTCTCGATTACCACAGGCTCTCCTGGATTTTTAATCGTAGGTAAAAGCTTAGATAGTATCTCTTTTTCGAACTCATTTTTATCATATGGCTCGTTAAACTCAACTTGATTTGTATTTGGACCTTCTAATCTATGAATCAAACTTTCGAAAGAGAATTTTTTAGCAAAATCATCATCAATTATTTTTAAAAGATCATTGTTGCCTACAATCTCTTCGAGAGATTTGTAACCCAGACTAGCAAGTATCTCCCTAACGTCTTCTGCAAGTAGTGTAAAGTAGTTTATAACTCGCTCTACAGTTCCTTCATAGTGATCTCTAAGTCTCTCGTCTTGAGTTGCTATACCTACGCTACACTTATTAAGATGACATATTCTAAGTATTTTACATCCAACAACGGTCAATACACCTGTTCCGAATGCAAACTTTTCTGCACCAAAAATGGCGGCTTTTACTATATCAAGACCTGTTTTTAGCCCGCCATCTGTTTCTATCTCAACTTGACCTCTTAGATTATTTGCTTTCAATGCATTGTGTGCCTCTATAAGACCAAGTTCCCAAGGATTTCCTGCAAATTTTATAGACCCAATAGGGGCTGCGCCTGTTCCGCCATCTGCTCCAGATATAATAATCTTATCGGCATACGCTTTTGCAACACCAGCTGCTATGGTGCCAACTCCAGCTGTAGAAACTAGCTTAACTGCTATTTTAGCCTCTGGATTTACTTGCTTGAGATCAAATATAAGTTGTGCGAGGTCTTCGATAGAGTATATATCATGATGTGGGGGAGGCGAAATAAGTGTAACTCCTGGTATTGTATGACGAAGTCTTGCAATAAGTGGACTTACTTTATGCCCTGGAAGCTGTCCGCCTTCACCTGGTTTTGCACCTTGTGCTACTTTTATTTGAAGTTCTTCGGCTGATCTGAGATATGCTGGTGTTACACCGAAACGTCCCGATGCAACTTGTTTGATTTTTGAATTTTTGATTGTTCCAAATCTTGCTTCATCCTCACCACCTTCACCAGAGTTACTTTTTGCGCCGATAGTATTCATAGCAATTGCTAAACACTCATGAGCTTCTGGAGAAATTGAACCCAAACTCATTGCAGCAGTTGAAAATCTTTTAAATATAACTTCTTTTGATTCAACTTCTTTTATATCAATAGCTTTTCTATCACTTTTTAATTCGAAAAAGTCACGAATAAATTTCTTGTCTCTTTTGTTTATGATATTTTTGAGTTTTTCAAAATCTTCTTTTTTGCCACTTTTTGACAAAGCATGAATGGCATGAACAGTCGAAGGAGCATAGTCATGATACTCTCCGCCATCCAAATATTTATAAAATCCACCTATATTTAATGGAAATAATCTATATTTTACATTATCACAAAAAGCTTCTTTGTGTGCTTTTTGTACTCTATATTCTATATCTTCGTAACTCAAACCATGGAGTAAAGAATAAGCACCATTAAAACAATCTTCTACTATATCTTTTGACAACCCTATGACATCAAAAAGACTCGAATTTCTATAACTTGCAATAGTTGAAATACCCATTTTTGACATTATTTTTAAAAGACCTGCATTTATAGCTTTTCTTACTTTTTTTAAGACAGGAGCAAGATCTACATTTTCATCTTTTCTCTTTTCCATTACTGCTATGCTTTGATACATCATATAAGGATATATTGCTGCTGCTCCAAAGGCAATCATACATGCTGCCATATGAGAATCATATACTTCGCCACTAACTGCAACAACACTTGTTAAATGTCTAACTCCTGTTTTGAGTAATGTTTCATTTAAAGCACCTACAACCATAAGCATCGGCATAATATTATTGTCTTTATCCAAGTCTCTGTCATCTAAAACGATTATTCTTATACCTTCATTTTTAACATCATCAGATATTTGACTTGTTAATTTTTGCAAAGATTCTTTTAGATTAGATGTAAATGATGTGCTATATGTTTTTGATTTATAATTTGCATCATATCTTGCATCTTTTTCGTTACCAAAAGCTTTTAATATCTCTAGTTTTTCCAAAGAGAGTATTGGAGAAACGGTTTTTAGTCTTTTTGCATGAAGTGCGTCATCTGTTAATATATTTCTTGCTTCACCAAAGCCTGTATTTAAGCTCATTACAACTTTTTCTCTGATTGGATCTATAGGAGGATTTGTAACTTGAGCAAATTTTTCTCTAAAGAAATCGGAAAAATTTCTTTGTTTATTTGAAAATGCAGCCAAAGGTGTATCGTCACCCATAGATGCTGTTGTCTCCTTACCTTCTTCGGCCATAGAAGCTAAAATCTGATCTTGAACTTCTAGTGTAATATTAAAAAATCTCTGTCTTGCTTCCATCTCTTCTTTTTGAGGAATATCGATGTGAGAAAAAGGATCTATCATATGCTCTTGGAGATATGTCATATTTTCATTTAACCATTTATCGTATGGTTCTCTATTTTTTAGGTAGTTATCTATATCACAATTTTTAAGAACAGTTCCATATTTCAAGTCAACACCCATCATTTGACCAGATTGTAGTCTTCCTCTTTCTACTATATCATCTTCTTCTATGTCTAAAACACCATATTCTGATGAAATGATAAGTCTATTGTCTTTGGTGATAATATATTTTGATGGTCTAAGTCCATTTCTATCCAATACACATCCTATATATCTACCATTTGTCATACTTACAGCCGCTGGACCATCCCACGCCTCAAAACATGTACTAACATACTCATAAAATGCTCTTAATTTGGCGTCCATATGAGGAGCATTTTGCCAAGGTGCAGGTATAAGTGATCTTGCGGATTTGAAAAAATCCATGCCATTTACTATCAAAAATTCAAAAAAGTTATCCAAACTAGCACTATCACTCATCCCATCTTGAATTATTGGGAGTAATCTTCTTATCTCTTCGTCTGAAAAAATTTCACTTTTTAAAAATTCGCTTTTTGCTGCAACATTAAATCTATTTGCTTCTACAGAATTTATCTCTCCATTGTGCGCTATCATCCTAAAAGGTTGAGCTAGTTTCCATTGTGGGAGTGTATTTGTTGAAAATCTTTGATGAAATAACCCAAAAGATATTTCAAAGTCGTTATCTGCCAAATCTTTATAAAACTCTTTTATGTGAGTAGGCATTACAAGCCCTTTATAAGAGACAACCGAAGTTGAGAACGATGGAATATAAAAATGTTTATCATCTTTTAACTTTGTTTCTATCTCTCTTCTTGAAAGATAAACAAGGGCATCAAATCTTCTAGAACCAATAAGTGAATTTGGTGTTACAAAAATTTGTTTTATATCTGGAAGCATTTCAAGAGCTTGAACCCCAAGAGCATCTGTATCTACTGGAACAACTCTACTAAATACAACTCTCAAATCATTATTTTGACATATTTGATTAATTACATCAATATCACTATCATTTTTGCTAAAAACCATACATACAGCGTAAGTTTCTGGCAAAGTAATTCCTTCTTTCTTCGCAACTTTGGAAAAAAACTTTTTAGGAATCGATAAAAGCAATCCACTTCCATCTCCAGTTTTTCCATCTGCAGCGATAGCACCTCTGTGCATCATTCTTGAAAGTGCAGTGATTGCATCTTCTAAATTTTTATGACTTGGTTTATTGTCTATAGAAGCCAACAAGCCAAAACCACAGTTATCTTTAAAAGAGGTAAACAAATTTTGCATAAGCCAACCTTAAGTTAATTTTTGATAGGACTAGTAAAAACATGTGTTCTAGTGTACTCGATTATATAAAAAATATGCTAAATACCTACTTATAATGGTTACTTGATATAATTATTTTATTATTTTTCAAAGGAATAGAGATCAAAGGTTTTATAGTAGATTTAAAAAAAGCAAAAAATGAAGATATGATAGCTGTGGTTTTAGCCAAAAATAGCATAAAGTCATACTACCGCTTTTTTGGAGCTAGGCACTCAATACTTCAAATTGGATACTTGATAGACTTTGAATTAGAGGATGAACATAGTAGTTTTATGCCAAGGCTTAGAAACTTATCGCATATGTCATTTCCTTGGATATTTGATAAAAATAAACTGCTTTTATGGCACAAATTTATAATGTTATTTGGAATACATTTGCGTGGTATAGATGATATTGATAGCTTTTACTTTGATATTATATTAGAGTCTGCAAAAAAATGGGATAAACAAAATCCAAAAAGGATAATTTGCGAAAGTTATCTTGAAATGCTTGAACGTGAAGGTAGATTGCATTATCCAAATAAATGTTATATATGCGAGCTAGAACTTGGCGACAATATCTCTCTTATGCACTCTTTTTTGCCTGCACATAGCGAATGTATATATGGCTCATCTATACAAAAAAGTAAAATTTTAGAGTTTTTTAAAACAAAATCGACACTCTATCTCGAAGATGATGAGATAGAATATCTATATGATATCATCATGAAAGGTTTTTGATATATCGCTATGAAGCGTATCTGCTAACTAAATTTTCAAGTGGTATATGAAGACCATCATGTAGTTTTCGTATCATCTCTAGCGTTAATCCTCTTTTTTTGTTTAAAACTTCACTGACTTTTGATTTACTTCCAATATATAAAATTAAATCTTTTTGGATAAGCCCATCTTGTTCCATTCTAAATTTTATCGCTTCTATGGGATCTGGTGTATCTATTTTAAAATGCAGTGCTTCGTATCTCTCTATAAGAGTCGCTAAAATTTCAAGTTCATCTGCCTCTTTAGTTTCAGGCAATGCATCAAGAAGCTCTTCAGCTCTATGCAAAGAAATCATATAGTCATTTTCATTTTTTATCGGTTTTATATCCATCTTACAGCTCCTCGATGTTGATTTTATCATATTCTTTGTGGGTGCCTATAAACTTTACAAAAACAATTTGCACATGGTAGTTTATCTTCACTATCAGTCTATACTTATTTCCGCAAATATTAAACACTATCTTATTGCTTCCTACTATGCTAGCACTTCTATATTGTTCTTTGATGTCATTTGGATTTTTCCAGTCCGCTTTAAGTGCTTCATAGTGCCAAGATTCCAGTGATGACTTGCTATCAATATAGTTTTTATTTTCATAAAATTCTTTTAAAGTTTTTTTAGCAATAACCCTCATAAGTTATATTACTCTTTGTTCCCTTAATGGGAACTTAATTAAACTTGAATGATTTTAATTTTATCCATTTTTTTACTGTATTATACTTACAACACCACATCTATTAAGTCGTTTTCTATTTATGATAAAACTTCAATCAAATTGTATTTTTGATTAAAATCTTTAAAACATTGTTCACATATCCATCTATAATTATCAGATGTGGAATACCCAACTTCAATACAATTTTGGTTGTGTAATATTTCGCAAAACTTCGCACCACAAAATTCACAATGATTATGATCCAAATTTTTATTGTATTTTTTATATTTTTGTTTTTTAAATTGTAATCCGAAAAGATATTTTTCTTGCCCTTGTTCTCGCCAATCATAATTCATATATACCTCCTAAAGCCATGGTTAAGTTGGATATTAATATGGCACTGTTTTCCCACTCCTTTGACACTTATCTATATAATTTTACTGCTTTAAAAATAATTTTTTGATTGAGAAGGTTTTTACTTTCTATATACATCTTTGCGATGTGATATTTTGATGATTTCAACAGTTACAATATCATCTATAATCTCATAAATGATACGATAATCCCCAACTCTAATTCTGTAAAAATCAGAGAGATTGCCAACCAATCTTTTACCGTCATAAGGCGTGATAGTCAAAAACTCATCAATTTTATCCAATATTTTCTTTTGCCAAGTGGCGTCTATCTGTTTTAAGTCTTTTAAGACTTTTTTGTCAATGACAATCTTATACACTCAAAGCTTCTTTTAGCTCTTCAAATGATATTAGCTCCCTATCACTGCTATTTTTTCTTTTCATAGCTTCATAATAATCTTCAAGGTCATCAAGATAATTTGCTAATGCCTCTTTTACAAAAAAGCTTTTAGGTCTTTTTGTAGCTTTTGATAGATTATCTATTCGCTCTTGTGTTTTACTGTCTAGTCGTATTGATAACATATTTATCCTTTGTAATACTTGTATGACATTATATCATAAATACTATAATCAAACATCTTTCTCATCAGGAAATTTCTCATAATACTCTTTTATATCGATAGTATCTACATCTTTACAGTTAGGGCATTTGCCCTCAAGCGTATCTTTATAGTTAAATGTTTCTTTGCATTTTGGGCATTTGACGAAATTAGGCTCCCATGAACTTTTATAAAAAATATATAAAAGAAATAAAATTGCAATTATATGTGTGAGTATGGCAAATGTGGTTTTTTCAACATAAACTTTACCTCCACTATATTCACCAAAATAAAGCAATCTAAATAAATTAAAAATAATTACTATTAAAACAATTAATGTTGATAATCTCATGGTTTAAGCCAATCTGGAACAATCTGTATCCCTGTAAAATTTTCAAACCCACTTACAAAAGAACCCCAATTATATCCTGGCGAACCACCGCCATAATAACCATCGAATTGATAATTACAGTTCAATTTCCTTTCCTTTATAGGTTAAATAAAAAAACAACAATCCAATACCGATCATCAATAGCCCTATTGGATAAACAAAATATTCCGAAGTAATAACATTTCCTTTTATTGATATTGCCCCTTCAATTAAAGCATACAATCCGCCCAATATATACACGGACCCAAATATGATATTTAAATACTTCATTGTATCGTCTAATTATAATTATGCTTTTTTTACAAATTCTTGTTTGAGTTTGATGGCACCTACACCAGGCACTTTACAGTCGATGTTGTGCCCATCGCTGCCCTCAACAAGGCGGATACCTTTGATCTTGGTACCCACTTTAATCCCGTCACTACTTCCTTTAACCTTGAGGTCTTTGATAACTGTAACAGTGTCACCATCTTGCAAAATATTGCCATTAGCATCTTTTACAACTAAACCTGCTTCAACTGCTCCGTTATCCTCTTCTTTGCCCCACTCAAAAGCACACTCAGGGCAAATATATAGATTGCCATCCTCGTAAGTATATTCGCTACCACATTTTGGGCATTTTGGCAAAATCTGCATGTTTTTCCTTTATTTATGTTTCTTAGAGTGTATTTTACTCTATTAGTTTTAATCTTGCTTTGAGTCCAGCAGTTGTTATATAACCAACTTCTGTAAACTTTAGATTACCATTTGCATCATAAATCAAAGTTGTTGGATATGTTGAGATATTAAACTTTTGTGCGATATCGCCATTTTCATCATTGATAGTTTTCAAAGAGATACCATTTTCTTTTAAGAAAGCTAAAATATCACTATCACTTCCAGACTTTACACCAACACCTATAACATCATATTCGTTTATGATTTTGCTAAAATTTGGTAAATCTTGTTTGCAAATCGGACACCAGCTACCCCAAAAAACAACAACAAGCGGTCTGTTTTGAGATAGTTTATAAGTTTTATCTTGCCCTACCATATTTACTTCTAACAATGGGAGTGTGTTACTTGGAATATCTGGCTGTTTTATGATATTGACAACAATGCTAGCAAAAAACAAAAAAATGATAAATATTAATATCTCTTTTGACCATTTTTTAAATGTATTCATTTAGCTTCTTTTGGAAGATATGTATCAAGTCTTTTATTCCAACCTATCCTCCATCTCTCTTCCCCTCTTGCCTTTGGAGAATTTTCTATGCGAAGGCTTAACATGGCTTTTGCACTGTCACTAAATGCTTTAAATCTATCTTTTTCTTTATAATCCATATTTTGCAAAACTTGAAGCAATCCCCAGCCTTGAGAGTTATACCTCTCACTTTCCAGTGTGCCTTCGCCTTTAAAATTGACATAATCTATGAGTATATATAGTCCATGTTCATTAACCGTGCCGTTGTTATTGTAGAGTATTTTATTGTATCTATGGCGAATTATTTCTTTTTCTTTTTCATCTTTTAAAGTACTTAACATAAGTGGCAAAGCATCAAATGCTCTTTGGCTCATAAACATAGCTTGTTGTGGCATAGTCTGCTTGATAAATACAAAAAGTTCGACATATCGTTTATCATTTTTTGCTTTTGCTTCAAACAACTCGGCTTTACTATTCCAAGGGCAAGGCGTTTTACTACTTAGCCATGATGGCATAGTTGTGTTTTTTTCTTCCATAGACTTTAAAACCATGGGAAAAACTTCACGAAATTTTTCAGTATGTCCTTTTGGAAACCATATAAAATGCCCTATTCCCAAAGATGCAAAATCTTCTCCATCATTCCAATGAACTAGATATTTATCTTGTAAGGCACCTTCATTTTGCCATACTTTTTGAGCTATATAGTCTGCTTGATCCTTGGTTATTTTTACATCTGCCAAAAGAGAAAGTGTTGCAAAAACTACAACAAAAAGAACTCTCCAAATATATCTGCCACTCATCTACACAAAACTTGGAGCATCATTGGCAAATAGTATCAAGTCCCCTGCTTTTGTATGCTCTATAAGCATATCTTGCATTTGGGATTTTTGCTCCATTCTAAGAAGCTTGCTCTCATCAATGTATTTTTTAAATATCTCCCAATTGAGTCCACTACTTACGATAACCACATCAAACACTTCATTTGCTCTTTTGGCAACTTGTATGTTTAGTTCATCATCAGCCTCTACTAATCCTGGAGTTATAACAACCTTTCTTCCATTGTGAGTTGAAGCCAAGTCAAAAGAGGCAAGCATACCATCAATATTTCCATTGAAGCTATCATCTAATATTAGCTTTCCGCCCGCATCAATTCTCTCAAGTCTATGAGGAGTTGCTTTGAGCGTTTTTAGACGCTTTTTGACAGTTACAGTATCAATGCCCAAAGCAAGTGCTACGCTGATAGCTCCGGCTAAATTTATGGCATGAAATTCTCCTAAAATAGGCACTTCATATCTCTCACCATCAAGCTCAAAAGATGTTCCATCTAGTGTTGCAATCACATTTGATATATTGTTTCCAAAAATATGTAATTTTTCACTTGGTTGTACTTTTGTACTTTCGTGAAGCCATGCAAATTTAAGATTGGCGCTTTGCAATATCTCTAACTTGGTGTTGATAATATTTTCAATTGTTTTAAAATACTCTATATGTGCTGGTCCGATTTTGCCAACAACAACATACTGCGGATTTACGAATGTTGCAATCTCGGCTATATCGCCTTTAACTCTAGCACCCATTTCGACTATATAAACCTCGGTATGATTTGGCAAGTCATCATTGATATCTTTAATGATACCACCAAGAGTATTTACTGATCTTGGTGTCGCATATGTTCTAAAACTGCCTTCTAATATATGATTTAAGAAGTTTTTTATACTTGTTTTACCATAACTTGCTGTAATTCCTACTATTTTCATATCTTTAGAATTTTCTATTTTTGCTTTTGCTTTTGCTTTGAAGCCCAAAAAAAGAACTTTTTCCACAACAAGTGAAGCGATAAACGCCAAGATAAACGGAGCTAAAACAAAAGTACACTTTGCGATAAAAGATAAAATAAGTGCAAAAAACACAAGTAGTGCAAAAAATCTCTTGATTCTGCCAGTCCAAACCAAAGGCTTATCCAAACCTTTGAACCAAAAGTACAATGCTGCTGCATAAGCTATAGAGACTATGATGCCAAGCCCAAACACTCTACTAACGACAACAAAAGCGATAAGAGGAATCACAAAATAGATAATATTCCACATAGGTTTAGTATGGTTGAGTATCACTCTTTTTAGCTTATAGCTATACCATTGAAGATTTGTAATCAAATAATAACCACTTACGACTACAAACAAAAAATACCCAAAAAATTCAACCATTACTTATGCTCCTTGTAAAATTGGCTAATGACATCTGATATAAATTTAGGATGCTTTAAAAAGAAATAATGATCTCCATCAAGCGGATATAATTTTGATTTTTTTATAATCGAATTTATTTTCTCAGCTGTCCAAAGTGGTGTAGCTGTATCGCTTTTACCCCAAAACAAAAGTGCATCATTGTTAAATGCTTCAAATTGCTTACTAAAATCTTCATTTACTACATTTTTGAAAGTCTCATACATTTCATGACTCATACCCTCAACATCACGACTAGCAAAAACTCTTCTCATTTTACCAAACCCAAGCGGTTTTAATAGTTTAAAAATAGCAATTTTTACTCTAACGCTAAAAGGTTTTGGCACCAATATACCTGCACTTGAAAGAAGTATCAAGCAAGGAGGATTTAAAAGAGTAGCTACTTTACCGCCAAATGAGTGTCCTGCTATAAAAAAAGGCTTGATGCCTATATCTGCTAAAAACATCTCTAAAATATTTGCATAATCATCTGTTGTCAAAACAATTGGATTTGTACTTTTCCCAAATCCAGGCATATCTACATATACATGCTTAAAATCACTCATTTGTTTGACAAAAGCTTGTTTCATAATCTCTTTGTTACTTCCCCAGCCATGAAGAATAACTATAGAATCCTCTTTTGCTGGATTTGCTATATCGTATGCGATATGGAAAATATTGTCTTTATAATTTACATCTCTTTGTGCCATCTAATCTATATAATTCTCATCTTTCATTGATTTTTATTCTTTATTGATATTATTTGCAGCTACAAAAGCACTAGAAAATGCCCACTGCAAATTATACCCACCAAGTTGACCAGTAACATCAAGAACTTCACCTATAAAATATAGACCTTGACATTTAATACTCATCATACTCTTGGGATTTATTTCGCTTGTATCGACACCACCTTTGGTAACTTCTGCCTTATTATATCCAAAAGTACCTGCAGGTGCAAAACGATAATCTTTGATTATTTTTAGCTTCTCAAACTCACTTTTAGACAATGAGGAGAACTTTTTATCATCCAAATCCAAATGTGTCAAAAATGCCATTGCTAACCTTTTTGACATTGGCAAAACTGTGCTTATATTTTTATTTGAACTTCTTAAATCTTCTAATTTCATATCTGGTAAAAAATCAATACTTATCTCGCCTTTTTCCCAATACAAAGAAGCGTCCAAAACAGCTGGACCACTTATGCCTTTATGTGCAAACAAAAGCGAACCTTTACAAATTTGCTCCCCTACTTTGATACTAACTTCACATGATATGCCGCTAAGTTCTTTGAAAAAAAACTGCTCTTTTTGCAAAGTCAATCCAACAAGAGCAGGAGCTGTTTTAACCATCTTGTGTCCAAATTTACTAGCTATTTTATAGCCTATATCACTTGCCCCGATACTACTATAGCTAAGTCCTCCAGACGCAATAACAACATTTTTTGCATTCAATTCTCTTTTTGAAGTTTTTATGTTAAAAATATCTCTATTCTGTTCGATATCTAACAACTCTTCACCCAATAAAATAGTATGCCTCTTAGACTCTTTGGTCAATATATCAAGTAGGTCCTTGGCGCTCTTTTCGCAAAAATATTGGTTATTTTTAATTTTTATAGTTTTTAGCCCTTTTTGATGAAAGTGTCGCAAGGTTACATTTTGATCAAAACTCTTTAATATACTTTTGGCAAAATCATGATTTCCCAAAAAATTTTTCTCCGTAACAAATTCATTTGTTATGTTACATTTGCCTCCACCGCTTATGAGTATCTTGGCTCCTAATTTTTGATTATGCTCGATAATTGCAACTTTTTTAGTTTTTACCAAAGATGAAAACATCAAACCACTCGCACCACCGCCAACTACAACTACATCAAAAATATTATTCATATAGTGATTATAACTAATTTATGCTATAATATCAAAAAATATGTTGGTCTAAAAGATGAGAATTATTTGGTTTATATCTATTTTTTCTATTGTTTTTGCATCAAATTCATTTACATTTACAGATAGTAATGGCAAAACTATTCAAAAGAAAATCAAGCACAAACAAAATGCATCATTGAATCAAAATGTAAAAGAATACTCATATCAAGCATTTTATGCTGACTTGCAAAAAGAAAAAATTGCTGCACTTCAAGCACAAATGGCAAGTGTTAAAGAAAACGGCTTAAATGCAAATTCAAATTCAAAAACTACAACCCAGCAACAATCAACTTATTGCAACACAACTATAGGCTCTATCACACAGAATGCTAAACAATTTAAAGGTGGAAAATATGTTTGGGGTGGAACTAGACCTGCTGGATTTGACTGCTCTGGATATGTTCAGTATATATACAACAAACATGGCATAAACCTTCCTCGTACCGCATTTGCTCAATCAAAAGTAGGACAATATATAAATAAAAACAATTTAAGGGCTGGGGATTTACTATTTTTCTTGACAGATAAAAGCAGAGGGCTTCCAGTAACTCATGTGGGTATATATTTAGGCAATGGTGAGTTTATACATGCTGCCTCAAAAGACAAAGGTATCATAGTTTCGCCATTAAATTATGGTAGTTATGCCAACATCTTTGTTGGAGCAAAAAGAGTATTGCCATCATAGAATATTATTATAATTATAATAATTTGATATTAACTAATCGTTAATATTGTTAATATATCATTGTGATATTACAATCAAAGGAATGAAAATGAAAAACTTAATGATATTTTTAAGTTTAAGTACAGTTATATTTGCAAACAGTGCAAAAGAGTTGGTTGATACAAAATGTACAATTTGTCATTTAGCCTCTCAACCAAGTGCTAGCGAAAGACAAAATATGATAGCTCCACCTATGTTTGGTGTTATGAATAATCTTGGGATACATTTTAAAGATGATAAAAAAGCTATAACTGCTTTTGTAAAAGATTATGTTATAAATCCTGATGAGAAAAAAGCAGTATGCCAATCTCATGCAATCACTCGTTTTGGAGTCATGCCTTCTCAAAAAGGAAGTATTACGCCAGAAGAGTTAGATAAAGTTGCAAATTATCTATTTGATGAGTATCTAAAAAAATAAAGTTTGGGATAAATTATTTATTTCTAGTGTGACTATAACCTCTGCAGCTTTCTAAGCCCCTCTTTAACCAAAGTTGCAGTATCGCCATGAAGCCCTAAAAGGGCTTTTTTGACCTCATCTTTTCTAAAACCTAAGCCCTCTAGTGCCATAGAAGCTTCAATTTGTGAATTGTTTTCTATGCCCGAACTGCTAGAATCAACTATAAAATCAGCGAGCTCAACTAAAATTCTACTAGCTGCCTTTGGACCGATACCTGGAACTCGTTTCAACATAGAAACATCTTTTGAATTAATAACTTTTGCAAAAGTATCTGGTGCAAATGTAGAACATATTGCAATAGCAACCTTTGGACCAACTCCATTGATTTTTAGCAATGTATCAAACATTTTTTTCTCATCTTTTTTAAAAAATCCAAAAAGCATATTTGTATCTTCTCTGATTATTTGAGTAGCAAAAAGCTTTATATCTTTTGATTCTATCTGAGACGAAGTATTTAGTGAAACAAATACTTCATAGATTAAACCATTTACATTTATATGCAAAAATGTTGGCTCTTTATGCTCCAAAGTTCCCTGTATACCTACTATCATAACATGCTCCCATATTTTTTGAGAGTATAACTTAAAATGTTTAAATAGAAAAAAAATATGTCAAATTGTCATATTCTACTTTTACTTCTATATTTTTAAAATCATTAAAACTAGGTCTATTTGTTTTTATTGTCAATCTTATATATTTTTGTAATTGACATTTTGATAATTGGGAGTCTTTTGGATATAACATCTTCAACTATGCACAAATCAATGCCTTCATAATCATGTGCTATAAAATTTCTCAAATCATAACTTCCTTTAATATCCTGCTTGTCAAAATAACCCAATATATCAAGCTCTCCATTATGAAGAAGCTTATCAAACTGCTCGGCAATAGATGTGAGATGCATCATAATCGATGCTCGTGAATTTTGTTCATCTTCTAGCGCATCAAAAATTGAGCCTTTTTCTTTGACTATTGCATTTATAAACTCTATTTTTCTATCAATAACCTTGACTCTTTGTATAGCTTTTTCACTAAACATATAAAATCTCTTTTTTAATTGACTCCATAAAAGGACTTTTGCTATCAATATCAAATACATCTATGTTTCTATGAAATTTTTTGCCAATAAGTTCTTTGAGTTTAGCTATCGTATCAAAATATGAATATGCACTATGTCGTTCCAAAAAATCACTTTGTTTTCCGATGGCTATATCTATATCGCTGTATGGGGTTTGAGTATTTTTAGCATAACTGCCAAATAAAGCAACAACAGTAATACCATTTGAAGAGAATTCGCTTTTTATCTCTCCTAGATATTGTAAAATATTTTCTTTTGTTGCTTGCATTATTTGCCTTTTATTTTCATAATAAAATTATAACACAAAATTACCACAATCGAAAATATGTCAAAATATAATACATTTTAACCAAATAGAGTTTTAGATATAATTTCAAAAACAAATACAAAGAATATAATGCGACTTAAATCTATATTTTCTAACTCTTTTGGCATACTCCTCTCAAGAATCACTGGGCTAGTCAGGGATATACTAATGACATCTGCTCTAGGAGCTAGTGTGTGGAGTGATATATTTTTGATGGCATTCAAATTCCCAAATCTATTTCGCCGTATTTTTGCCGAGGGATCATTTACCCAAAGTTTTATGCCTTCTTATGTAGCATCAAAGCAAAAAGGCGTATTTGCCGTTGCAATTTTTATGAGATTTATGTTTATAATCATCGCTTTTTCTCTAATTGTTACACTATTGCCAGAAACATTTACAAAAGCTCTTGCTTGGGATTGGGGAGATGACCTCATAAGTAAAACCGCTCCTTTGACTGTTATAAATTTTTGGTATTTGGACCTGATATTTATAGTTACATTTCTAGGAACTATATTGCAGCATAAAGAGCATTTTTTTACAACAGCATTTTCTACTGTTTGGCTCAATATCGCCATGATAGCAACACTTATGTTTTATGCTAAAAGCGACCCTCAAGCGATAGTGTATGCTCTTAGTTTTTCAATACTAGCTGGTGGATTACTACAAGTAATTACACACTTGATAGCTATACGCAAAAAAGGACTTTTAAAGATACTTATAGGTGGATGGAAATATCGAAAAATCAAAGATGTAAAAGCAGAAGAAAAAAATTTCAATAGACTATTTATCCCATCAGTCATTGGTAACTCTACTGCCCAAATAGCATCTTTTATAGATACAAGTCTTGCTTCATTTTTAGTTGCAGGATCTGTAAGTTACCTATTTTATGCCAATAGAGTTTTTCAACTTCCTTTTGCCATAATAGCTCTTGCTATAACAACAGCGCTATTTCCTGCCATTGCAAAGGCTATAAAAAATAATAACGAAACATTGGCATTTTCAAATTTAAATCGTGCCTTTTGGATATTAAGTATACTTCTTGGTGCTTCTGTTCTTGGTGGTATGATAATGAGCGAGCCTATAGTTTGGCTTCTTTTTGAAAGAGGTGCTTTTGACTTCGAAGATACTAGAAATACATCTTATGTACTTCAAATGTATATGATAGGACTAATTCCTTTTGGTTTAGCAAAACTTTTTTCACTATATCTTTATGCGATGCAAAAACATATAAAAGCTGCGAAAATAGCTGTAATTTCACTTGTTATAAATGTTATATTTTCAATAATACTGATGCAAAAGATGGGTGCAGCAGGACTGGCACTTTCCGGAAGTATAGGCGGATTTGCACAATTTATACTTACTGTAAAAGAAGTTGGATTTGAAAAACTTTGGCAAATTATAAAAACCAAAAAAACACCTATTTTTATAGGTGGCATGGTATTTTTTGGTACAATATTGTATTTTATAAATATTTTTTTAGTAGATTGGATAAGATAGGTTGAAGATGTATATTTTTGATAGTATAAAAAAAGAAAAAGTAGAGTTTGTGCCTCTTGTTCCTGATGCTGTAACTATGTATGTATGTGGACCTACTGTATATGATGATGCTCATTTGGGACATGCCAGAAGTAGCTTGAGTTTTGATATGCTTTTTCGAACCTTTAAAACCTTGGGGTATGAAGTAAACTTTATTAGAAATTTTACAGATATCGATGATAAAATAATCAAAAAAATGCAAGATTCCAGCAAGAGCCTCAAAGAAATTACAGAGCATTATATACAAAGATACAATGAAGATATGGATGCTATAGGTATAACACACCCAACTCTCGCACCAAAAGCAACTCAAAACCTTGAAGCAATGATAGAGATGATAGAAAATCTATTGAAAAAAGATATAGCTTATAAAATTTCAAATGGAGATATATATTTTGATACTTCAAAAGATAAGCTTTATGGAAAACTATCGAATAAAGTCAGCGATGATACACTTAGCAGAATTGAAAGTGTAAGTGAAAAGAGAAATCAAAAAGATTTTGCACTCTGGAAAGCATGTGATGAAAAAGACATAGTATGCTTTGAGGCTAGTTTTGGCAAAGGAAGACCTGGATGGCATATAGAATGTTCGGCTATGATACAAAAGCATACCAAACCTGTTGATGGATATAGTATAGATATACATGGTGGTGGAGCGGATTTGCTTTTTCCTCATCATGAAAATGAAGCAAGCCAAAGCAGATGTGCTACTGGTCATGAACTAGCCAAATATTGGATGCACAATGGTTTTGTGCAAATTGATGGCGAAAAGATGAGCAAAAGCTTAGGGAATAGTTTTTTTCTTAAAGATACTCTAAAAATATATGATGGAGAGATAGTAAGATTTTATCTATCTAGTGTTCATTATAGAAATGATTTCAATTTTAACGAAGAAGATCTGCTGAATAGTAAAAAAAGGCTTGACAAACTATATCGTCTAAAAAAAAGAGTGTTTGACATAACTGCAGGTGAACCTAATTTGGAATTTAAAAAATCACTTCTTGATGCGATGAGTGATGATCTCAATATTTCAGTAGCACTTAGTATAATTGATGAAATGATAGTAAAATCAAACGAACAATTAGACTTGAACATTAATGACAAAAATGCAAAAAAAGAAATAATGGCAAATATTGATTTTATAAATCAATTGTTGGGCTTTGGCTATCAAAATCCTTTTTTATATTTTCAACTTGGAATCGAACCACAGTTGGCAGAAAAAATAGATAATCTTATAAAGCAACGAATGACTGCGAAATTAGAAAGAAATTTTGAACTTGCGGACAAGATTAGAGATGAGCTAAAGTCTATGGATATAAATATTATGGATACAACAAATGGAACACTTTGGGAGAAAATATCTTGAAAAAACTTATCATTACGTATATTCCTTACTTTAAAGACTATAAAAGAGAATTTTTTATAGCAATACTTGGAATGATAGCAGTTGCGGTTGGAACTGCAGGAACGGCACATATAATTAAACCTGTAATGGATGATGTTTTTATAAAAAAAGATGCTCAAATGCTTTTAATCGTACCTTTTATGCTTGTTTTTGTTTTTGCATTAAAAGGAATTGGTAGATATATCCAATCATATTATACTTCATATATTGGGCAAGACATTCTTAGACGCCTTAGAGAAGAGTTGTTGTTTCATATAACAAAGCTTGATATGGATTTTTTTAGAAAAAATCATTCTGGAACACTTCTTTCGAGAATTACAAATGATATATCTAGAATACAAGGCGTAGTATCAGAAATAATTCCGGAACTGATAAGAGATACTTTTACAGTTATTGCTTTATCTGGATATGTGATATATCAAAATCCAAAATTAGCATTTTATTTCCTTATAGTTATGCCTCTTGCTCTTTTTCCGCTTGCAAAACTATCAAAAAAAATGAGAAAATATTCTAAACTTTCGCAACAAAGTACTGCCGATATGACAAAAAGGCTCGAAGAGGTATTTTCAAATATAGAGGTGATAAAATCAAACTCATCTCAAAATTTTGAAATCAACAGATTTGCAAAAGACAATTTGTCCGTTTTTAAATACATAATGAAACAAATCAGGGTAAACAATCTAACTTCTCCTATTATGGAATTACTTGGCTCTATAGCTATAGGACTTGTTATATTTGTAGGCGGAAAAGAAGTAATTGATGGCAAAATGAGTGTTGGCGGTTTCTTTTCTTTTAGTGCTGCACTATTTATGTTATATGACCCGATAAAAGCATTATCCAAACTATACAATAGAACACAAGATGCTGTAACGGCAAATGAAAGAATAAGAGAACTATTTGATATAAAGGCAAATATAAAAAGTGGTGATATAGATTTGGATGAGAAAATAAATAGTATTGTACTGAAAGATATTATTCTCAAATATGATGAAAAAGTGGCACTTAAAGATATAAATATCTCTTTTGAAAAAGGTATGTTTTATGGGGTTGTAGGAGATAGTGGAGCAGGAAAAAGTTCATTGGTCAATCTACTCGTCAGGTTTTATAAAGCATCAAGCGGGGAACTCCTTATAAATAATCAAAATATAAAAAACTTTACTTTGGATTCTTTGCATAAAAAAATTGCCTATGTAACACAGAATATCTTCATATTTAACGATACCATAGCTGAAAATATAGCATATGGAGAAAGCATAGATCGTAAAAGAGTTATAAATGCACTCAAAAAAGCACATGCTTTTGAATTTGTAGAAAAACTTCCAGAAGGAATAGATACAGTACTTGCACAAAGAGGTGCAAATCTATCTGGTGGGCAAAAACAGAGAATTGCATTGGCACGAGCTATCTATAAAAACCCTGATGTTTTGATATTGGATGAAGCAACATCAGCACTAGATAATATAAGTGAACAAAAAATTAAAGATGCTGTTTTTGAACTTAGAAATGAAATGATTATAATAGCTATAGCACATAGACTAAGCAGTATACAAAATGCTGATGAAATATTTTATTTTGCGAATGGCTCAATGAAATGCCATGGAACACATGAAGAGTTAATCAAAAATTGTGATGGATATAAAAAGCTTAGCAAGACCATCCAAAAATAACTCTTATGTAGTTTTAGATATACTATATTTTAAAATATAGGAGAATTTAGTGCCGTTATGCTCATATCAAACAGCTAAAAAGTTTTTATTTCTACTAAATCCTGAAAATGCACATGGAGTTATAAACTTTTGTTTAAGAATTACAGAAAAAGTGCCTTTTTTGCAAAAAATAATAGCAAAAATGTATAGGGTATCAGATGCATCCCTTGCTCAAAATATATTTGGTAAAACTTTTGAAAATCCAGTAGGTCTTGGGGCTGGTTTTGACAAAAATTCTGATCATATAGAAGCTATGAAGGCTTTAGGGTTTGGATTTACTGAAGTTGGAACCATAACACCACTTCCTCAAGATGGCAATCCAAAACCTAGACTTTTTAGACTCATAGAAGACAGATCTATACAAAATGCAATGGGTTTTAATAACAAAGGAATGGAACATACAGCAAATATACTTGCTAAGTATAAAAATTCTATTTTTCCCATTGGTGTAAATATCGGCAAAAATAAAATTACAAGCGAAGCTGCTGCACTTAGTGACTATGAAAAACTTATAAAAAAGCTTGGTATTTTTGGAGATTATATGGTTATAAACATCTCTTCTCCAAATACACCAGGTTTACGAAATCTTCAAAATGAAGAATTTATAACTTCTCTTTTTAAGATGGCGAAAAAGCTTACAAAAAAACCTATTTTACTTAAAATTGCTCCCGATATGAGTAATGATGAGGCTGTAAATTTATGCAAGATTGCCATATCTGCTGGAGCCAGTGGGATAATCGCCACAAATACAACTATTGATTATTCATTAACACCAAATGCAAAAGATTTTGGTGGTATTAGTGGGGAACTTTTAAAGGTAAAAAGTAGAAATTTATTTAAAGCGATTGGAAAAGAATTTTACGGAAAAACTTTACTAATTTCAGTTGGTGGGATTGATAGTGCGAAAGAAGCTTATGAAAGAATAAAAGATGGAGCAACACTTATCCAAGTTTACAGTATGCTCATTTTTGAAGGTCCAGCTTTGATTACAAATATCAATAAAGGGCTTATAGAGCTACTAAAAGCAGATGGATATACAAACATTTCACAAGCAATAGGTGCAAATTGCAAAAAATAAAACTTATAATACTTTTTTTAATTGGATTAACAGGAGCGATAATGGCTAATTCTTTGCCAAAACATTTTCATAAAACGCTAGATAATGGAATGCAAATTGTTGTAATTCCGCTTGCAAACGAATCAGGTGTTATCACATCTGATATATACTATAAAGTTGGTAGCCAAAATGAGGTACTAGGTAAAACTGGTATGGCGCATATGCTTGAGCATTTGAGCTTCAAATCAACAAAAAATCTTAGCGAGGGTGAGTTTGATACTATTGTAAAAAAAGGCGGGGGAGTAAACAATGCTTCTACTGGTTTTGATAAAACACACTACTATATAAAAACGTCAACTAAAAATCTTCCAAAAACTTTAGAGCTTTTTAGTGAACTTATGCATAACTTGCTTTTGAAAGATGATGAATTTCAAAAAGAGAGAGATGTGGTTGCAGAAGAAAGACGCCTTAGAACTGACAATAGCCCTATGGGATACCTGTATTTTAGACTCTTTAATACGCATTTTGTTTACCATCCATATCATTGGCTCCCAATAGGCTTTATGGAAGATATATTGTCTTGGAAAATAGAAGATATTAGAGCATTTTACGAGAGCTATTATCAACCAAAAAATGCGATTTTGGTTGTCTCTGGTGATATAGAACCAGAAACTGTTTTCAATGAAGCAAAAAAATATTTTGGTAAACTTGAAAACAAAAAAGAGATTCCAAACTTACAAATAGTAGAACCAAAAGTTGATGGTGCAAAACGAGTAGAACTTCATAAAGAAAGTAACAAAGTTGATACCATAGCTATAGCTTATAGTATCCCAAATTTTGCTCATGAAGATCAAATGGCACTTAGCGTTATTAGTCAGATATTGAGCGGAGGTAAAAGCAGTAGATTTGATAGCGAACTTATAGACAAAAAAAGACAATTCAATACTATATACGCCTATAACATGGAGCTTAAAGACCCTGGAGTATTTCTCATAATGGGAATGCTAAATGAAAAAACAAAACCAGAAATTGGTGAAAAAAGTATATTGACGATTTTAGACGATATCAAAAAACATGGAATCACAAAAGAAGAACTTAATCGTGCAAAAATAAATATGAGAGCTGAATTTATATTTTCTTTAGAGAGTTCAAGTTCTGTTGCAAACCTTTTTGGAGACTATTACGCCATGGGAGATATACAGCCTCTATTGGACTATGAAGATAAATTAGATAAAATTACACTTGATGATATAAAAAAGGTAGCAAATCGTTATTTAAATAACAATCAATCTACTACAGTTATACTAAGGAAAAGCAAATGAATAATTATCAAATAACTGGAGCTACTACTGCTCTAATCACGCCATTTAAAAATGGAAAGTTAGATGAAGCTACATATGCAAAACTTATACAAAGACAGATAGACAATGGTATAGATGCAGTATGTCCAGTTGGAACTACTGGAGAAAGTGCAACACTTAGCTATGATGAAGATAAAAGATGTATTCAAATAGCAGTAGAAATATGCAAAGGAACTAATACAAAAGTTTTAGCAGGTGCAGGAAGCAATGCGACACACGAGGCAATAGAAATTGCAAAATATGCCGAGCAGTGTGGCGCTGATGCAATTTTTTCTGTAAGTCCATACTATAACAAACCTAGCCAAGAAGGACTTTATCAGCACTATAAGGCAATAGCATCAAGTGTAGATATCCCATTTATGTTATACAATGTCCCAGGCAGAACTGGAGTAGATATACTTCCAGATACGGTTAAAAGACTATATGAAGACTTGCCAAATATTTTTGGAATCAAAGAGGCAAGTGGTTCTATCGAAAGAATAATTGAGCTTAAAAGCAAATGTCCAAATTTAGCAATATTTAGTGGCGATGACGCGATTGACTTTTCTGTTATAGCAACCGGAGGTGTTGGAGTAACATCTGTTACATCAAATTTACTTCCAGATTTAAAATCTCATTTAATCCATCTTGCATTAAATGGAGAATTTGAAGAGGCACGTATATTGAACGAAGAGTTGCTACCGATAAACAAAGTACTATTTTGCGAAAGCAATCCCATACCCATAAAAGCAGCTATGTATATAGCTGGACTTATAGAAACATTGGAGTATAGACTTCCATTAGTTGCACCAAGTCTTGAGAATATGAAAAAAATCGAAAATGAAATGAAAAATTACAATATAGTAGGAGTATAAATGGATAACATGAATGGTAAAACACTAGTAATAACAGGAGCAACAAAAGGCATAGGCGAAGCGATTGCAACTAAATTTGCTTCGAAGGGTGTAAATATAGCTTTTACTTACAATTCAAATGCTGATATAGCAAAAGAATTAGCCCAAAAATGGGAAAAACAATATGGCATTAAAGCAAAAGCATATCCATTAAATATACTTGAACCTGATGAGTTTAAACCATTATTTGAAGCGATAGATAAAGATTTTGATAGAGTTGATTTTTTTGTTAGTAATGCTATGATTTACGGAAGAGCAGTTGTTGGAGGATATGGTAAATTTATGAGATTAAAACCTAGAGGTTTAAATAACATTTATACAGCAACTGTCAATGCTTTTGTAGTAGGCTCACAAGAAGCCGCAAAAAGAATGGAGAAAGTTGGAGGCGGAAGCATAGTAACTATGAGTAGTACTGGAAATCTTATATATATAGATAATTATGCAGGGCATGGCACAAATAAAGCAGCTGTTGAAGCCATGAGTAGATATGCCGCTGTGGAACTTGGCGAAATGAATATCCGTGTAAATGCTGTAAGTGGTGGTCCGATAGATACAGATGCGCTTAAAGCATTTGTAAACTATGAAGAAGTCAAAGCAGAGACTATAAAAAGATCAGCACTAAATCGTATGGGTCAACCTGAAGATATAGCAGGAGCTGTGTATTTTTTGTGTACTGATGAAGCAGGCTGGATTACTGGACAAACCATAGTAGTTGACGGTGGGACTACCTTTAGATAATGATATTTAATATTCCAAATATTCTAGCTCTTATAAGGCTATTGCTAGCACCAATTATGTTTTTATTGCTTGTGAATAGAGAAATTTTTAATGGTATACATTACAGTTGGCTTGATTATGCCGCAGCGTTTATATTTGTCATAGCAAGTGCAACGGATTTTTTTGATGGATATGTAGCTAGGACTTTTAACCAAATTACAACTTTGGGCAAAATCATAGATCCCCTTGCAGACAAAATGCTAACACTAGCTGGTTTTCTTGGACTTATGATACTAGATCGTGCATCTCCTTGGGCAATATATCTCATACTTACAAGAGAGCTTTTTATAACAGGGCTTAGGGTATCGGCTGTATCACAAGGTATGGATATCGCAGCATCCTTCATAGGCAAGGTAAAAACAGTGGTTCAAATGATTGCAATTGGATTTTTGTTGATGGAGTGGCCATTTGCAAATATAATTCTTTGGGTAGCCGTAGCGATAACATTATACTCTGGATATGAATATACTAGAGATTTTTTCAAAAAAACTTCAAGGGTTTAGATGGGTCTTTTAATTTCACTATTAGTTATTTCTATTTTAATATTTGTTCATGAGTTAGGTCATTTTATGGCTGCAAGATTTTTTGGAGTTCATGTTGAAGTTTTTAGCATAGGATTTGGCAAAAGACTACTTACAAAAAAAATTGGAAATACTCAATGGAGCTTAAGTGCTATACCTCTTGGAGGTTATGTAAAAATGAAAGGACAAGACGATACAAATCCTCTTAATACGAGCTTTGATAATGATAGCTATAATGTAAAAAAACCTTGGCAAAAAATCATTATATTGCTAGCTGGTCCTTTGTCAAATTTTTTATTGGCATTTTTAATTTATATTATGATGACTTTTGTTGGTATTCCAAAGCTACTTCCTCAAGTAGGAGAAATATCTCCAAATTCACCTGCAAAAACAAGTGGCTTGCTATCCAAGGATATGATAATATCTATAGACAATGAACCTATGGCTTATTGGGAAGATATTGGGCAAAAAATACAAGCCACACAAAGCAAAAATTTAACTCTTAAAATCAAAAGAGAAGATGCAATCAAAACTATTCAAATATCTCCAAAAATTTTAACAACAAAAAACATCTTTGGAGAGGAAGAAAAAAGATATATGATTGGAATTGCTCCATTAGGATCAAGTAAAATAGTATATTTTAATTTTGTGGAATCCATAGAATATGCCTCAAAACAAACATTACAAACATCTTTGCTTATATTTACTGGCATAGAAAAACTCATAACAGGCGTTGTGGATACAAAAGAAATTGGTGGAATTATTACTATATTTGATACAACTTCCAAAGCAAGCGATGCTGGAATTTTATCCCTATTATTTTTTACTGCTCTTATATCAATTAATCTAGGGGTTTTAAACCTGTTGCCAATCCCAGCACTTGATGGTGGGCATATAATGTTTAATCTATATGAAATGATAAGAGGCAAGGCGCCGAGTGAAGCTATTGTTTATAAATTAACTCTAGGCGGATGGGTAATTTTATTTGGTCTTATGTTTTTAGGCTTATTTAATGATATAAATAGACTTTGGGGTTAACATGGAAAAAGAATTGCTAAGAAAAAATCTTGATGATGTGATTTATAAAATTGAAAAAGCAAGACTTTCTGTAAGCGGACACCATATAGTCCAACTAGTAGCTGTTGGGAAATATACTACCGTGCAAAATATTGAAACACTCTACTCTCTTGGTCAAAGAGCTTTTGGAGAAAATCATGTTCAACAGCTTGAATCTAGATCAAAAGAACTTGAAGATTTACCAATAGAATGGCATATGATAGGAACTTTGCAAAAAAACAAGATAAATAAGCTCTTAGATATAAAACCTTCACTTTTTCAAGCACTTGATAATTTGGATTTAGCAAAAGAACTAGAAGCAAAACTTGCAAACAAACAAAAAACATTGTCTTGTCTGCTTCAAGTCAATAGTGCAAGAGAAGATACAAAAAGTGGCTTTAGCCCTGAAGTTGCCATCGAAACATATTTACAAATACTATCAGAGTGTCCACATATAAAATTAGAAGGCATAATGTCAATAGGTGCACATAGTAATGATGTCAAACAAATTCAAAACAGTTTTGAAACAACTTATAAAATCTATGAAAAACTCCAAAAAAATGGAGCAAATATATGCTCTATGGGCATGAGTGGGGATTTTGAGCTTGCTATCAAATGTGGATCAAACCTAGTAAGAGTTGGATCTTCTCTGTTTGAAAATAATTTAAATTCATAACATAAAAAAACCAAAACTATAATATTACATAAAACTATTTAATTAAATATATATAGCAAATTTAAATTAATGTTTTAAGGAATATAATATATAAATATATAGGTTTTCTAGCGATAAAATAGCTTTGAAAATGCTTGAATTTCAAGTCAAAGACGAGAGGTTAAAATGATAAAAATTAAAATGGCATGGATAATAATAGTTGCACTTATGCTCACTGGATGTGGCATAGACCAAGATGTTTTTGGTAGTGTAGTACCATCTGAAAAAGCAAATAAACTTGTGCAAGATACAAAGTTTAATGGAAGTAATGTATTTTTTTATAGAGAAACAGGAAACAAAGATAACATCGCTGTTGTAAAGATAGGAGAGAGAGTTGTTGGATCTATATTGCCCAATAGCTACGCTACGACAAAAGTTTGTATTAATACAATACAAGTAGGCGTTGCGACACGAGGTAACACGATAGGCGTTACCAATTATTTTTTCCCTGTAGATATAAACGGCACCGAATCTGTATTTTTTAAAATAGATGAAATGAAAAATGGAGGCTTCTGGCTAACAAGGGTTACTCATGATATAGGAGAAAAATCGATGAAAACAATCGACAAAAAATCAAGAGTTATAAACCGCAATACACTAGACTGTCAAGTTTCAGTGGATAATAAAAAAATATCAGAATAGAAGGGTACTTCCGTGGGAAAAACAATTAAAATATTAGTAAAAACACAAGATGGTAGCATTACTGAATATAGCATCTCTTCTGAAGCTGGTAAAATAGGGAATAAGCTTATTCTTAAAGATTCTGGGCATGTTATATATGAGTTAAAAGATTTTAACACTAGACTTGCACCAGATCAAATGCTTGTTAAGCGTAACGGAAAAAATCTAGAGATAAATTTAGATGTAGATGGATATAAAGATGAGGCTATATATCCAGATATAATTATAGAAAACTATTATGGCTTTTCAACATCAAATATCATAGGTATGGCGGAGGATGGAAAGTATTATTCTTACATCCCACAAGAATATAAAAATTCTCTTTTGATTGAAAACATCTCCGATGGTGCATTTAGTTATCAAAGTCTAGGTTTAGACTTGTCAGAAAGCTCTCCTGTGTGGATATTGGCTCTTGCACCATTAGCTTTTTTAGGTGGTGGCGGCGGAGGTGGCAACACATCTCCTGAACTAACAGCTGGGCTTGATCCTTCTTCTGATAGTGGTACACTAGGCGATGGTATTACCAACGATACTACTCCAACTATCAGTGGAACAGGGGAAGTGGATGCGACTATCAGTGTAGTTATAAATGGTGAAACACTAACTACTACCGTTGATTCAAGTGGCAATTGGTCAGTTACTCCAACAACTCCACTTAGTGATGGTTCTTATACTGCAGTTGTGACAGAAACTGATACTACAGGCAATACAACTACGACCAATGTTCCTGTAACAATTGACGCAACTCCACCTGTTCCAACTATCACAATTGATTCTATTACCTCTGATAATATTATCAATGCGACCGAAGCTACCAACGATATTCCAATAACAGGAACTGTGGGCGGTGAGTTTAATACTGGCGATACAGTTACAATTACTGTTAATGGAACTGATTATACTGGTACAGTAGATGCATCAGGAAACTTTTCCATTGATGTTCCAGGAAGTGGTCTTATGGCAGATGGCGACCTCACAGTAGACGCAAGTATTACTACTACAGATACAGCAGGTAATTCAGGCACTACGACTAATACAGAAATTTATACCG
>FAXN01000032.1 GCA_001493195.1 Sulfurovum sp. enrichment culture clone C5 | reverse complement strand
AGTTTGTATTTAAAAGTGTTGTCAATTTATTGACAGAAATATCATCTTTTAAAATATCTTCAAATATTTTCTTTTTTAAATTTTGTGAAGCCAAATATTGTTCATAAATCTTCATGTCAAATTTACCATTCGTTTGAAAATCAGGTATTGAACTTAGAATTTTTGCCACTTCTTCATCTGTGGTTTGTATGCCATAATCTTTAGCTAGATTTAAAAATAATGCTTGAGTCTTTACAAGCTCAAAAGCTTGTTTTTCTATGCCTATCTCTTTTGCTTTTTGATCATCAAGAGTACCTTGCAATTGTTGATTATATCTATCATAAAGTGATTTATAAGTCATTTGATATCTATATTTGTCTATTTCTATATTTCCAACTTTTGCAATTTTATCACCTTTAAAGCCTAAATTATAATCTCCCCATCCAACAAAGCCAGCTCCAATAAAAGCAATAGTGGCAATCCAAATGGTCCAAACTAAATATCTATTATGTTTTTGCATCCAAGTTATCATTTTTTATCTACCTTCAATTAAAATATATATATAATATTTTAGTCAAGTTGTCATTAAGTGCAATTGAAATACTCCATTTTTCAATTTTTAAAAGAAGGTTTTTTATGATATTTTCAAATAATGAGTTAATGCAAAAAGATTTAGAGTATATTTGGCATCCTTGTACTCAAATGAAAGACCATGAGAAAATACCTATAATTCCAGTAAAATATGCAAAAGGTGTATATTTATATGATTTTGATGACAATAAATATATTGATGCTGTGAGCAGTTGGTGGGTAAATATATTTGGGCATTCCAATGAATACATAAATAATAAGATAAAAAATCAACTAGATACACTAGAGCATATTATTTTAGCAGGCTTTACGCATAAACCAGCTATTGATTTGGCTGAGAAATTAGTTAAAATTACTCCGAATGGACTCAATAAAGTATTTTTTGCAGACAATGGCTCTAGTGCAATTGAAATAGCCCTTAAAATGAGTTATCACTATCATTTGAACGAAAATAGTAACAGAACGCTTTTTTTATCTCTTACAAATAGTTACCATGGTGAAACCATAGGTGCTTTGAGCGTTGGAGATGTTGAGTTGTATAAAAAAACATATAAACCACTTTTAATCAATTGTATTCAAACACCAGTTCCAAAAGATCAAACAGTACAAGCTGCAAAAGACGCACTTATAGCCTTAGAAGAAGTTTTAAAACAAGAGGGAGATAATATATCTGCTTTTATCGTAGAGCCACTCGTTCAAGGTGCTGGCGGTATGCACATGTATCATGAAGAGTATCTAATTGGCGCTAGAAGATTGACTCAAATATATGGTATTCATTTGATAGTTGATGAAATAATGACTGGTTTTGGAAGAACTGGAAAAATGTTTGCAAGTGAATATGCTGGCATAGAGCCTGATTTTATGACTTTGTCAAAAGGACTTACTGGCGGGTATCTTCCATTGTCAGTTGTTATGACAACCAATAAAGTTTATAATGCATTTTACTGTGATTATAGCGAGTATAAAGCATTTTTGCATTCACATAGTTATACTGGAAATGCACTGGCATGCAGTGCTGCAATTGCAACTTTAGAACTCTTTGAAGAACAAAAAATAATTGATAAAAATATATTGATCAATAAGTATATGAAACAAAAACTAGAAAGATTTAATGGTTTTAAAAATGTTAAGAGTACTAGAATTTTAGGCATGATAGCAGTCATCGAGTTGTCAGATATTGACACAAAAGAAAGAGTTGGAGTTATAATTTCGCAATATGCTCTTTCTCGTGGTGTACTCTTAAGACCGCTTGGAAATACGATATATGTTATGCCACCATTTGTTATAACAAATAATGAGATTGACACTATATTTGATGTAATTTATGATGCAATTGATAAGTTAGATTTCACTCTTAAATAAAAATGAAAATAAACCTTTTTTCTTTTTGAGGTTTTTGTATAAAATGCTCGCTCTATCCAACCCTAAGTCATAGGCTTTTTTATAGAAGTGCAATGCATACTCAAGGCTTTTCTTTGTCCCTATTCCATGCTCGCAATATTGACCCAAATCACACAGGGCTTCTGGGTAATCAAGAAGAGCTAACTCTTTTGTCATTTCGCAAGCTTTAAAGTGATCTTGTTCTACTATGTCACCTTTGTACAGTTCTCTAGCAAATATCAATTTTCCTAGATTTGATTCTGTTGCACAACAAATAAGGGCAAGCTGGATAGCTTCATCATGCTCCTTCTGCTCTTTTAGCTTTTGTATGTATTTCGCAATTTTTAAAATTTCTATCTCTTTGTAGCCAACTTTTGATATACGATGCATCCAATTTGCAGATGATTTATGCAATGTATAGTTTTTGTCTCCTATGTGAAATAGTGCAATATTTTGAAATTTATGAAATATATCTGAAACTGGAGGGTATTTTTTATCGTAAGGGTTTGCACTTTCTCTGCTTTCTAAATTCTCTTCAAGAGTCATGTCAATATTTGTATTGCTCACTTCGCTATCTGCGGTAATTAACATTTCCAAATCATCATCTAAGATTTCTTCATTTAGCTCGTTATTTTCTTCTTTGTTTTCTGTTTCATATTCTTTGGATTCGAAATTTATATTTTCTTGTTCTTTTACTTCTTCTAATTGATTTTCTATAGATTGGTCACTATCTTCTAAAATATTATTTTCTTTTTCTTCTACTATTTCTTCTTCTGGTATTGTTGTTTTTTGTTCTTCTGTTGTTGCTATTTTTTCTTTTTTCGATGTTGTAAAAATATCAGAAAAGTCAACCTTTTCTTTGGGAGGAACAGGTGCATCGGTTTGTTTTCTTGATGGTATTTTGTCTATTTCATCTAAACTCAGTTCGAAATTCTTAGAACCTCCAACATAAGATGTGATAGTATCTTTTGTTTTATCTTGTTTTATATTTTGATTTGTGCTTTGTAAGCCATGCTTATTACTTAAACTACTTGATTTTAACATTCCAAAGTCATCCACGATAGACTTGTTGTCATTATTAACACTATTGGTTTGTTTTGCAAAATTTTCATTTTCTTTGGTGTCTTGTGTGATAGCATTTTGTGGGCTATTTAAATATTCTGAAATTAAAACTTGTGCTTGACCATAGTTTTTTCGTTTTAATAAATCGATAATTTTATCTAGCTGTTCATTCTCTTCGAAGTATTCTAATTTTAAAAGTTGCAGTCTTATAGTCTCGTCATCAGACATAAAAATTGCGATTTTTATAATTTCCAATCTTTTTTTAATTTGATTCATTTTTTCTCTTGACAATTATAGGTTTTCGGTATTATATCAAAATAACTAATACAATTCATATTTAATTTAATATAATTGCATTATAAAATAAAAAATACAATCAAAAAATAAGGTTAAGTTTTGAATAAGAGTCCTCATCTTCCAGTGTTACTTAATGAAGTAGTGGAAAGTTTTAAAAATATAAAAAGTGGATACTTTGTAGATTGCACTCTAGGATATGCTGGACATAGTAGTGAGATATTAAAAAAATTTGCACAAATTAAGCATATAGGAATAGATAGAGATATTGAAGCTATAAATTTCTCTAAAGAGAAATTGCAAGACTATAAGGATAGAAGCACTATATATAAGGGTACTTTTGCTGAAGTTTTTCCAAATTTAAAAGAGGAGCCAATCGTTGGAGTATTGGCTGATTTTGGAGTTTCTTCATTGCAACTAGATAAGTTAGAGCGTGGTTTTTCTTTTAATAGTCAAGTGCTTGATATGAGAATGGATAAAGATGAAAGTTTTAGTGCCTATGATGTTGTCAATGGCTATAGTGCCGAAAAACTAGAATATATTTTTAAAAATTATGGAGAAATAAGAGAACATAGAGAGTTGACAAATGCGATTGTTGAACAAAGGTCGATAAAACCCATAAGTAGTGCATTAGAACTTAGTAAAATTATTTCAACGGTTATTCCAAAGTATGGTAAAATAAATTCATCAACATTGGCGTTTCAGGCAATAAGAATAGAGGTAAATGGGGAGCTTTCGCAGATAGAAAATTTACTTGATGCCATAGAAGAGAGGCATTTTGCTGGAGAAATTGTTAGTTTTATAACATTTCACTCATTGGAAGATAGACTTATAAAAAATAGGTTTACAAAATGGAGCAAAAACTGCATCTGTGATGAAATGGCTATAAGATGTACATGTGGCAATAATCACTCAATGGGCAAGCCATTAAACAAGAAGCCAATAACCGCAACTTTAGAAGAGTTGAAGTATAATCCGAGATCAAGAAGTGCAAAGCTAAGAAGTTTTTGCTTTAAAGATGTATAGTATTTAAGGGTTTTTTAGTGGATAGTAATAATAGTTCGTTTCTTGGCATTAAGCTATATAAATTGTTATTTATTTTAGTCTTTTTGACTCTTTTGGCATGGCTTAAAGTTTTTTTAGCAAGCAGAATTTACTACAATAGTAAGATTGTTAATGATTTACAGCAAGATGTAACTGTGCTAAGGGTAGAAAATGATATGTTAAAGCAAGATATTGAGGCTTTAAAATTTAAAACTCAAGTAACGGATGTTATAATAAAGAGTTCATTAGAGTCTGATGTTCTAATAAGACCAGATAATTAAAAGTAAGGGCAAGGTATGAATATTTTTAATGAGGATGATGATTTTTTGGTAAGTACACCAAGGGACAACTATTTTTCTATTTCTAGGCATGCAAATCAAAATATTGTTGAGATGGAATTTGAAAAAATGCTAGAAAGACTTGCAGTTGCTGAAAAAATTTTAGAAGATATGGGACTCGAGGAAGATTTAGAAAAAATGCTAAGAGCTATGAGAGCTACACAAGAAGAGGATTTAAAAGATAGAGTTAACAGTCTATTTTTGGAATTGGCTGGAAATATTGTAACTCAATGCGAATAGATAAGCAATAAGGATTAATTTGTTAGAAGCAGTTGAGAGAAGATTGGAACAATACATAAGCTCTTTAGAAGAGCCTATAATAACAGAACTTTATCGCAAATTACCAAGCGGAAAAAGACTTAGAGCTAAGCTTATACTTTATATCGCAGGCGAAAAAAATGATGCGATCAAATTAGCTTCCATAGTTGAGCTTATTCACGCTGCAAGCTTACTTCATGATGATGTAATAGATGATGCCATGCTTAGACGCAATAAGCCTTCAATTAATGCTACGTATGGCAATAAAGTTTCTATTATGCTTGGAGATATTTTGTATTCAAAAGGATTTAATGAGCTTACATTTTTGGACAATAAAATAGCTCAAATAGTTTCAAATGCTGTTACAAAACTTAGTATTGGTGAGCTTTATGATGTTGAAATGTCAAAAGATTTTAATACAGATAAAGATAAGTATATAGATATGATTTATGGCAAAACAGCATCTCTTATAGAAGCAAGTGCATGGAGTGCAGCTTTGCTTTGTGGGAAAAAAGGAGAGAATTATAAACTTTATGGCAAAAATCTAGGACTTGCATTTCAAATGATTGATGATTTGCTTGATATTACTTCAAATAGTGATATTCTTGGAAAACCTGCATTACATGATTTTGTTGAAGGAAAAACAACTATCCCTTACATCTACTTATATGATGCTTTGGATTTGGAGCAAAAGATAAAATTAAAATCACTTCACAAAAAAATACTCTCACAAGATGAGTCGATTTGGATACTTGAAGAGATGAAAAAGAATGACATTTTGTCCAAATGCTACCTCGATGCAAAGATTTTGATAGAAGAAGCCATATCTCTAATGTCATATGAAAATGAACCAAAATTAGTTGCAATTGCTAAAGAAATGATTGATAGGAATTTTTAATGTATTATCAAATAATAAGTTTTAACTATAAAAATTGTGAATTGTCCGAAAGAGAAAAGTTGGCATTTAAATGCGAAGATGACCATAAAAATTTTTTAAATCGTCTGGTTGGTTTTGATTTTATCCATGAAGCATTTGTCATAAATACTTGCAATCGTACAGAAATCATTACAGCAAATAAAGATAACTTTTCTACATATCATACAGTTTTAGGGATAATGAGCGAATACAGTTCTATAAATTTTCATAAGTTAAAAGAGAGTTTAGAAAAGTATGATGATGAAGATGCTGTTGGCCATATGTTTAGTGTAGTCTCTTCTTTGGAGTCGCTAGTAATCGGAGAATCACAAATCACTGGTCAAGTAAAAGAGGCATTTAAATTTTCTTATAAAAATAAAACAGCCGGTAAAAAATTAAATCGTCTAATTTCTCATGCAGTAAAGTGTGCCGCTGAAATTAGAAATGAAACACAAATTTCATCAAATCCTATATCTATAGCTTCTGTTGCGGTATCTCAAGCCAAAGATATTTTACAAGATACTATGGCTGGAATGACAACAATAGTTGTTGGAGCTGGAGAAATGGGAATATTGAGTGCAAAACATCTTTTGAGAATAGGATGTGATGTAGTAATGCTTGGCAGAGATATGGAAAAGCTAAAAGAGGTTTGCATATCTTTGGGGGAAAATGTAAAATATGATTCTATTGATAATATAGAAAAATACATTAATAGATATAGGCTTTTATTTGCCGCTACATCATCTCCTGTACCGATTATCACATCTGAAATGATTGATGATTGTGATTTTGGAAGATTGTGGTTTGATATAGCAATACCTAGGGATATTGATGATATTGAAGATGAAAAAATAACAATTTACAGGGTTGACGATTTGCAAAATATTTCAAGTGCAAATCATGCTCTAAGACAAGAACAAGCTTTGATGGCAAGTGAAATTGTTTCGAGATATACAAAAGATTTTTATAGAATTTTACAATCATTGTCCATAGAGCCTATAATCAAAGGCATTCGCGTAAAAGTTGATGAAGTTGTTACAAAAGAGTTGCAAAGAGCAGTAAGTAAAGGCTTTATTCCAAACGAAAATTTAGAAAATATAGAAAAAATGGCAAAACAGATGTTTGACCTTTTTTTGCATAAACCAACCAAAAAAATGAGAGTAAGTTCACGTGAAAAAGATGGAGTTTCTCATGTAGAGTCTATGGGATATATATTTGATATAGAATTGGAAGACAAGGCTAATAATAAAGAACACAAAGATACAATACATCATCACAAAGGACATAAATCGTGAAATTTTCAAATCTGCTGATACCAACATTAAAAGAAGCACCAAGTGATGCAACACTTCCTTCTCATATATATCTGATTCGTGGTGGATTTATACAAGGTGTTGGTAGTGGACTTTATAACTTTTTGCCTCTAGGAAAAATGGTATTAGATCGTGTTAGAAATGTTGTAAAAGAAGAGCTTGACGCATCGGGAGCGCAAGAAGTAAGTTTAGGTTTTGTGACCCCAGCATCTTTGTGGGTCGAGAGTGGAAGATTTGAAAAATATGGTAAAGAGTTACTTAGATTTAAAGATAGAAAAGACAATGATTTTGTTTTAGGTCCTACACATGAAGAGATGATGGTAAATCTAGTTAAACAGAGTGTAAAGAGTTATAAGCAATTGCCACTAAATCTATACCAAATAAATTTGAAATTTCGTGATGAAATCAGACCTCGTTTTGGACTTATGAGGGGTCGTGAGTTTTTGATGAAAGATGGATATAGTTTTCATAGTAGTGAAGAGGACATGAAGAGAGAGTTTTCTTTGATGGAAGAGACTTATAAAAAGATATTTACTAGACTTGGGCTTGACTTTCGTGTAGTTGATGCTGATAGTGGAGCAATTGGGGGAACGGGCAGTAAAGAATTTATGGTTTTAGCCGATAGCGGTGAAGATACTATAGTTGTTTGCAAATCATGCGATTATGGTGCAAATATAGAAGCAGCAAAATCGATGCCATATATATGCGAAGAAGAGGCGCCAGAGGCTAATTTTGCCAAATTTAACACACCCAATGTTAAAACAATAGATGAACTTAGTAATTTTTTTAAAGTCAATCCTTATTATCTAATAAAAGCAGTCGCAAAAAAAGCTTTATATGATGGGGAGAGAGAGGAAATTGTTCTATTTTTCTTGAGAGGTTCAGATGAACTTCAAGAGACAAAAGCATTAAATAGTATCAATGCAAATGATTTGATTGATATTAGTAGTGATGAGCTAGAAGAGATTGGATTGGTAGCTGGTTTTATGGGACCACTTGGTTTACCAAATAATATTAAAATAGTTTTTGATAACTCTTTGATTGGTGGGACGCATTTGATATGTGGAGCAAATGAAAAAGACTATCATTTTGTAGGTTTGGATTTAGAGTTAGACAAAGACGCAATAGTGGATGATATCGTTTCCGTAAAAGAGGGAGATAAGTGTATCCATTGCGGAGGAAATCTTGTTTATACCAAAGGTATAGAAGTTGGCCACATATTTCAACTTGGAACTAGATACTCCCAACCACTTAAGGCAGAATTTTTAGATGAAAATGGCAAAACAAAGCCTTTTGTAATGGGAACATATGGCATAGGAGTGAGTAGATTGCTTGCTGCAATTATTGAACAACATCATGATGAAAAAGGTTGCATTTGGACAAAAGAGAGCAGTCCGTTTGATGTTTGTGTTATAGTATCAAATGCAAAAGATGAAAAACAAAACGAAATAGCTCTAAAAATTTACCATGAGCTGAAAGCAAAAAATATAAATTCTCTATTTGATGATAGAAATGAGAGATTTGGATTTAAAATGAAAGATTACGAACTTATCGGAGTACCTTACGCTGTAATCGTTGGCAAGAAAGTAGAAGAAGGTGTAGTTGAGATTGTTAGTAGAGATGGTAATATTGCTAAAGAAATTAATATATCAAATATCATAGAAGCGGTAGCTGAGATTGTTTAGATACACACCATTTATTTTTCTCATATATCTTTTATGTGAAATACTGACAACATCATATTTTTATACACACTTTTCGCCATTTTTGGTAACAGTATTTATTATTTTTATGATGTTTGTTGGCTTGTTCCTAATAAAACGATCTCAAATATTTCTAGCAACCTCCATGCAAGCATCGATTTTCAACCAAATAGATTTAAAAAATATTTTCAAACAAAATATTTTATATGCCCTTAGTGCCATTTTATTTATAATCCCTGGCATTTTAAGTGACTTTATAGGCATAATGTTAATCTTGTTTGTTTTATATTTACAATTAACTGGTAAAATATCACAAAATAAAAATATTTTTGAAGGAGAAGAAGATGTTATTGATGCGGAAATTATTGACAATGGTGATTGTGCCATTATTGACAATATCGATGATAGGTTGTAGCGGTACTAGCGAGGCTTCTGTCGATAATGCAAAATTGATGAAATTTATAGAAACACAAGTTGTAAAAAACAAAGATGTAAAAGTGCTTGGTGTTGAAATAATAGAACAAAAAAAAGTTGATGAGTTACCAGGCTGGGAAGTTATTTTTGTCAATATGAAACTTCAGTACAATAATCAAATGATTAACGCTCCTGAAACATTTTTTGTTAGAGATAATGTGATTACACCACTTGTGTTTGATCTGGATAAAAATGTTAATTATAGAGATGAGATTAAGCCTACAATCAAAGAGGCACTTTACAATAAAGAACATTTAGTTGCAGGAAACAGTGATGCAAAGCATAAAATATTGGTTTTTAGTGATCCGCAATGTCCATTTTGTCAAGAAGTTGTTCCAGATTTATTAAAAGCTGCTAGAGAAAATCCTACAATTTTAAGTGTTTATTATTATCATTTACCGTTGGAGCAAATTCATCCAGTATCTGTAACAATTGTAAAAATTATGGAATTTGCACAAAAAAGTGGGAAAATGGATATGATAGAAAAACTATATTCATTACAAATAGACCCCGCTACAACAGATGAGGCAATAATACTAGAAGAGGTTAAAAAACAACTTGGCATTAGTGTTACATCAGCACAAATAAATACAAAAGAGATACTCAGTACGCTTCAAAATGATAAAGATACAGCGAGTAAAACAATGGTTACTGGAACGCCTACAGTATATATAGATGGAAAAATTGATAAGCTCAGAGAGGGCTATAAAGATTTACTTACAAAGAAATAGAACGTGGAAAAAATAGTCATAGCAACCAGGGAGAGTGCATTGGCACTCTGGCAAGCGTATCATATTAAAGATAGAATAGAAAATCTTTATCCAAACTTGATTGTAGAGTTAAATAAGATGACAAGTAATGGAGATAAGATTTTAGATCGTCCATTGGCTCTTATTGGTGGAAAAGGACATTTTACAAAAGAACTTGAAGATGCTATGCTCGAAGGTAGGGCAGATATCGCCGTTCATTCGCTCAAAGATGTTCCTACATTTATTCCAGAAGGCTTATCACTCGCCGCCATCACAAAGCGAGAAGATCAAAGCGATGTATTTCTTTCTCATAAATTTGAAAACTTAGAGAGTTTACCAGTAGGCGCAGTTGTCGGAACGACAAGTCTAAGAAGAAGAATGCAACTACTTACAATAAGACCAGATTTAAAAGTCAAAGATTTAAGAGGCAATGTAAATACAAGGCTTAGAAAGCTTAAGGATGGAGAGTATGATGCTATCATACTGGCGTACATCGGTCTTTTTAGGCTAGATTTGCTAAAAGATATTCCATGCGTGCAAAAATTATCATTTATGATACCTCCAATGGGTCAAGCAGCGTTGGGTATAGAGATAGTTGACAGAAATCCGTTCTTAAAAGAAGTTGCCGATAAATTAAACGATAAGCAGAGTTTTTTGCTCACATCGCTTGAGAGAGATTTTGTAGCAAGCATTGGAGCTGGTTGTTCTGCTCCGGTTGCTACAAACGCGACCATTTCTAATGATAAAGTTACATTAAAGGCGATGGTAGGTTATCCAGATGGAACACATATATTGGAAAAAAGCCTTGAAGTCAATATAGATGATTGTGGTCATTTAGGTTTTGAGTTAGCAAAGATTATGATGGAAGCTGGTGCAAAAGAGATTTTACATGATGCTGAGAGTTTAGCTTTTAAAGATGGTAATTGTGAAAGAATGTAAGAAATAATGAGAGATGTGATAGAGTGGTTTAAAGAAAATGGTGGCATCAAGGTTATAGATAAAGAGCTTGATGTAGAGCTTGAAATCCCACATATTGCTTATCTCGAGATCAAAAAAGAAAACTCTAAACCACTACTTTTTACAAAGCCTATTTCCAAAAGACTTGGCATTAAGTATGATATACCAGTGTTTATGAATCTTTTTGCAAACAAAGAGTTGACAGAAGATATTTTTGGAACACATCCAGATGTCATTGCAAAAAATATTGAGTGGCTTTTGAAAATGAAACCACCAAAAGGTATTTTAGAAAAACTAAAGATGTTACCAAAACTATGGAAACTTAAAAGTGTATTTCCAAAAAGATTAACACACAGTGGCGAATGTCAAGAGATAGTTTTAAAGGGTGATGATATCGACTTGGATAAATTGCCAATTTTAAAAACATGGGAGCTTGATGGCGGTAGGTTTATCACTATGGGACAAACTTATACTAAGAGTTTAGATGGCTCCATGCAAAATCTAGGAATGTATCGTCTGCAACAATATGATAAAAAAAGCTTAGGTATGCATTGGCAGATACACAAAGATGGAGCCCATTTTTTTAATGAATATGCACAAGCAGGTAAGAAAATGCCAGTTTCCATCGCTATTGGTGGAGATCCTCTTTATATTTGGTGCGGACAAGCTCCTATGCCAAGCGGTATGTTTGAACTTATGCTTTACGGACTAATTAGAGGTGAAAATGCTAAGCTTGTCAAATCTATCACAAACGATATTTATATACCACATGATGTGGATATTGTCATAGAGGGCTTCGTAGATCCAACAGTGAGCAAAGTAGAAGGTCCCTTTGGAGATCATACAGGCTATTATACACTTCCTGAAGAGTTTCCTGTCGTTGAGATAACCGCTATTACAATGAAGAAAAAGCCTGTTTTTCATGCAACAGTTGTTGGAAAGCCACCATTAGAAGATAAATATATGGGCTGGGGAACAGAGAGAGTATTTTTACCACTTTTAAAACCAATGGCACCTGACTTAATCGATTATCATATGCCTGAAAATGGAGTATTTCACAATCTCATAATGTCAAAAATGAAAACTCATTACAAAGGTCATGCAATGCAGTTTATGCATGCTTTCTGGGGAGTAGGGCAGATGAGTTTCGTTAAACATGCTATATTTGTTGATGAAAATGCCCCAGATTTAACTTCTTATGAAGAGATAGCAACATATATCCTAGATAGATTAGATGTGAAAAATATTTTTATCTCAAAAGGTATACTCGATCACTTAGACCACTCGTCAAATGAGCAGTTTGTGGGCGGTAAACTTGGCATTGATGCAACAGGCGATAAAGTCGATTTGAAGGTGAAGTTACTAAGTAATGAAGAGTTGCTCGAAAAAGCACAAGCTCTCGATGCTCAAATAGTGGATTTGAAACAATTTTGTACAAATAGTGCAAATCCAATATGCGTTATATCTGTCAACAAAACAGACTCTATGAAGAAACTTTATAAAAACATCGAGGTTCTAAAAAACCATATAGCCATTTTGATAGTTATTGACTATAAAAACAATGATCTCAAATATCCATACATGCTCGTTTGGAGAGTCGTAAACAATATAGATGCTTCAAGAGATATAGAGCTTAGCCCGTTTATTTTTGTAGATGGTACGACAAAGAGCGAAGTTGATGGATTTTATAGAGAATGGCCACAAGATACTTTGTGTTCCAAAGAAGTGCTTGAGAAACTAAAAAAAGATGCTCTAGTCGAGTTTGATGATGATTTGATAAGAAGATTTGGACTTTTAGAGTTTAATTGATAGCAAATCAAAAATAAATAAATGGGCTATCACGACAATAAATCGTCTTAGTAGATGGATTTTATAATCATAAACGAAGTGCGGCAATCTAGATAAATAACTACTTTTATTTCTTGTGTTTAAAATAAGTTTTAGTGTGATAATATGTATATTATGAGATTTAGTTTAAAGTGAGGTCAATATGGATAATCAAGTTTTAACATGGTTTGTTGGTGTGATTGCTTTTTGCATGGTCTTTATGATGGTGATTTTTGTATGGATTGGTATATATGTGATAAAAATAATGAAGCACACAAATAGTCTTGTACTTTCTTCACAAAATAATCTTACTCGTTTATCAGCTCAAGCAGAACAAACCATGAATGATATAAAAATGGAGACCAAGATACTTGCATATCAAGTTTCTGGTGACATTTCGAGGTTGACAGTTGCCACTTTTGTAGTCGGAACTTTGTATAAATTTCTTAAGAAAAAACTTAATTCAGAGGATACAAAATGAATGAAAATAATTTGATAAAATTTTTGTTAGGAACAGTAGTAGGTGGTGTGGGTATGTATTATATATTAAAACATCAAGATGAGATAATGGATAAAATCAATGAATTAGAAGAAGAATACAAGATGGATGCTGAGAATTTTGTAGGGTCAGCAAAAGACAAATTGCAAGAATTAACAAAAAGTATACAATCTAAACTTGAGGAATTTAAAGACGATACTGTTGAGAATAAAAATGAAAGCATAGATGCGATTATGGAAGAGTTAGAACATTTACGTAAAGAAGTTGCAAAGTTCAAAGCTTAGGACTCATATATCCATGTTTTAATACTCTCAAAAGAGTAGTAGCAAATGCTACTATAGCAGGACCTAATATAACACCCCAAAATCCAAATGTACTCAAACCTGCTATCATGGCGAAAAAAAGTAAAAAATCATTGACTGGTCTATGTCCTTTTTTGGGCATTTTGCTCAATAGATGATTGATTTTTTGTAATACAAGAAGTCTAACTATATTATCTATAAAAAACGATATCATTGCCCATGAATATAGAGCTATGATGATTGCATTTATTACATTCCCACTAAAAAGTTCTTTTAAAGCTATCGGTATCCAAATCAAAGTCGTTCCCAGTAATGGTATGATAGATGCTACTGATATCATCAAACTTAAAATCCATGGATTGTATCCATCAAAAAAGCTAATAAATATTCCAAAAGCAATACCTTGCAATAAAGCAATACTTACAAGCGTATAAAATCCAGTAGCGGTAGTAGAGATTAGATCTTGTGCAAACTCTTCGATGATAGATCTTTTAACGGGAATGATTGGCACTATCGTCAAAATCAAAGACTTTTGATACCATGTGAGTAAAAAGAAAAATATAACAATTAAAATCATATTCATCATTGCTTTTAAAAATCCCAACATAGTGTTACCGAAGTTAATGGCAATAGTTGAGTATATTTTATCTTTATTGACTATCAATTGTTGACTAATGGTTTTTAGTGGTTTTTCGAGCCATTGCATAGAATCTGGGATAAAAGACAACATATGCTCTAGTTGTTGATAAAATGAAACAATCAATTTGATAATTTCTTGTGGATTTGAAGCTATATAATATGCAGAAAAGACGATAGGAATAAATAAAATTACTACTAAGATTATGGTTTCAACCGTAGCTGTAATAATGGCAATTTTTTCAGAAGATTGAAAATATTTTTTAAAATATTTCTCAAAATATAAATGGATAGGGCTAAATGCTATTACAAGTAAAAGTGCTACGAAAAAACTTTTTAAAAATGGATAAAAAAGCCAACCAAATATTCCAATTGTAGCAATGATTACGATTTTTACAAATAGTTTTTGATCCATATACATCTCCAATTCTTAAAATGAATATATAAATTTTTGTGTTATATTAGATTGTACTTCTTTCAGTATTCGATGGGACTTAAATTATATAAAAATGATGTAAATTTTTTATTTTTTAATCAATTAAATTGGCAAAAAAATGAGATCTATTTGTAATATTATCAGAGTTCCATATATCACTAATTATTGCTACCATATCAGGTTTGTAGTGTAGCAGAGTTTTTATATTGTCTCTGTTTATGCCGCCTATGACACAAATAGGAATATCTAAAATATCTTTTGCTTTTTTTACAATTTCTAAATCCATCGTAGGGGCATTTGGTTTTGTTGGAGAGTTAAAACATGCTCCAAATGCTACATAATCAACGCCTATTCCTTGCATATCTTTTGCCATATTTAAATCATTGTAACATGAAACACCAAGAATACCTTTGAAATTTTTTTTAACATCTTGTATGTTACTGTAATCCTCTTTTCCTATATGAAGTCCATCAAGACCAAGTTCTATGGCAATATCTATTTTGTCGTTTAAAACAAACAAAGCATTATATTGATGGCATAATTTTTGTAATTTTAATGAAGTGTTTTTTATAGTTTCAGTATCATCTTTTTTGTTTCTATATTGGACTATTTTTGCCCCACCTTTTAATACTTGTTCGACAGATTGAAAAATTTTATCATTCGGAGTGAGCATGTCATCGGTTATTGCATATAAGCCATGTAATATACTGTTCATTAAAATACTTTGATTTTTAATGGTAATTATATCCTATTTTTTATATTCATAATTTCAATAGAGACAAAATTAATCTTATTTTAATTTTTTTTACGATATAGTTTACTTGTTAATAAAAATTATTTAAAAGGAAATAAACATTATGTTGGTTACAAAAAAAGCCCCAGATTTTACAGCTACAGCTGTGCTAGCAAATGGTTCAATAGTAGAAGATTTTAACCTTTATAAAAATTTAGGAACAAAAGGTGCAGTTGTATTTTTTTATCCACTTGATTTTACATTTGTTTGTCCAAGCGAAATAATCGCGTTTTCTCATAGAATAGATGAGTTTACAAGTAGAGGAATAAATGTAATAGGCGTTTCTGTAGATAGTCAGTTTTCACACTTTGCATGGAGAGAAACTCCAGTAGAAAAAGGTGGAATAGGTAAAATAAAATATCCACTTGTTGCAGATATAACTAAACAAATTAGTAGAGACTTTGATGTATTATTTGGTGATAGTGTTGCTCTTAGAGGATCTTTCCTTTTGGATGCAGATGGAACCGTAAGACATGCAGTAATCAATGATTTACCACTAGGTAGAAATATTGACGAAATGATTAGAATGGTAGATACTATGATATTTACAAATGAGCATGGTGAAGTTTGTCCTGCCGGTTGGCAAAAAGGCGATGAAGGAATGAAAGCAAGTACTGAAGGTGTTGCTGAGTATTTAGCGAAGAATGCTGAAGCTCTTTAGTATTGTTTATATTGCAAAGGATATAGAATGAAAAATTATATGTCTATTTTAAAAGAAAATGGACTTAAAGCAACTTTTCAAAGAATGCATATACTTGAAGTTATAGGTATGTATGGGCATAAAGATGTAGATGAGATTTATGCTGAAGTTATAAAGACACATCCGTCTATATCTTTGGCAACAGTTTATAAAAATATTCTTATAATGACACAAAATGGTGTTTTAATAGAGCTTCCATTAATTGGAAGAAAAGCAAAATATGAAATTAAAAAAGATAGTCATGTACATTTAATATGCAAAGAGTGTGGAAATATCGAAGATGAAGATTTTAACCTTGTGGATATGAACTCATTAAAAGAAGTTTTGTCTGATAAAAAATTTGCATATTTCAATCAAGAACTTAATATATATGGTACATGCAGCCATTGCAGTAGTATCAAGGTCTCTTAATTTATTTTACCAAAGAAAAACTCTCTTTGGTAAATGCTCTTCAACATACAGTTCTCGCGACTAGTCGCTCTTAATATACATTTCAGTATAATTATTTTAATATTATTTTTTAGGATTTTTATGAAATTAGCTCTAGCTGTTACTGGTGCAAGTGGCGTTGGTCTTGCAAATAGATTTATAGAATTTTTACCAGATACAATAGAACTTCATGTAGTAGCCTCTAAAAATTCAACTGTTGTTTCAATGTGTGAAAATAAAAAGATTTTTTTTCACAATGACGAAAATATAGCTTCATCAATATCTTCTGGTTCGTTTGGCATAGACAAAACTATTATATTGCCATGCAGTATGAATACATTGGCAAAAATATCATGTGGGATAGCAGATAATTTACCAACAAGGATAGCTGCAGTTGCTTTGAAAGAACGAAAAACACTTCTTTTGGCTCCAAGAGAGATGCCTTTTTCTACGATTGCTTTGGAGAATATGCATAAACTCTCATCTTTGGGAGTCATTATATCTCCGCCAGTAATGGCATATTACTCTGACATAACAACACTTGAAGAGATGGAAAAGTTTTTGATAGGTAAGTGGTATGATGCACTAGGAATAGAAAACAGTATTTATAAAAGATGGGATAACTATGAAGAATGATATAAAAAGAGCTATATACCCTGGAACTTTTGATCCCATTACAAATGGTCATCTTGATATTATCAAAAGAGCTTGTAAAATGTTTGATGAGATTATAGTAGCAGTTGCCGCTAGTGATGAAAAAAATCCAGTTTTTGATTTGGAAACCAGAATAGCTATGATAAAAAAAGTGACAGCTAATTTTCCAAAAATTAAAGTAGTAGGCTTTAATACCCTTTTGGTTAGTTTGTCGAATGAATTGGATGCAAATATTATCATAAGAGGGTTGAGGGCAGTTAGTGATTTTGAATATGAGCTTCAAATGGGATATGCAAACTCATCGTTGAAAAAAGAGCTTGAAACGGTTTACCTTATGCCAAGTTTGAATAATGCTTTCATAAGCTCTTCTGTAGTTAGATCCCTTTTAAAATTTAATGGAAAAATTGATCATTTAGTTCCACCAGAAGTTGTGGAATATATCAAAAAAGAAGGTCTTTGATGTATATTATATTTGAAGGTATCGATACTTGTGGAAAAAGCACACAAATTGAACTTTTAAAAGAAAGACATGAAGATATTGTATTTACATTTGAGCCCGGTGGAACAACATTAGGCAAGCAGATTAGAGAAATCTTACTTAATGGACACTTGGATTCGAAAAGAGCGGAAATTTTACTATTTTTAGCTGATCGTGCAGAGCATTTTGATAATGTTTT
>FAXN01000031.1 GCA_001493195.1 Sulfurovum sp. enrichment culture clone C5 | reverse complement strand
TGAAAAAAATGCAAATAGAGCTTATATTGATTTTAAAAAATCAAAAATCAAAGCCACTCAAGACCTAGTTATTGCTAGTCAAGACCCAAGTGTTCCAAAAGAACTTATGGCAGAACTAGAAAGTGCAAAAAATGGAGACTTCTTAAAACCAAAACTTGTAAATGACAAATATGCAACTATAAAACTTATATCAAAAATAGAGTCAAAACCGATGACATTTGAAGAAGCTAAAGTATTTGTGACAAATGATTATGTCAAAAAAGAACAACAAACTAATTTACAAAAATTAGCCGAAGAAAAAGTAAAAAACATTGACAGTAAAACAGCACAAAGCACAATATGGGTAAATATAAATGAAAATAAAAACATATTGACATTAAGCAACGAAGAAAGTTTACAATTTTTACAAAAACTATTGACATCAAAAAAAGAACGAGGTATAATCAAGCTATCGGATAAAGTGGTAGTTTATAGAATTATTTCACAAAAAATATCCCAAAATAATCAGAAGGATTTGTTCTTGATTAGCCAAAGTGTAAGTCAACTTAAAAATAAAGTTTTAGAAAGTGGCTTACTAGAAGTATTGAATAAAAAATATGAGACTAAAATTTATTCAAAAGGGATGAATCTTGAATAAAAATATCCTTGCAATCGACATTGGTTCAACAAAGATTTGTGCTATTATTGCCGAAAAACTAGATAATGGTCAATTGCAAATTCTAGGTCATGGCATAGTCAAATCACAAGGAATCAAAAAAGGTTCGATTGTAAATATAGAACTTGCATCAAAAGCTATAAAAAAAGCTGTCAGTGATGCAAAAAGAATATCTGGAAGCAATATCGAAAGTGCTATCGTTTCGATTTCCAACTCATACACAAAAAGTATAAACTCAAGTGGCATTGTAAATATCCCACACAAAGATATAGGAATAAAAGAGATACATAGGGTTTTAAATACAGCACTCTATAATGCAAATGTTCCAAGTGAATATGAAATTATCCATGTTTTACCATATAACTTCAAAGTGGATGACCAAGATTTTGTAGAAGATCCTTATGGTATGAATGCGACTAGACTTGAAGCTGAAGTAAACATCATAATGACTCAAAAATCAAACTTGTCTAATCTCAAAAAATCAGTTAAATCTGCTGGTATAGAAATTGAAGATATAGTGATGAATGGTTATGCTTCTTCAATTGCAACTATCAATAATGACGATAAAGAACTTGGTGTTGCCATTATAGACCTAGGTGGGCAAACCAGTACTTTAACTGTATATACAGGTAATGCAATAAGACATAGTGACTTTTTTGGAATAGGATCGAATCACATAACAAGCGATTTGTCAATTGCCTTGCATACTCCTTTAAATGTCGCAGAAGATATAAAATTGCTACATGGTGATTTAACTGACATATCAAGCGATTCTATCGAATTGCCTATTATTGGCAATGATGATAAAAAAAGTCTAGTATCACTGGATATCATAAGGGATGTGATATTAGCTAGAATTGAAGAAACACTTCTCATACTAGAAAAAATGTTTGAAAAAAGTGGGCTTAAAGAAAAAGTTGGTTCTGGCGTAATACTAACTGGTGGTGGTACAAACTTAAAAGGAATTAGAGATTTAGCACAATCTATTTTTTCAAATATGCCTGTTAGGATTATTTCTCCAAATACAAGCAACATAAAAGGTATGTTTGAAGAGTTAAAAAATCCTGCTTTTTCATCTGTCATCGGTCTTTTATTGTACAAAAATGGAGAACATGCAGAGTATGAGATTAATTATTCACAAAATTTGCTTCACAACAAAAATGCTGAGGAAGATAATCTTAAAGATATAAAAATAAATACTAAATTTGAAGACAATGAAAAAGAAGATGGTTATTATGGAAGCTCATCAAGCAATGAAAATAAGAAAATTTCATTGGGTGAGATGACCAAGGTAGATAAAAATAGCAACAATCAAGTCAATAAGGTTATAACTTGGTTAAAACAATTATTTTAAACTTAAAAGAAAGGAGAGAGAATGGAAACTTTTGATATTGATGTAGTTGAAACAAAGTATTGTACTACTGGTGCAAAAATTAAAGTAATCGGTGTTGGTGGCGGTGGTGGAAATATGATAAATCATATGATTAGAGAGGGCGTAAAAGATATTGATTTGATTGTAGCAAATACCGACGGTCAAGCCCTTGAAGGCTCTTTGGCACCATATAAAATTAAACTTGGAATAAATACAACTGGTGGACAAGGTGCTGGTATGGTACCAGAAAAAGGCAGAGAAGCTGCACTTGAAAGCTATGAAGAGTTAAGAAGTATCTTAAAAGGCTCTGATATGGTATTTATCTCTGCTGGACTTGGCGGAGGCACGGGAACAGGAGCTGCCCCAGTAATTGCTCAAGTTGCAAAAGAAGTTGGTGCTTTAACAGTATCAGTAGTAACAACTCCTTTTAAATTTGAAGGTAAAAAAAGATCTCTTCTTTCAAAAGAAGGATTAGAAGAGTTAAAACGTGAAAGTGACTCTATCATCATTATTCCAAATGAAAAGTTATTATCAATTGTTGAAAAAAACCTTGGTTTAAAAGAAAGTTTCAAACTTGTTGATGATATTCTAGCTCAAGCAGTTGGCGGAATTTCAAATGTTATAATCTCAAATGGAGCAAATGATATAAACCTAGACTTTGCTGACATTAAAACTGTTATGAGTCATAGAGGTATGGCTTTGATGGGTACGGGCAAAGCAAGAGGAGAAAATGCAGCTTACGAAGCTGCAAAAGCAGCTATTGAGTCTCCATTATTGGATAATATTTCAATCGATGGCGCAAAAGGTGTATTGGTTCATTTTTATATGCATCCAGACTATCCCTTGATGGAAATTTCAGAAGCAATGGAAATTATACAAGAAAATGCAGATGCAGATGCGTATGTGATTTTTGGAACTACAACTGATTTATCATATGCAATTGATGAAATTAAAATAACAGTTGTTGCTACAGGCTTTGAAGAAAAAATGCAACCTAGTTTAGCGTCAGACAAAAAAGTAGAATCGCCTAGTCTTTTTGGTTCACAAACAAATGGAACAAATATACATAGAGGTTCAAGCAAAATTGTAAATGGTTACAATTTAGATGATGATGATTTATATCAAGTTCCAACTTTCTTAAGAAAGCAAATGGACTAAAAACAAAAATTTCTCTCTCACTCTCAAATATATCCCTCTTGGGATATTAAAAAAATAATTTTATACACTTCCCTTACAATCCACAGATACAATAGTTTGTGTATCAAGGTTAAACGCACTCAATTTTCCGCCCCATACACATCCAGTATCAAGTGCTATTACATTTTCATCTTGATATAATCCCAAGGTTGACCAATGCCCAAAAATTATTTTTTTTTCTATCTTTTTTCTTGTTTTTAAATCAAACCAAGGAGTTGTATTTTCTATCTCTTTTTTATCACCTGGATTACTCTTATTTTCTAATTCCAAAGAACCATCTTCAAAACAGTATCTAATTCTTGTAAATGAACTAAAAGCATATGCCTCATCTTCTTCATTTGAAATCCCATATCTTAAAACACTGCTTTTATTTTTTATAATATTTTTTAACCATTGTTTTACATCATCCTCTATCATCTTTTTATGCAATGCATCACTCCATTTTCGAGCTTCATCTAAATCAAAAATAGGTGCTATTCCTGCGTGAGACATGCAATAATTGGTATTTTCGTCTATATGCAAAAATGGCATTGCTCTAAGCCAATTTATATACTCATCTGCCTTTGGAGATTTTATTATAGGTTCTATGAAACTATTCGTCTTTTTGATTTCATAATATGCGGCTATTAGACTTATGTCATGGTTGCCTAAAACAACTTTTATGCTATCTCTATGCTTATATACATATTCTAACGTTTCAAGCGAATTATTGCCACGATTGACCAAATCACCAACAAGCCATAATTGATCTTTTTCGTGATTAAAATTAATTTTTTCTAGCAAACTCGTAAATGAGTCGAAACAACCCTGTAAATCTCCTATAGCCCAAATCATAATTTTAATAACTCTTTATACTTTTGAATTTTTTGCTCGAA
>FAXN01000030.1 GCA_001493195.1 Sulfurovum sp. enrichment culture clone C5 | reverse complement strand
TGTCATCTTTGCATATGCGCTCGAAGGAGATGGCAAATAATATCTCTCTATCTCCATATATCCAAAATGATATTCAAAAATAGCTTGAGATTTCTTGCCAGTAAATGCAATTTTCTTTATCCCAGGATAGCTTTCTAAAAATTTGGCTATGTCATTTATATCTTCATTTTCTATGGAGCTATCAAGTGAATTTTCTCTACTGCAACTTTTTATCATATCCCAAAGTGCTATTTTTTTCTCTTTGAGTAACCATATTTTTTGATCTTTATTGTTTATTGGATAATTTGTTATAGTGGACATTATTTTCCAAAATTGATTTTGTGGATTTGCATAATAAAAACCATTTTCAAATGATTTAATACTAGGAAAACTCCCTAGTATTAGTATTTGTGAATCCTTAAAAACAATTGGATTAAATGGATGAAAAACAAGCTCTTCACTCATTATTTCAATGCTCTATTTAAATTTTTTACAAGCAAAGCAAGAAGAGAAAAAGCATATATTTTAAAATTTATCTCTGAGCCTTTATGCATATTTATAAAAGCTTGTGTTTTTGTTGCCTCTTCGCCAAGTTGTTGCATTACAAGAATATCAGGAATATAGTAATATGAAAACATCACTGCTGTAAAAATTGTTAAAAAAGCGGCAACCATAGCAAATATATCCCTCTCTCCCATTTTATATTTATAACTTTCGTACAAAAATACTACTATTGCACTAAGTGTAACAACGTAAGATAGTCTAACAAAATTTTCTGTCATAATCATACCCTCTTGATACTGCGAGAGTATATTTGAGCCAAATATCATATCTGTGTTAAATGTAACTGGCGCAACAACTATGCCTGCATAAAGCGTTGCCCCTAAAACTGATGTTAAAAATATTATATATACGATTGTTAAATTTCTAAAAATTGTTGGCATTATTTTCCTTTAAAATTTTATGATAAACCCTCTATCTAGCTTGGCTAGATCCGTGTAAAATTTTACACTATTTACATTAATTTGATTTAAATACTTGGCAATAAGTTGCTTTTGATCATACCCCATTTCGCATGCTAAAAATTTTACTTCTTTTGTTTTTGCCAAATCTATAATCTCTTTTAATATCTCATCTCCAACCACCCCACCAAAAAGTGCCTCTTTTGGCTCATACTTGATTACATTTTTTTCTAAAACAAAATCATTTGCAATGTATGGCGGATTACTTACTATCATATCGATATTATCTTTTATACCATCAAGTAAATTCGTATGAACTAACTTTATTCTATCACCTAATCCAAAATATTCAATATTTTTTTTAGCAACATTTAGTGCGTCTGGAGATATATCTGTTGCTATTATTTTTATATTTGGAAATTTTCTCGCAATTACAATAGAAATTGCCCCACTCCCCACGCCTATCTCTGCAATAGTTGTAATTTTTTCTTGCTTTATAATATTTGACACTTCATCTATCAATAGTTCTGTTTCTGGACGTGGTATCAAAACTCCATGTTCTACAAATAGCTCAATATCATAAAAACTAACATTATTTGTGATATATTCGTAAGGTTCGCTATTTTTTCGTCTAGCTACAATATCTTTGAATGCTTCAGCATCCTCAACTATCTTTTCTTCATTTGCCACTAGAAAAACTCTATTGCATTTCAAATGATGACAAAGAAGAAGCTGTGCTTCAAAACTTGGTCTTTCGCAAACCAAATCAAGTTCATCCGAAGCCCATAAAATAGCTTGCTTTATATTCATTATTTTACAAAATCCGTAATTTTAAAATCATTGTCATTATCGTTTGACTTATCATTATATCCTAAAGATTTTAGTCTATCTAAAATAGGCGGATGAGAATAATAAAAAAATATATAAATAGGATGAGAGCGTGGAAAAGATTTATTTTCTTTTACTAATTTCAAAAGAGCCGATATTAGGTTCTCTTTGCTACTCATACTACTACCATATTCATCCGCTTTATACTCATGCATACGACTAAAAAAACTCACTATTGGCAACCACACAAAAGTAATAAGTGGCAAAACAAATAAAATAAAAATTAATTTTACTCCAGCAATTGGGGCGGTATGCATTTGCCCAAAAATAGTATCAGGCAAATTTCCAAGAACAAAAAACACAATAAACATAAGCAGTGTCATAAGAGTAATATTTTTCCAAATATCGCCATGTTTAAAATGCCCAAGTTCATGCCCAAGAACGGCTAATAGCTCATTGTGACTTAACTTTTCAAGCAATGTATCAAAAAGAACTACTCTTTTACTTTTACCAAGACCACCAAAATAAGCATTTAATCTAGCGTCTCTTTTGCTTGCATCCATTACGAAAATGCCACTAGATTTCATGCCTGATTTTTCCATTAGTGTTTCTATCTTAACTTTTAGCTCTTCATCAGCAAGTGGTGAAAATTTATTGAACATAGGTGCGATGATAGTCGGATATATAAAATTTATAAGCATGATTAAACTAACAACAAAAATAAATGCATAAAACCACCACAAATCAAAACTAGCTATTATCCAAACAAGTAGTGATATTACAGCCAAACCTACCGTTAAAAACAAAACTATACTTTTTATTTGATCAAATAAAAAAATCTTTGGAGTTGTTTGAGTAAAACCATATTTTTTATCTATTACAAAGGTTTGATACACGGATATTGGTAGTGCCAATATATAGTCTATAAAAAAGTATCCTACTATAAAAATTAAGCTTTGTTTGAAAGTTGTATCAAAAATACCGCTTACTTCTTCATATAAAAATCCAAATCCAAAAATAACCCACCAAAAAAATAAAATATATTCTAAAAAATGTGAAAAAAGAGCGACTTTCTCTTTTTCAATAGAATAATTAGCAGCCGTCCTATACTCTTCTTTACTCATCAAGATAGGCTCTTTTTCTCTTTTTGAGATTATAAACCCTAATTGCATTACTGATATATAAACTTTTAAAGCAGTATATATAGAAAACAATATAACCAATAATTCAAGCATCCATAGCCTTTTTAATTTGAAATATACCGAGTTTGGCTTAAAAGTCTCTTTTTTGGAGAACTTATGTATAATGCGAAAAAACTTAGAGGATTATTTTGGCTTTAGTTGACCTATTTGAAATTAAAAAACAGTATGACTTAAAAATCTTATTGGATAATGTAGATTTTCATCTCAATAGTGGCGAGAGAGTGTCGATTGTTGGTCAAAATGGATGTGGCAAATCTACATTGATGAAAATCATATCATCTCAGGAAGAGCCAACTGAGGGAAAGAAAATTGTTAATGGCAATATACAAATAGAAATGCTTTCCCAAAATCCAAAATTCAAATCAAATGTCACAGTAAAAAAAGCCATAGAACTTGAGTTAACAGAACTTTATAATACCAAAAAAGAGTATGATGAGATTAGTTTAAAATTAGCAGATGATTTTGAAAACAAAGAATTACTTGAAAAACACTCATTATTGGCTAACTTTTTAGATCACCATAATGCTTGGAGTTTGGATGACAAAATAGAGAGAGTTTTAAAAGAGTTTCACCTAAAAGAGTATGAAGATAGACTAGTCTATTCGCTATCAGGTGGAGAGCAAAGAAGAGTTGCTTTAGCTGGACTTATTTTAAAAAAACCAGACGTACTACTGCTTGATGAGCCAACAAATCATCTTGATGTTTATATGGTTGAATTTTTAGAAGATATGTTACTCAAAGAAAAATTTACACTCCTTTTTATATCACATGATAGATATTTCATAGACAATATAGCCACGAGGGTAGTTGAGATAGAAAATCATAAGCTAGTCAGCTATAGTGGAGGTTATCAAAACTTTTTGCAATTAAAAGAACAAAGATTAAAATCACTTCAAAAAAGCCATGAAAATTTACTAAAATTACTAAAACAAGAAGAAGATTGGCTTGGTAAAAGTGTAAGAGCTAGAGAAAAAAGAAACCAAGGAAGAAAACAAAGGGTTTTTGATCTCAGAGATAAAGCAAAAACAAATCCTTCCCTCATAAGAAAAATTGCACTTGAATTAGAAAGAGAAAAAAAGC
>FAXN01000029.1 GCA_001493195.1 Sulfurovum sp. enrichment culture clone C5 | reverse complement strand
GTGATTAAAAACTATACAAATATTACCCTAATTATTAAATATATTAGGAGTATAATTATCTTTAATTACACTATATTTTATAAAACTTTAAGAATAGTTGGTGTATTATCAAATTAATTAGGATATATTTTGTCCTATTTATAATTATAAAGAAAAAGGATTTTAATGAGAGTTTATTTGGACAACAATGCCACCACCATTGTAGATCCGCATGTTTATGAAGCTATGGAGCCTTTTTTTTGTCAAAAATACGGTAATCCTAGTTCTTTGCACCAATTTGCAAGCGATACCCACAAACCACTAAAAGAAGCTATGCAAAAAATATATGCTGGAATAGGTGCATCAAATGAAGATAGTGTTGTAATAACTTCATGTGCAACAGAGAGCAATAACTGGGTATTAAAAAGCATATATTTTGAATATATATTAACTGGCAGAAAAAATCATATCATAGTGAGTGAAGTTGAGCATCCAAGCATAATTGCAACAGCTAAGTTTTTAGAGTCCAAAGGCTGTAAAGTTACTTATTTGCCGATAAACCACGAGGGCATAGTGGAGGCTCATACTGTTAGAGACTTTATAACTGACAAAACAGCACTTGTGTCAATAATGTGGGCGAACAATGAAACTGGAGCTATTTTCCCAATTCAAGAAATAGGCGAGATATGTGCGAACAAAGGTGTTTTGTTTCATACCGATGCCGTTCAAGCAATTGGAAAAGTTCCAGTGAATTTAAAAGACATTAACGTAGATTATCTAACTATGTCTGCTCACAAATTTCATGGTCCAAAAGGAGTAGGCGCGCTTTATATGAAAAAGGGACGTGAGCTGACTCCATTATTTCATGGCGGCTCTCATATGGGAGGGCTAAGATCTGGAACGCTTAATGTGCCTGGCATTGTTGGCATGGGTAAAGCTATGGAGAGTGCAATTGATGCACTTGATTTTGAAATGAGTGAAATTAAAGAACTGCGAGATAGACTTGAAGATGCGATTTTGGAAATTGAAGACACATTTGTTGTAACTCCAAGAATCAAAAGAACACCAAATACTATTCTAGTATCATTTAGAGGAATTGAAGGCGAGGCGATGCTATGGGATCTTAATCGTGCTGGAATTGCCGCAAGTACTGGAAGTGCTTGTGCTAGTGAGGATTTAGAAAGCAATCCTGTTATGGAAGCTATAGGGGCAGAAGCTGACTTAGCTCATACTGCGATTAGATTTTCACTAAGCAGATATACAACAAGCGAAGAGATTGACTATACGATTGATATCGTAAAAGAGGCTGTAAAAAGATTGAGAAGTATTTCTAGTTCATACGCCTATGCTCCAAAAGGTCACAATGATGGACTTTAATCAAAATATT
>FAXN01000028.1 GCA_001493195.1 Sulfurovum sp. enrichment culture clone C5 | reverse complement strand
CTGCGAGCGTTCCCCATATACCATTTACCAAGTGAACTGATAATGCTCCGACTGGATCATCTATGCGAACTTTGTCAAATAATGGTACAGCGATTACGACCAGTATACCACCGATACCACCAATAATTAATGAATCTAGAGTATTGAAAATATCTGCCCCTGCTGTGATCGCCACAAGTCCACCTAATGCCCCATTTAAAATCATTGTGATATCAAAAAGCTTATATCTAAGATAGATAAATATGCCAGCAGTTAATGCTCCAGCAAGTCCTGCTGTATTTGTATTGAATATAGTAAGTGCTACAGTGTCCGCAGCTTCTTTTGAGGCTATACTTCCAACAGATCCACCATTGAAACCAAACCATCCTATCCATAAAAGTAACGCACCAAGAGTGACAAGTGGAATATTTGAAGCAGGGATTACTTTTATTTGATCATTGACATATCTGCCTTTTCTAGCGCCTATTATAAGTATAGCAGCGAGTAATGCCCAACCACCAGTTGAGTGTATTACTGTTGAGCCCGCGAGGTCATGTATATTTAAATCAAGAAATGTTCCTTTTAAAATATCGCTTCCCCAAGATATATTTACCATAAAAGGATATATCAAGGCACCCATAATAAAAGTAAAAAGAGTAAGTGGAAATATTTTGGCTCTCTCGCCAACTCCACCACTCATTATATTTATAGCTTTTCCAACAAAAGCCATTTGAAACATAGCAAATGCCAAAGGACTCAATGTTGTAATTTCATTATCGCCAAATGCAAGATTGTAACCAATAAGTATAAATGCCAAAGAAGCAATTACATATATCATAACATTTACTGTTAGTACACTCGTAACATTTTTTGTTCTAACAATCCCAGCTTCGAGCATCGCAAAGCCAGGAACCATTAAGATAATAAGCGTCATAGAAAATATCATAAAAAGTGTATTGATAATATAGCTGTAATCCATAAAACAACCTTGTTCTAAAATAGAATGAAATAATACCAATTTAGTCTATTTAAAACAAAAAAACTCTGTACATATTTTAATCATTATTTATTCAAAAGAAAGCTATGGGCAATTTTGTTGATTATTTTTTAATCAATATGAAAATTTATAGCCTCTTCTTCTTACTGTGTGTATTACTTGGAAGCCTAGTATGTTTTTAAGTCTTTTTCTAATTTGATTTATTGCTACTTCAACTGTGTTGTCACTCACATACTCTGGCTCTTCCCAAAGTGCATTAATAATTTCATCTTTAGAAAAAACTCTCTGCTTTCTAAGTGCAAGATAAGCTAATATATCAAATGTTTTTCCATTTAGAGAAACATTCTTTTTGTTGTATTCTATTTTTTTGTTTGTGATGTCAATTACAAGTTGACCAATATTTATAGTTGTTCCAAAAAGATGTCTCATGTTTGCTAAAACTCTAGCTGCTATCAAGTCAGGATGCTCATGATAGTGACAGATAACATCATCTGCTCCGATATTGAAAAATATACCCTGAGTTTTTGGATTGTTTGCTAGAACAATAACTTTTGTTTCATTTTTCTTTTTCTTGACTTCGTTAATATATCTTTCTAGTGAAAACTTGATGCCTTCGTCTATAACAATAACTAATTCATAATGTCTAAAATCTGTAAAATTAGTTGCATCATATAAATCTTTAGCATTGTCAACTATGCAAATAAAATATTTACTTAGCTCGACTTCAAGTTTTTTTATATAGGCATCATCAAAGCCTATTGTTAATATTCTCATAATATTTTAAACCCTAATAGTTTTAAAAAACTTATAATATCAATTACAAAAATACATTGCAAAATGATAAAATTCGCTAATTTTGTTAGAGTTATACCAAAAAAGAGCTTATTTAAAAATAAAAGTAAAATTTTATATATTTTTTGGTATTTTATTTAAACTAAGCTTTTTTTGCTTTTATGTAAGCTCTTTTGGGAGCAGGGTAGCCCTCAACCGTTAAATTACTATCATTTGAGTCTAAAAAATCTTCTAAACTTTGAGAATCTATCCACTGTGTTTTTCTCTGTTCTTTTAAATCGGTAGTTTTAATTTCTAGTAATTCAATGCTTTTAAATCCTGCTCTATAGCACCAATTTTTTAGAGCATTTACTGTAGGAATAAAATATATATTTGGGATTTTTGAATATCTCTCTAATGGAGTTAGTGCGATATCATCTTCTCCATCAATGATAAAAGTATCTAAAATAAGTTCACCACCAGCATTTAGCCCTTGATATAGGGATTTTAGAGTTGAGATCGGATCACTTCTATGGTATAAAACACCTAAGCAAAAAAGAGTATCAAACTTATGTTCATACATTCCAACATGTTCAACACCAAGCATTTCGTAAACTATTTCGCTTTTTACAAAATGATTTATAAATGAAAACTGTGTAAAAAATAGATTTGATGGATCAAAACCTATAAGTTTTTTTGGTTTTTCTTCTAGCATTCTAAAAAGATAATATCCATTATTGCATCCAATGTCACCAACAATTTTGTCTTTTATATCAAAATGAGGTTTTAAAAGATTATATTTGATAAAACTTTGCCACTCTGAATCAATAAAAAGATCATCTATTTTAAAAGGACCTTTTCTCCATGGCTTTAGCATAACAGCAATTTTTTCTATTTTTTGTTTTAATTCTATTGTAATGTTTGGAATTTCTATAGCTACAATATCGTCAATTGTTATATTTGTATCAATATCATCAATGGTGTTTATCTCATCTATGATATGGGCGACATTTTTGTGTTTAAGCCACCCAAGTCGCTCATTTCTAATGGAGTCTAAAGTGTGCATTTATTTAGTGTATGCTTTTTTAATAAATTGTTTAGAATAAGGTCTATCTTCTGGAGATGTTTTGGCATTTTCTATTTTTCTAACAACATCTTTACCAGTAATAACTTCACCAAAAATAGTATATCCTCCATTTAACCAAGGAGCAGGTGCTGTTGTTATGAAAAATTGACTACCATTTGTATTTGGTCCAGAATTTGCCATAGCAAGTAGGTATGGTTTATCGAAAACAACATTTTTACCATACTCATTGTTAAAATCTTTTTTCCAAATAGATGTACCACCCATACCAGTTCCTGTCGGATCTCCACCTTGAATCATAAATCCTTTGATAACTCTATGAAAAATCAAACCATTATAATATCCATTTTTGGCATGTGTTGTAAAATTTTTTACTGCCATTGGAGCAATATTTGGATACATTTTTAACTCTATTTTTCCAGCATTTGTTTCTAAAACAACAATATTATTTTGTTTTATAGCATTGATTGTAGTTTTTGTTGTCTCTTTTGCATTTATCAAGGTAAAACCAAGTGCAAAAATCGTTAATATTAAAATTTTTTTCATACGTCACTCTCACAATTATTAATTTTTAACTCTTTTAGTAGTTTCGTAAACATATCGCCACATATTCTATTGTCATCTTCGCTACATTCAACTGAAATAGTCATATGATTAGCATTATTTTCATCTACTCTTTCTATAATGTCAGGGTTAAGACCTGTTTCTCTTTTTATTTTTTCGATGACATCAAGTATATCGCGTTTTATATTTTCGTCGCCACCGTAGGATAAGCTCATTCTTTCATATTTTTCTTCCATAAACATATGTGCTTTTATCTTGTCACAATTACTCATAAATCCTCCAAAAATTATAAGCCATATTATACCAACTAAAATTTAACAATCTATTTAGCAAAGCTGATAGCTCTAGTTTCTCTAATAACATTGACTTTTATTTCGGCTGGATATTGAACATTTGACTCTATTTCGCTTGCGATTTCTCTACTCAATAAAAGAGCTTCACTATCATCTACTTTTTTTGCGTTTACTATAACTCTTATTTCTCTACCAGCATTTATGGCATATGCTTGTTCTACATTTTCTTTCGACATTGCTATATCTTCAAGATCTTTTACTCTTTTTGTAAAACTCTCCAAAACTTCTCTTCTAGCTCCTGGTCTTGCTGCACTAAGTATATCGGCGGTACAGACTGCCGCACTTTCTATCGTTTTTGGATCTTCATTGCCATGATGTGCATATATGGCATTTATAATAACTGGATTTTCATTGTATCTCTTACAAAATTCTGCTCCTATATCTACATGAGAACCTCCAAGCTCTTGAGTCAAAGCTTTGCCAATATCATGAAGTAATCCAGCACGCTGTGCAAGTTTTTCATCTCCACCCATTTCAGCAGCCATGATAGATGCAAGATTTGCAACCTCTAGCGTATGTGCAAGTGCATTTTGTCCGTAGCTTGCGCGGTACCTTAGTTTGCCAAGCATTTTGGTTAGCTCATCATGCATAGGAGGCTGACCGAGATCTATTAATATATTTTTGCCCTCTTCATATATTTTTTGTTCAAACTCTTGATTTACCTTTTCAAAAACATCTTCTATTCTTGCTGGATGTATTCTTCCATCTTCTACTAAAATTTCTATAACTTTTGTAGCAATTGCTCTTCTATATAGGTTGAATCCACTAACAATAATAGTATTTGGTGTTTCATCTATGATGATATCAACTCCCAGTAGCATCTCTAGGGCTTTTATATTTCTTCCCTCTTTGCCTATGATCCTGCCTTTATGCTCATCTGTTGGAAGAGTCACTATGTTTATAAGTCTTTCGCCTGCAAATTCACCTGCATACCTCGTAGTTGCTTGCGCCAGTATATAATTTGCTTTTTTCTCGGCCTCTTCTTTGGCTATCTTCTCATATTTTCTAACGATAGATGCAATATCGTTTTTACACTTATTTTCAATCTCTGTTAATATATAAGATTTTGCTTCTGTCTGCGTTAATGATATTTTCTCTGATAAAATTTGTAAATTTTTATCAATCGCATTCTTTTTTTCTTCCTCAAGTTTTTCTAGTTTTTTTTCTTTATCTTCTAGATATTGAGAAAATTTACTTAAATTGTCTTCGAAAATATTTAAATCATTTTTTTGATTATTTATACTATTTTCTAGTTTTTCAATATCAGACATTTTGTGATTTATTTTTTTTTCAAATCTTAACTCTTCTTTTTTTATGGCAACTTTTGCCTCTTCGAGTAATATTTGTGATTCGCTTTCGATCACTTTTGCTTTTGCTTTTGCTTGAGCTTCTATATATTCAAATCTTTTAGACGCAGTTTTGTTCAATAGCAAATAAGCTATCAAAAATCCAACCATTAGCCCAATCAATATTCCCATACCTATAGATATCATTATAACTCCCCTTTGTAAAACTATACAAAATTACAATTTTAATTATATGATAATCATATCAGCAGATATATCGTGACTATCTGTTATGTTATGTTCGCTAATAAAAAGTTTTCTTGTAATAAATAGTGTATAGTTTATATGTTTTTTTTGTTTTTCAAAAAATCTATCATACATGCCTTTGCCAAATCCAACTCTTCTAAGAGTAATGTCAGTCCCTACAATCGGCACAATGGCTAAATCAATATTTTTTGTTCTAAATTTATATGAATTTTTTGGTTCTTTTATGCCAAACTTTTTTTTATGAAGTGGCAATCTATATTGTACCAATCTAAAACTTTTACCTTCCATAAAAGGCACTAAAATTATTTTTTTTCTCGTCTGAGTTTTAAAATAAGATCATTTATATCTACTTCTAACTTTAGCGGAATATAGAGCATAATTGTTTTAAAATCATACTTTTTTATTATTTTATAAATTTCATTTGATATTTTTTTATCTTTTGATTTTATGGTAATTTTTTTTGATTCAAGTTCAAGTTTTTGTATAGCTTTGCACCTAAAATCATTTTTAAAATCATTCTTTTTCATTATCTTAAATGTCTTTATTATTATGTTTTTAAAGACTTTTATTATAACACAAATAGTATAATATATAAAGAATTAGAGAAAGAGTATAAAAAATGTTTGGATTTTTAAAAAAAGCACTAGGAAAAACGAATAAATCAATTTCCGATGTTGTTTCTGAAAAAAGCAAAGAAATATCTAGAGACTCTTTTGAGGAGTTGCTCTTAGAAGCCGATGTTTCTTATGATTTAGTGGAGTTATTGGTAAAAAAATTATCATCATCTGTAAATAGAGTTCAAGCGTACAATTCGCTAATCTCACTTTTTGGGTATGATATAAATCTTAAAAATATCAATTCAAAGCCTTTTGTTGAAATGATAATAGGTGTAAATGGTGCAGGAAAAACAACAACTATTGCAAAGTTGGCAAGAATGTACCAAAAAAATGGCAAAAGTGTAATGCTTGGAGCAGGGGATACATTTAGAGCTGCTGCAATCGAGCAATTGACTTTATGGGCGGATAAACTATCCATTCCGATAGTATCTACACAACAAGGGCATGATCCATCAGCTGTAGTGTATGATGTAATAGCTTCGGCAATTTCTAAAAATATCGATAATGTTATCATAGATACAGCTGGACGCTTGCATACACAGACAAATCTAGCAGGTGAGCTTCAAAAAATGGTGCGTATAGCCAATAAAGCTATGGATGGAGCACCACATAGAAAGATATTGATACTTGATGGTACACAAGGAAATTCATCTATAAATCAAGCAAAAGCATTTCATGAAATGATAGGAATAGATGGAATAATCATAACCAAGCTAGATGGTACAGCAAAAGGCGGTTCAATATTTAGTATAGCTCATGAGTTAAAGTTGCCAATTTTTTATGTTGGTATAGGCGAAAAACCTGACGATTTGATAGAATTTAAAGCAAATGACTTTGTTAATGCAATTCTTGATGAGGTTTTTTTAAAATAATTTTTAAAAAAATGTTATTTTTTTTAAAAATATAGTAAAATATATAAATTTAAGTTATCTCAAAGGAGCTTCGATGGATTCAGCAAATTTTATCTCTTTTTATAAGCCATATATATCAAATTCGAATATTGATTTATCGGATTGTTTAAACACTTCAAAAGCAAAAGAGTTGGAAGCAAAATTTTCAAATATGTTTAATATCAAACATTCGCTTTCAACTATGAGTGGAACGTCTGCTTTACACTTAGCAATGTGTGCAATAGATCTCAAAAGAGGGGACAAAGTAATATGTAGTGTCAATGCATATGTTGATGTTCCTGAAGTTGTAAGACATTTCGATGCTGAGCCAATTTTTGTAGATTGTGATGCTCAGAGTTATATGATTGACTTAAAAAAATTAGAATCCATACTAAAAACACATCAAAATAAAAAACTTAGGGCTATTATTTTGAATCATATGGGAGTTGATGGATTTGATTTGGAGAAATTATATTCTTTGGCGAGAGAATATGATGTGAAAGTTATAGAAGATGCAACTGATGCTATGGGATCTAAATACAATGAAAAATTCTTAGGCTCTCTGAGTTCTGACATAACTATATTTTCTTTTGCTCCACATGTGTATAAAGATTTTGTTTCTGGGGGTATGTTTACTACTAATGATCAAGAGTTGTTTGAGCGAGCAAAACTTCTTAGAAATCACGGTATTATCAAGCAATGTGATGAGAGCGAATGTGAAGTTAATTATCTCTATGATACGATAGATATAGGGTGGAGATATGCAATGAATGATATCGTTGCATCAGTATGTTTAGATAGAATAGAAACTTTAGAAACTCAAAAAATAAGAAGACATGAAATAGCTTCAAAATATACCAAATCTTTAAGCAATGTAAAACACGTAAAAATTATTACAAACGTAGAGCATGACAACATAATGTATTTTTTCGTTGAAATAGATAAAAATAGAGATCATTTTGCCAGAGAGTTAAAACACAATGGAGTTGAAGTAGGACTCCATTATATGCCTTTACATCTAACGGATTATTATAGAAAAAAATATTCGCTTAGGGTTTTTGATTTTCCAGTAGCACTTGGAATTTATCAAAAAACACTTTGTTTGCCACTTTATGCGAGCATGAAAGATGATGAAGTTTCTAGGGTAATAGAAGCAGTGGAAAAAATTGCAAATTCATATATCTAGCAATGTCAAGGTTTTTTGAAAAATTTTGGTTTGATACAAAATGGTATCATTATTTTTTAATAATTTTACTTTTGCCTATATCTATTTTGTGGACAATTTTTATGATTGTTCGGAGATTTTTGGCAATTAGAGAAAACTTTGAGATTCCAATAATCAGTATAGGTAATTTACAAGTTGGCGGAACTGGAAAAACACCATTTATCATAGAACTTGCATCAAATTTTAAAAATGTATATGTAGTTAGTAGGGGTTATGGTAGAAAAAGTATAGGACTAGTACAAGTTAGTAAAAATGGTAAGTTACTGTCAAACGTTGAGACAAGTGGTGATGAGGCATTTTTGATTGCAACAACTATCAAAAATAGCAATGTTGTAGTAAGCGAAGATAGACAATTGGGGATAGAGTTTGCTAAAACTCAAGGTGCGGGTATAATTTTTTTAGATGATGGATTTAACCAAGTAAATATAGAAAAGTTTGAAATATTGCTACAGCCTTCTTGCGTGACTAATTATTTCCCTATTCCAAGCGGGCCATTTAGGGAGTTATACTTGTATGAGAAAAAAGCTAATCTTGTGGCAAAGGAAGATATTGATTTTAAAAGAGTTGTAACTTTTGAAAACTTGACATCATCGATGATTCTTGTAACTGCCATAGCAAACCCAACTAGGCTTGATAAATTTCTACCAAATGGTGTAGTTAAAAAATATTATTTTGATGACCATTCATATTTTAATGAAGAAAAACTTAAGCAATTGTTAACAGAAAATAGTGCCACAAGTCTGCTTGTTACCGAGAAAGATGCAGTTAAGATGAGTGATTTTAAGTTGCCAATATCTAAAATGCGGTTAAAATTAGAAATAAAACAAAATATCATAGATAGGGTAGATAAATTTATAAAAGGATATGAAAAATGAAACAAAACATTGAAGTGGTAAAAACCCTTTTAGATGCATTGCCATACATAAAAAAATTTCAAAATCAAAAAATAGTTATTAAATATGGAGGAGCTGCACAAACAAGCGATGAGCTAAAAATACAATTTGCACAAGATGTTGTATTGTTGCATTATGTTGGGCTTAAGCCCATTATAGTTCATGGCGGAGGCAAAACTATTACAGATTTACTCTCAAAGCTTGGCTTGGGCACAGAATTTATTGATGGGCAGCGTGTCACAACAAAAGATGTTATGAGAGTTGTTGAAATGGTTTTGAGTGGAGAGATAAACAAAGAGATAGTATCTTTGCTAAATACTCAAGGTGCAAAAGCCATAGGAATTTCTGGTAAAGATGGTCATTTTTTAGAAGCCAAACCAAAAGATTTTGAAAAATTTGGTTACACAGGTATAATTGAGCATGTAAACACCGAATTAGTAGAAGATATTTTAGAAGATGGATTTATCCCAGTAATTGCCCCAATTGCAGGAAGTAGTAGTGTTGGACATCCAGGGTTTAATATCAATGCGGATTTAGCAGCAAGTAAAATAGCAGTTGCTCTGAAAGCGAATAAGGTACTATTTCTCACAGACACGGCTGGAGTTTTAGATAAAAA
>FAXN01000027.1 GCA_001493195.1 Sulfurovum sp. enrichment culture clone C5 | reverse complement strand
CTGTAACCGTCTCAGGAGTTATTGATTCTATTGTAGAAGGCGATGCGGATATTTATACAGTAATTGGTACAGCAAGTTCAACCAATCCAGATGGTTCAACTATTTCGTATACTATTAGTGATACAACAAATTATATAATTGATTCCTCAACAGGCGTTATTACTCTTACGACCACAGGCGCTGCATTAGTTAATGCTGGAGGAGATTTGCCAGACTTTACGGTTAGTGCAAGCTCAACAACAGGAGATAGCGGAACCAGCGTTAATGTAAATCCAGGCAATACTGATGCCCTTCCAGATGTAACCATTAACAGCATAATGCTTACTAATGATAACACCCCTGCACTAACAGGAACAGTGGATGATCCTATGGCAACGGTTACTGTTACAGCGAATGGAATTGATTATGTTGCAACAAATAATGGAGATGGCACATGGACACTTGCAGATGATATTGTCGCAACGCTTGCTGATGGCACAACAACCATAAATGTCACAGCAATTGATGTTGGAGGTAATATTAGTACAAGTAGTGGTAGTGTTACTGTAGATACTGTGGCACCAGCAGTAACAGAAGAGCTATCAGAAGATAGTATCAATGACACAGGTGCATCCAATAGTGATAATATTACCAATAATGGCAACCCAACTTTAAGTGGAACCGCTGAGCCCGGTAGTGAAATCATCATAATTGTCCCAAATGTACCCGAAGATAATGTTTATACTACAACAGCTAATAGCTCAGGAAATTGGAGTATATTGGTTGCTAGCAATCTTGTGGATGGAGTTCATACACCAACCATTGTTGCTATAGATCCTGCAGGGAATACGACTACAATTTCTGGAGAAACATTTAGAGTAGATACAAATGAGCCAGTGATTAGTATAGACACAACTTTAGAAGGCGATAATATTATCAACATAGCTGAGCAAACAAGTGTTACTATTAGCGGAACCATAGGCGATGGTAATGCATGGACAAATATTGAAGATGGACAGACTGTAACAATAACATTAAGCGATGGAACAACAACGCTCACGACAACTGCTGCCGTTTCAGGAAATACATGGACTGCAACAGATGTTGATGTAAGTAGCTTAACTGATGGTAATATAACGGTTACAGCAGATGTTACGGATGTTGCAGGCAATGTGGCTATTGGGGCAACTACAACACTTATAAAAGACACAAGTACTCCAATAGTGGAGAATCAAACATTTAATTATGTTGAAAATCAAGTAGCCGATGTGATAGTGGCGACCGTAACAGCATCTGATACCATAGGAGTAACTAATTATACATTTGTAGCAACTGGAACTCAAATATCAGCAGATGGATGTTTTGCTATTGATAATAGCGGTAATATAACTATTACTGCAGTTGGTGTTGCTTCTGAAATGAATGATTTTGAAACAATACCAAACAGCGCAACATATGATATCATTGCTTCAGATGCAGCTGGCAATACAGCAACAGCTACTATTACACTCAACGAAACAAATATCAACGATAATGCACCAGTAGCAGTAGACGATTCAATAAATGCAATCGAAGATACAGTGTTTACTTCTTCTGTTATTTTACAAGCAAACGATACAGACCTTGAAGGAGACAGTTTAAGTGTAGTTGCTGGAACATTCTCGACAGCTCATGGTGGAAGTATAACGATAGCGACCGATGGAAGTTATACATATACTCCTGCACCTAATTTCAATGGAGTAGATACCGTTGATTATACTGTAACGGACGGTTTACTTACAGATGTTGGAACCATTACTATAAATGTTGCACCTGTTAATGATGCACCAATCATAGAGGTAACTGTAATACTTAGTCCGACCGAAGATTCACCAAGTGAAGGAACAATTGTAGCAACTACAACGGCAAGTGATGTTGATGGCGATACGCTTATATACTCTATTACTGCTAGTAGTGATACTAATGGTTATTATGTAATTGATTCTGCTACGGGCGTCGTAACTCTTAGTGCTGCTGGTGCTGATTATGTGAATGCTGGAGGTAGCCTTCCTGATGTAAATGTTACAGTAAGTGATGGTACATTAACAGCAAATGATTTCGCTCCTGTTGATGCTACAACACAATTTAACGACCCGCTAAACTTAGTTGTTACGCCAGTTATTGCCCTAACTGAAGAAAGTGTTAGTGTAGGAACAACAGTTGCAACAAGTGTTGCAAGTGACGAAGATGGTGGAAACATCACTTATTCTATTGATGACACAACAAACTATAATATCAATTCAACAACAGGCGAAGTTACACTAACTGTTGCAGGTGTTGCAATAGTTAATGCAGGAGATGATCTGCCCGCATTTACTGTAACAGCACAGAGTACAACAGGATTAACATCAAGCAATACAGCCACCGTTACACCTCCTACTACAACAGATATTAATGATCCGCTAAACTTAAATGTTACAACGGTTTTAGTAGTGGAAAATTCAGCAAATGAAGGAGATACAGTTGCAACAAGTGTTGCAAGTGATGAAGATGGTGGAAACATCACTTATTCTATAGATGATACTACTAACTATAATATTAATTCAACAACTGGTGAAGTTACACTAACAGCTGTTGGAGCTATTGTAGTCAATGGTGGAGGCGGTTTGCCAGAGTTTACCATAACAGCACACAGTACAACAGGATTAACCTCGACAGCCCAAGCAAGCGTACCTCCTTCTATAGAAGATTTTAATGACCCTTTAAACTTAACAGTAACTCCTGTAGCGACACTCACCGAAGATAGTGTGAGTGCAGGAACAATTGTTGCAACAAGTGTTGCAAGTGATGAGGATGGCGGAGATATTACATACTCTGTAGACGATACAACTAACTATGCCATTGATAGTGCAACAGGAGAGGTAACACTCACAGCTACAGGCGCCGCACTTGTTAATACTGGTAATGATTTACCAAGCTTTACTGTAGTAGCAGAAAGTACAACAGGATTAACATCAAGCAGTACAGCTAATGTTACACCTCCTGCAACAACTGATGTAAATGATGTGCCAATTTCAACAAATGATACTGTTACTATCTTAGAAGATATGAACAATACCACAGGAGTGTATGCTTTCACTACAGATGACTTTGGAACATATAGTGATGAAGAAGGAAGCCCATTATCTTTTATCAGAATAGATTCATTACCAACCAATGGTGTTTTGTATCTTAGTGGAGTGGCGATTACTACAGGAGCAGTCATTTCTATCGCAAACATTACAGCTGGAAATTTGACATTTAACCCAACTGACAATAGCGATATGGACAGTAGCTTTACATTTAGTGTAAATGATGGTTCTGTATGGAGTGATTCAAGTTATACTACAAATATAAATATAACAGCTGTTGCGGATGTTCCAAGTTTAAATGTTCTAGACTCTGGCGTAGAATTAGTAACATCAGTGGTTGATCGAGTGGCCCCGCCAGTATCTACTGGATTAATACAAAAAACCTATACCGGCCTAGGAAATGTACCTATAGATAGTTCTGTGCTTGAAGGAATAACAGATGGAATGACTCCAGTTTCTACCACTGTAGTAACAACACCAACAACTTCTACTTATGGAGCTGGAAGTACTGCTATTGTTGCAGGAAATGCACAGGTTACTACAGGATTAATATATCTCGAAGAGGGACAAACAATTTCATTCTCTGGCTATCATGACGATAGTGCTAAGATAGAACTTGGTGGAATAACTATGCTTTCTACTACAGGAGATAGCTGGGGAAGTTATGATACTTCTATAACAGGGGTTACAGAAAACGAAACAAACTATGGCATATATACAGTTCCTGCAACAGGGTATTATACAATTGAGATATATACATTTAATGCACTTGTGGACGGGTCTTTTTCTATAGATGTAAGTATCAATGGAGCTACAGCCGTTCCTTTGAATACAACAAATTTTAATCTTTATACAAGTGTTTCAACGCTCGACAATACCGATGCACAACACTCTAATTTTGTGGCAGGTGGAGATGATGGTGGATATTATCCAATTGAACTTAATATCGGACAAGAGGACAGTCCTATAGAGTTATCAGAAATACACACAGGGTTGGTTGATGCTGATGGCTCTGAAACTTTAGTAGTAGCTATGTCAGGCATACCTGTGGGCGCCACTATAACAGATGGGATAAATTCATTTACTGCCACAGAAGGCAATACAACGGCAACAATAACAGGATGGAATTTAAACGATATTAGTATAGAAACCAATGCAAACTATAATGGAACATTTGATTTAACTATTACATCAACATCAACAGAAGATAGCAACTCGGATACGGCTCAAGTATCACAAGTTATAACAGTCAATGTTTTACCTGTAAACGATGCTCCGACATCAACTAATGATTCTATAACAATATTGGAAGACATGAATAATACAACAAATGTTTATACCCTTACAATAAACGATTTTGGAACATACAGCGATGTTGAAAACAATGCGCTCACATCAATAAGAATTGATTCATTACCAACCAATGGTGTATTGTATCTTAGTGGAGTAGCAATTAGCGCAGGAACGGTTATTTCTGTTGCAAACATTACAGCTGGAAACTTGACATTTAATCCAACAGACAATAGCGATATTGACAGCAGCTTTACATTTAGTGTAAGTGATGGAACCGACTGGAGTGCCACAAGTTACACAACAGATATAAATATTACAGCTGTTGCAGATGCACCAACGATTACTACAGGAACAGTTGATTATACAGTTAACACATTTAATGCCAATTTCGAAGGCTCAAGCGGTCTGTCTGGATGGTCGACTGGCGGAACAGTTGTTGTAGAATCTAATTCTCTTACAAATTCAAATCTTGGGGCATTGACCTCTATAGAAGGCACACAACATGTACTTTTAAGAGCAGAAGGGGTTACTAACCAAAATATAGCTACAGCATTAGGCACAACAGCAGCTAGCCTCTCAGCAGCATCAACCAATAATAACACAACTAATGGCTCTTATATCCAAACACAAGTATATGCGCATGTAGGAGATGTCATAACAGTTCAATACAATTTCATTAATGCAGAAACTCAAACTTATGCTACTGGAAATTATGATGATGTCGCAGTTGCTGTAGTTAATGGGGTTATTACAAAATTGAATGATTCTAGTGATATTGCCAATGATGCTCTCAGTTACGACGCTAATAATGATATCGAAACCACTGGATGGCGAACATTTACCTACACCGCAACAGCTGATGGATATGTTAATATTGGTTTAGCCGTCATGAATGCGGGGGATGATACAATTGATGCTTATATGATGGTTGATAATGTGCTTATCAATGGACAAGACCCAAGATTAACAACTTTTGATTTAAATCTAAATGTTAATTTAGTAGATACAGATGGTTCAGAACATTTAACGGTTACATTGAGCGATTTCCCAGTAGGCACTACCTTCTCTCAAGGCTCATTTGATACAGTTAGCGGAGATTGGATTATAGTATTGGCTCCAGGCGAAAGCTTAGCTGGCATTCAAGCCACGCTTCCTATTGGTTACGATGGTGCTTTCAACTATAACGTAACAGCCACAACAACTGATAGTAATGGAGACACTGCAACATCTACAGCTTATTTTGCTGATGAGAGATATATAGCCCATGCTCCTACTTTAACCATGAGTATTGATGGCGGTACACATCTAACAGATATTGTATATACAGATGATTTTAACACTAATATTGGTAATTGGACGGGCACTAATATAGTGCTAAACAACAATGCAATGATGATAGATGGTGATGATGACACAGCAACAAAAACATTTTATTTTGGTGTTGAGCACGCTGGTGAGAGCGTAACTATATCATTTAGCACAGAAATAAGCAATTGGAATAGCAATACGCTTGACAATATGATTGTTACTATAAATGGGGCTCAAGTTGCTGATATATATAGAGATGCTTTGGATACCAATAGAACCACCATGAATTCTGGAAGCATTACTCATACATTTACCGCAACAGTACGAAGTGATGGGACAGTAGTCGTTTTGATTGAAAATGATAGCACCTTGAATACTGAAGATTTATGGATTGATAATTTTAACATAACACTTCCAAGAAATCTTTATGCATATAATATAACGCTTAATGCTGATTTAACACATAGTGGCGAAACCCTGTCAAATATTACACTTGATAATCTACCAACAGGCACGACGCTTCAAGACAGCAACGGTAATGTAATCACACAAAATGGAGATGGAAGTTATAGTGTGGCTATTGATGCAAATGGCGATGCAGTTGTTACGATAGTCTCTTCTAGTGCTTTGACCTCTACAGATTTGAGTGCCATAACATCTTCGGTAGCATCAATGGCTACTTTGGGCAATGATAGTTCTTTAATAATCAATGGTGGTAGTGGCAATGATTCATTGCATGGTGGAGAAGGTAACGATACCATAAATGGCGGAGAAGGTGGTGATCAGATATATGCTGGTGCAGGCAGTGACACTATTAATTTAGCTGAAACAACAACAGCAACAGATGTTATTTACTGGACATATACAGACGGCGGAGTAGATGGAAGTCCAACAACTGATACTTTAACTGGCTTTACCACAACAGGAACAACACATGATGTGTTAAATGTAGATGATTTACTACAAGGTGAAAGTGGAAGCGGCTTGGATATAGGAAATCTACTTAACTATATACAGATAGACACTGGAGCAGATAGCACTATTCACTTAAGTTCTGATGGACAGTTCGCAACAGATGGCAGTAATGTATCGTCGATACAAAATCAAGCAATTGTATTAAATGGTGTTGATCTTTCAACATACGGTAGTACAGATGAAGCTATCATTAAAGCAATGATAAATAGTGGCGTGTTGGTAGTTTAATATAAACGCAATAAAACAATAGGCAACTTAAATTTTGCCTATTGCATACAATCCTCAAATAAATACTTATGATCTTGTGGCAATGCATCAAGCACAGTATTTGCTAGATTTCTTATTTCCCACAAAGCATCTTTACTACTTCTAAGGTGTAAAAAATTTTGCAAACTTCTTGCGTTGATACTCCAAGTAAGTTCTGTTTTGTAGCTTTCAGGAAGACAATATTTTGCTATATCATTACTAACACCACTTTGAAGTATTTTTTGTAAATTATCAAGTGCAACCTTACTGGCATCATCCACAGTTTCGTTGCCAGTAAATACTAAAAACTTAGTATAATCTATATCCCCACTCTCTTTAAGTTCTTTGAGTGTGTAGCGAGTGCTTTTAACACTTAGGCTCGTCATTCTGTGGCGTGCAAGCTCTTGCAAACAAGCTCTGCTAATTCCTTTGATATAAAAGTTATAAGCAAGATGTTCTAGTGTACTAGCGTGTTTAAATTTATTGCCAACTCTATCTATAAGGTCTCTATCTTTTTCTCCACCATTATCACTTTTATCAAATGACTGCCAACATGTTCTAATGGCATTGCTACAAACTGTTAATGGAGTGTGATGGAGTAGAGTAACTTGCATATATGTTCCTTTGGAAGTGTTTGATATAATTATAGCAATTAGAGATTAGTTTTTGGTTTTTAATTGGTAGTTTTTAGAAATATTATTCATGTATTTTTTATTCAAAAAAACGGATAGATTTGGAGCAACAAGTGAAAGCAGATTTTAGATTTTATGGATTCAAAGAAGATTTTAGAGATTCTTATGCAAGAGATAGAGATAGGATAATTCATTCAAGCTCTTTTAGAAGATTGGAATATAAAACACAAGTGTTTTTAAACCATGAAGGGGATTATTTTAGAACGCGTCTTACTCATTCTTTGGAAGTTAGTCAAATAGCTAGAACCTTGGCTAAAACATTAGGATTAAATGAGTCATTATGCGAAGCAATTGCTCTTGCACATGATCTTGGACATACGCCTTTTGGTCACATAGGAGGTGATACACTCGATGAGCTTTTAAAAGATAGTGGAAGTAAATTTGGTTTTGATCACAATTTTCAATCATTTAGAGTTCTTACAAAACTAGAAAAAAGATATCAAGAATTTGATGGGTTAAATCTAACTTTCGCCACGCTAGAAGGTGTATTAAAACACTCAATACCGTATAAAAAAATTTTTCTTGAGCCTTTTGATAAATCATTTAATTTAGACAAACATCCTTCCATAGAAGCCATGATAGTTGATCGTGCTGATGAGATAGCTTACATTAGTGCAGATATTGATGATGGCATAAAATATGGACTTATTGATGTTGATAGTTTGCTTTATGAGCCTTTGGCAATAGAGATTGATGAGATGACAAAAAAAGATGGATTAAGTCCAAAAGATAGACTTTATAGGCATAGATTCGTGGCAAATTTGATAACATTTTTGGTAGAAAATTTCATAGATTACTCAAGAAAAAATATTAAAGAAATAGACAAAAATCAACCTCTTTGTAGTTGCTTTGATGCAAGCGAATCTGTACCTGTTGGTTTTGAAAAAAACATAGAAACAGAAATTAAAATGCTTAAAAAATATCTGTTTGAAAATCTATATAGACACGAAAAAATTGTTAAAAAGATGTATGCTGGAAAGCAGTGCATAAAAGGACTCTTTGTGGCTTATATGAGTGATGAAGATCTTTTACCAACAAAAGAAAAAAATCTTTTAAAAAAGAGATCAAAAAACAGAGTAGTTGCGGACTATATAGCATCAATGACCGATAGATATGCGATGAGTCAATATCAAGAGTTGTATGGGGTTTGAATGTGGGGTTAGGTGTGAGCGTGGGTGTATTCTTTGTCGTTGCGAGGATGATGACCATTTCAAACTTACCCACCCAAAGCCCTTAACATCTGCTACAAACTATTTTATAGTAAAGATTAGATATAATTCGCGAAATTACATAAAATGGATTAGATATGCAAAAAATAAAAAATATAGCTGTTATTGCACACGTTGACCACGGTAAAACTACCTTGGTTGACCAATTGTTACAGCAAAGTGGCACATACGCGGCTCACCAAGAGGTTACTGAACGAGCCATGGATAGCAATGACATCGAAAAAGAAAGAGGAATTACTATTCTTTCTAAAAATACAGCCATTAGTTATGGAGATCACAAGATTAACATTATAGATACCCCAGGTCATGCCGATTTCGGCGGCGAGGTAGAACGCGTACTTCGTATGGTTGACGGTGTTCTTTTGCTAGTTGACGCCCAAGAAGGTGTTATGCCTCAAACAAAATTCGTTCTTAAAAAAGCTATAGGGTTTGGTCTTATCCCAATCGTTGTTATCAATAAAATAGACAAAGATGCAGCAGAGCCAGATCGTGTAATGGACGAAGTATTTGACCTTCTTGTTGCACTTGATGCAAATGAAGAGCAACTTGAATTCCCTGTGGTTTACGCTGCAGCTAGAGATGGTTATGCAAAATGGAATATGGAAGATGAAAATAAAGATATGACTCCATTGTTTGAAGCGATACTAAAATATGTACCATATCCAACAGGTTCGCCTGACGCTGATACTCAAGCACAAGTATTTACTCTTGATAACGACAACTTTGTTGGTCGTATCGGCATTACTCGTATTTTTAATGGAAAAGTTAAGAGGGGAGATGAGTTTACGCTTGTCAAGGCTTGCGGAGCAAAAAGTAAAAGCCGTATATCTAAGCTTATCGGTTTTAAAGGACTTGAAAGATTAGATATTTCTGAAGCAGAAGCAGGGGATATCGTAGCAATTGCTGGATTTAATGATATCGATGTTGGAGATAGTATCTGTGATAATAAAAATCCAGTACCACTTGACCCTATGCACATCGAAGAGCCTACGTTATCTGTAATTTTTTCTGTAAATGATGGACCTCTTGCTGGTACAGAAGGAAAACATGTAACATCAAATAAGATTAGAGAAAGACTTGAAAAAGAGATGGAAACAAACATCGCTATGCGTATGGAGCCTATGGGGGACGCATCTTTTCAAGTTTCTGGTCGTGGAGAGCTTCAAATAGGCATTTTGGCTGAAAATATGAGAAGAGAAGGCTTTGAGTTTATGCTTGCTCGTCCAGAAGTTGTTATCAAAGAAGAAGATGGTGTTAGAATGGAGCCATTTGAGCATTTGGTTGTGGATGTTCCAGAAGAATTTCAAGGTGTTGCCATAGAAAAACTAGGAAAAAGAAAAGCAGAGATGACATCACTTGTTCCTATGCCTGATGGCACTGTAAGACTAGAGTTTGAAATCCCAGCTCGTGGACTTATAGGTTTTAGAAATGAATTTTTGACAGATACGAAAGGTGAAGGCATCATGAACCATTCATACCTAGAGTATCGTCCTTATAGTGGAAGCGTTGAGAGCCGTACACAAGGAGCTTTGGTGTCTATGGATGATGGTGTAGCAGTAGCGTTTTCACTATTCAATCTCCAAGCAAGAGGGACATTATTTATAAATCCACAAGATAAAGTATATAGTGGAATGGTTATAGGTGAGTCTTCAAGACCAGGTGATTTGGATGTAAATCCACTCAAGGGCAAACAACTTACAAATATGAGAACGAGTGGCGCCGATGAAGCTATCAAACTTGTTCCGCCTAGAAAAATTACACTTGAATCAGCTATGGAGTGGATAGAGGACGATGAGCTTGTTGAAATTACACCACTTACAATCAGAATAAGAAAAAAATTCTTAGATGAGAATATGAGAAGAAGACTGGCTAGAGATAAGAAAAATAGTTAGTTTTTGGTATAATAAAACCAACTTACATGATAGGAGAAAATTAAAATGTGTGCAGAAAAAGTTCATAAGTTGATGATAGCAATATTGCTTGGGTTTAATATGATGTTTGTCGCTCTTGGTTCTTTAAAGCTCGCTTTTATAGTGCAATTTGTTTTAATGATAGCTTTTGTAATATGGGCATTGACTGGGATATGTACATCTTTGGCAATATTAAGAAAAATTTTACCTCCATGTGATGTAGATAAAAAAGAAAAATAGGGGAATTAATGTCAACAATTTCATACAAAGATGCTGGCGTAGACATAGATGCAGGAAATAGTTTTGTTGAAGCTATCAAGAATGATGTAAAATCTACATTTGATGAAAATGTAATAGGCGGTATCGGTTCTTTTGCTGGCGCATATGCTCTTCCTTCTGGATATAAAGAACCAGTTCTTCTATCTGCTACTGATGGTGTTGGAACAAAATTAAAACTTGCAATTGAAAGTGGAAAGCTTGACACTGTTGGAATAGATTTAGTAGCTATGTGCGTTAATGATTTGATATGTAATTTTGGTACCCCTATGTTTTTTTTAGATTATTATGCAACGGGGAGATTGATACCTGATGATGCAAAAAAAGTAGTATCAGGAATAGCTGCTGGATGCAGAGAGGCAAGATGTGCACTTATTGGCGGAGAGACAGCTGAGATGCCTGGAATGTATAGTCATGATGATTTTGATTTGGCTGGATTTGCTGTTGGAATCGCTGAAAAAAGTGAAATGAATACCTTAGTAAATGTAAAAGATGGACAAGTTCTTATAGCTCTTCCAAGCTCTGGCATTCACTCCAATGGATATTCCCTTGCTAGAAAAATATTTTTTGATACACTTGGCATGAATCTAGACACTCCTTTTATGGGTGAACCTTTGGTAGATACACTTCTAACACCGACAAGAATATATGTTGATATGTTTAAAAAAAATAAAGATAAGATAAAAGCATTAGCACACATCACTGGTGGAGGTATCGTTGAAAATCTACCTCGTGTATTGCCAGAAAATATAAAAGCAATTGTAGAAATAGACAAAATCAAGATACTTCCTGTATTTGAGTTTATGAGCCATTATGTAACTCAAGAAGAGATGTATAGAACATTCAATATGGGCGTTGGTATGATATTGGTTGTTGATGAGCAAGATGTAGACGATATTACTAAAAATACAGATGGATATGTTATAGGTAAGCTTATGAGGGGCAAAAAAGAGGTAGAGCTGGTATAAAACCACTTTAGCACTATTTTTGCTTTGTTTGTGATTATCTATTGACAAAAAAAAACTTTTAGGCTATAATCACATCTCTAAAATTACGGAGTGTAGCGCAGTCTGGTAGCGCACCTGGTTTGGGACCAGGGGGTCGAAGGTTCGAGTCCTTTCACTCCGACCATTAATGATAGAAAAAAACAGTTTAAAAAAACACTTTAAGAATGGTGGATGTAGCTCAGTCGGTAGAGCACCAGTTTGTGGCACTGGTGGTCGCGGGTTCGATCCCCGTCGTCCACCCCATTAGTAAGTTTCGATTATGAGCGCTAGTGGCTCAATTGGATAGAGCATCAGACTTCGGATCTGAGGGTTAGGGGTTCGAGTCCTCTCTGGCGTACCACAAGCCCACTGTTTTTATTTTTTATGCGTTCGTAGCTCAGCTGGATAGAGCACTCGCCTTCTAAGCGAGCGGTCTCAGGTTCGAATCCTGACGGACGTACCACTAGAATAATTAAAGCTTTTATAAGTTTAAAAAGCTAAAATTACATTCTATTTTTTGTGCGGATATGGTGAAATTGGTAGACACGCCAGACTTAGGATCTGGTGCCGCGAGGCATGGGAGTTCGAGTCTCTTTATCCGCACCACCAACTACTTTTATACAATTCAATACACAATTTAATAATAATAATTTAAAATCTTTTAAATCCATGATATGCGAGCCTTGAAACCAAAAATACAGTTCAAATTAATTAAAATATTTTGAATATTAAATATGCTACAATAAACAATAATATATTTTTAAAGGGCGTGCTAATGCAAAACAGTTTTTTTGACAATAAGACATATGGCTATGCGCTGACAAGCAACCAAATACTTGGTATGTTGTATAAAATGGAAGACAATAGAGATAAATTCTACAATACTGACTTAATTAATAAAGCTAAAAATCTTATAGAGATTATTAAAAATGGGGCTTTAATACAGAAGACAGGAGATATAAATTTAATATCAAATAACAATTTTCTATCAAGCAATGGTGGATTTTTTATCTACAATTACGGGCTAAAAGTAATCAGTCAGGTTGCAACAGATAGAGATGCTCAAGAGTATTTGGGTGGTTTGCTAGAAATTCTAGGTAACATAAAATCTGCAAGCATTGACGATTTGAGTGCGGTTGAAACTTTTTTTGAAAGTATTTCAGAGCTACTAAATGAAGATTTAGAATGTGCGAAATATATAGCCAAAGATAGAAGTCCATCAATTGGTATGCTTCATAGGTCCATCTAAATGGACTTCAATAAAGACCTTATTGAAAGCTTTTGTCTCGAAATTATCTCCAATACCACTCAAATCAGAAATGATAAAAACAAATTACTAGTTCATAAATACGCCACAAAAGCCTCATTGATACTTTTGGAGTCTTTATGTTTAGCTGCCGAGGTGTGTGAAGAATCAGCGAAGTATTTGTATAAAGATATTAACTGGTCAACAGACAAAATAGTTGCTAATAATTTTAAAATACTGCGACAAATAAAAGGTTTTGTAGAACAATTAGCTTTTTACTTGGATTACTTGGAGCATTCTAGGGTTGACAATGTGCCAAATGGTTTAGCAACGCCTTTTGCGCGCATTGCTAAGCATATTATTCTAGATGTGGAAATTATTTTATATCAACAATGGGACTACAATTACTCTATCAGAATTACAGACATACAACATGGACTAGCTAAAGTTATAGTTGAACCTTTTAAAACTTATGTTCAAGAATCGCTTTATGAAAAGGCGATTAAAAATATGTCTCAGCCAATTTACCCAGTCGCCTTCCCATATCTAGAAAAAAATAACATTTTTCAATATAGCCTGCTTGGACATGAAATAGGGCATTTATATGCGGACCGCTTACTAAAAGATGTAGATATACATACGAGTCTGAATTTATTATTAAAAAAACATTTGAATGATGAAAAGATAAAGGATAATATTCCCGAGTTTATCGATTATTGCGCATATATATGGAAAAGATTATTTGAAGAGTTAATGTCTGATGCCGTTGGTACTGTTTTGTTTGGTCCAGCAATGGTTTTTTCAATATCAGAGTTTGCATTGCATTATGATTTAGACTTGCTTCCTAGTAGAGAGAATAATTTTTATCCTCCGTGGAGGAGTAGGCTTAGACTTTCTATTGAGGTATTAAAACGCAATATAAGCGATTTGGAATCTATGAGTAATGGTAGCAGTCTATTTGGCAATGCTCAGATACAAGATAGAATAGAATCTATCATTGATATTATTAAGAAACAAAGCGATCTTAAGGCAATGAAAAGCGATGAAATTTTAAGTGCCTTATTTAAAAATGTTTATGATCATGTTGTATCAAAACAAGAAGAAATATATAAACATTTTAGTAAGAATAATTTTAATAAGGATGATTTTTTTAAAAAAATAGAACTTCTTTCTGACAGACTGACCAGAGGTATACCACCGAATACAACCAATGATTTGGATAGTACTAAAAATGCAACATTATGCGAAATACTAAATGCTGCGTGGAAAGAGAGAATATCATGGGAATCTGGTATTTTTGATGGTGATGGTTCATTTAAAAACGAGTCTTTAAAAAAAAGAACAAAGCTAAACGACTTAACAAACAAGGCGATTGAGTTTAGTGAATTACAAGCCAGCTACTTGGAGTTTAAATGAGTGTCCTATCTAAAAAAGATATATTAGACGAGATTAAAAAGAATAACTTGGTAATTACCCCGATATTCGATAAAGAAGAAACTTTTGATAATGTCTCCGTTAATGTAAGACTTGGCAATGAGTTTATTATCATGAAAAGACAGTCATTTCCGATATTTGATATTGCAGAACAAAATGCAAATATAGACGATTATCAGAAAAAAATTAAAGTTAATTACGGTGAAAAATTTATTCTGCATCCCAATGAGTTAATACTAAGTTCCACGCTTGAATATATATCGATGCCAAAAAATTTGATGTGTTACACAATAGGAAAGTCAAGCTGGGGAAGAGTTGGGCTTATAATTGCGACTGCAACAAAGGTTGACCCAGGGTTTCAAGGATGCATAACCCTTGAAATTATAAATGAGGGCGAAACGCCACTAGTTTTATACCCTGGTGTTCCAATTGCGCAGTTGGTATTTCATAAAGCAAGTTCACCAGTCGAATATGACGGAGAGTTTAAATATTCAGTTAGCCCTGTATTTCCAGATTTTAGTAAAAAAGCAAAAAAATGGGATTTTTGGATAAATAAAACATAAGTTTCAATTTTATATTTAACTTTTAGCCCACTTTTTAAATAAGAGCTTTACGGTGGACTTTATCGCACCACCAACTACTTTTATACAATTCAAATCAATTTAAATATATTGTTTATAGTTTTTTTCTTCAACATTTATTGTACAGTTTTTTTGTACAATCAATAAAAGATTTATGTAAGGATATTCGCATGAAAAAAATAAGCATTATATTAGTTATATTATTTTCTTTTTATGGGTGTGGAGCCAAAGTTAAAGTAAACACACTAATGCCTTCTGATGTAAGCGCAATGAGCTTGCATAAAAAAATAAAAGTCAATAATTTTTTAGGAGACAATATAGGTTTTACAAACCGACTAAAGGCTACATTGATAAATTTGAGATATGATAATTTACCATATTTCGAATTAACATATACAAATCCAAATGCTACAATAAATGGACAAATAGATTATGATGTTATGAATAATTTATACGAAAATATCTATATTTATCATTATGATAAAGATGGGAAAAAGCAGAAAAAAAATCAATACAAATCCAAAGCAACAAAAAAAGACTACAATTTCAATAAAAAAGACAACAAAAAAAAGAATTTTCCACGAGAAGAAGTTGAAATTGAGTTATGTTTAGAAAAAAGTGTACACCTAAGAGGAAATATAGAAATAACGGCAGGCAAAAAGATGCTATATATTTATCCAATAGACAATATGGTGACCCAAACCGATTGTAGTTTTTATCGTTACCCATATATTGATGATGCTTTGCTTGTGAGTGAAGCCCAAAATATTGCTATAAATGATTTTGTAGGAAAGATTGCTCCGAAGAAAATTACTTATGAGATAAAGATAATTGATAAACTAGAAGATAGCTATACTAAAGATCAAAAAGAGATGTTTTTAGCTGGGGTTGTGCTTATAAAAGAGGGTCGTTATTTGGAAGCTGAAGCTTTATTTGAAAGGCTGATTATCATTACTAATGGACATAGTTTCTCTGCTTTTTATGATTATGGTACTGTCTTAGAAGCAAATGGAAAATATGATAAAGCAAAAATAGCATACGAGAAGGCAAGTAAAATTCCAAACAAAAATAGTGCTATGGCACTAGAATCGATTTATAGAGTATCAAATACTAAAATTTTTGAAAATAGTGCCATCAAAGAGATAAAAAAATAGATACAGTTTACTGATTTATTTTTTGAGTTTTTTCATCATATTCTTTTATCTCTCTTTCAAATTCTTTTATCTCTTGATTTAAAAATTGAATGTAATTTCCTCGCATTATGACTACTGGCATCCCAATTTTTGACCATTTATAAAGAGGACGGATATCATCTTCTGCTACATGGATACAGCCGTATGACATCGCTTCTATATTACCAAGATGTATTGCTTGCCCATCTGCTGTAAATCGAATAGTAAAATCCATGTTATTTTTACCATCAGTGGATGGATATTTGCTTGACATATGAAAACGCTTTTTTGAGAGTATGTGAAAAATATTATTATCTGTTTCGTGTCCACCGCCTGCACCAGAAGAGATTTGTCCACTCCACCAAATGATACCATCTCTATCTACCGCATAAATTCTTCCATCGCTACCAGATTCTCTAACAGAAACCACGAAAAAATCTTTTCCACCTAGGTCAATTATTTCTGGATTTTCAAAATCCATATCGGTTAGCTCAAATTTTGTTACAGAAAGAGCTTCAATGTTGACTGAATGGGTTTTGTTGAAATCAGTAAAATTTTCAGCATTTAGCAAAGCAATAAATAAAATTATAATTAAAAGTATTTTTTTCATTGTTTGCCTTTACATTTAAGCCTACCAAGTTTCCATCCAACTCTATAGCTTTCATTAGAGTTGAATTTTTTATGATCTTTGGTATAAATTCCATCCGCCGTACTACAAGCATCTTTTACTCCAAGCTTAAAATTTTTATTACGATTAGATCCGAAATTTATACCTTGATATACAAAGCTGTCTTTCGTTAAATCATACGAAGGTGTACATCCTCCTAATAAACTAAACAAAATAATTGCATATATTAAATAATCTTTGTTACTTTTCATCATTACTTCCCACCGCATTATAAAACAAATTATATATTAAAAATATTGAATTATTTAATAATATTTTACAAAATAAAATTCTTAATACCCAAAACTTCATTTTTTTGATAAAATATTAGAATAATAACTCTAAAATAAAAAAGGAATTTCCAATGAAAACAAGTGCAAGAAATCAATTTGAGGGAAAAGTTGTCGAGCTTATAGAAGGTGCCGTTATGACAGAAGTAAAGGTAGATGTGTCTGATTCAGTACATGTTTGTGCCACAATCACAAATGAAGGCAAAGAGTTTTTAGGGCTAAAAGTTGGCGATACTGTGGGGGCTATAATAAAAGCATCATCTATCATACTAAGTAAATCAAAATTGAAAACAAGTGCAAGAAATAATATACAAGGTAGTGTATCAGAAGTAATTAGAGGGGCTGTTAATAGTGAAGTGAAAATATCAATAGGCAACAGTGTGGTTTGTGCGGTCGTTACAAATGAATCTGTTGATGATTTATCTATCGCCAAAGGCGATAATATTTATGCTATATTTAAAGCATCAAGCGTTATATTGGTCGCTTAATTTTATGAGTTAGCCATTTTTTTTAGTCTTTCTTTGTATGCTTTCATATCAAAGTTTTTGACACCTGCAACACCATCGGCAATTGCAGTCTCGGCTACCGCGTAAGATACCCACTCCATAAGTCTTTTATCAAATGGCGATGGGATGATATATTCAGGTCCATAAACCATGTCATCTCTACCATGTGCTTTTGCTACATAATCAGGAGTTGGTTCTTTTGCTAAGGCTGCAAGTGCACGAGAAGCAGCCATCTTCATATTTTCAGTTATTTTAGTTGCTCTCACATCAAGAGCTCCTCTGAATATAAAAGGGAAACCTAAAACATTATTAACTTGATTTGCAAAGTCACTTCTTCCTGTTCCTATGATTAAATCATCTCTAACAGACTTTGCGATATCAGGCATAATTTCAGGAGTTGGATTTGCACAAGCAAAAATGATAGGATTAGCTGCCATCGAAGCCACCATCTCTTTGCTGATTTGCTCAGGTCCTGATAGACCAAGTATCATATCCGCATTTTTAGCCGCATCTTCTGGAGTTCTATCTTCCGTATCAATAGCATAAGCTTTTTTCTGTTCATTAAGATCCGTTCTGCCAGCATGTATAACGCCTTTTGAATCAAGCATAGTGATATTTTTTACACCAAGAGCTTTATACATATTTGCACACGCAATTCCACTAGCCCCTGCACCAATTACTACAACTTTCAAGTCTTCGGCTTTTTTGCCACTCATCTCAAGAACATTGATAAGTCCAGCAGTTGTAATGACAGCAGTTCCGTGTTGATCATCATGAAATACTGGAACATTACAAATCTCTTTTAGTCTTTCTTCTATCTCAAAACATCTTGGAGCGCTAATGTCTTCTAAGTTTATCCCGCCAAAAGTATCAGCAATAGCAGCAACAGTTTTGATAATTTCTTCCGTGTCTTTTGTATTAAGTTCTATATCAATAGCATCAACTTTTGCAAATGATTTAAAAAGAACACATTTACCTTCCATTACAGGTTTTCCAGCAAGATGACCAATGTCGCCAAGACCAAGTACAGCCGTTCCATCAGAAATTACAGCAACAAGATTTCCTTTATTTGTATAATCATAAGCAGTGTTGATATCTTTTTCTATTTCCAAACAAGGATACGCAACACCTGGGCTATATGCCATAGAAAGTTGTTTTACTGTATCGCAAGGTTTTGTAATGAGTGTTCCTATTTTACCATTTGTATCGAACTCGCTTTGTGATTTATGATAATCTAGTGATTCTTGTTCAAAAGTTGACATAATATTCTCCTATTTTTAGTAGTTTATTATATATTTTTATTGGGATTTATAGCCTTGAAGTAACACAATAATGATATTTAAGTTGATTAAGTGTGTATAGTTGAAACATATCAAGACCTTTTCTTTTTTACAAGATGAATATCTTAAATGGCATAGTCAAGTGTTTTATGATGAATATTGTTGTAAAATAATATATTATTTTTAAAGGTAAAATGTGAGCGATAAAATATGTATAATTGGGCTTGGGTATGTAGGTTTACCTTTAGCACACGCATTTAGCAGTAAGTACGTGGTGGTTGGTTTTGATATCAATAAAGCAAGAGTTGATGAATTGCTTGGTGGATTTGATAGAACACTAGAGCTTTCCGAGGTACAAGTAAAAGAGTGCCTAGACAATAATATGAAATTTAGTACAGATATAAATGATATATTAGAGTGTAATATATACATAGTAACCGTTCCAACTCCCATTAATAGTGATAATGAACCAGACCTTACTCCCATCATAAAATCTACTGAGGCTATATCTAGTGTTATAAAAAACGGAGATATCGTCATATATGAAAGCACTGTTTATCCAGGTGTTACCGAAGAGGTTTGTGTGCCGATTTTAGAAGAGGGGAGCGGACTTAAATTCAATATTGACTTTTTTTGTGGTTATAGTCCTGAGCGAATCAATCCAGGCGACAAAGAACATACAGTTACTAAAATACTCAAAATTACATCTGGCAGTACTCCTGAGATTGCAAACAAAGTTGATGAGCTTTATAAATCTATTATCACAGCAGGAACTCATCTTGCACCTTCTATTAAAGTGGCAGAAGCTGCAAAAGTTATAGAAAATACCCAAAGAGATGTAAATATAGCCCTCATGAATGAACTCGCAATGATTTTTGATGTGATGAAAATAGATACAAATGCAGTACTCGAAGCTGCTGGAACAAAATGGAACTTTATAAAACTAAAACCAGGTTTAGTAGGTGGACATTGTATAGGAGTAGATCCGTATTATTTAACTCATAAAGCACAAGTTTTAGGCTATACACCAAACTTAATTCTTGGCGCAAGACACATAAATAATGGCATGAGTAAATTGATAGCCGATAAAGCAATCAAGTTTATGATAAAAGAAGATAAAAAACTTAAAAATGCAAATGTTTTAGTTTTGGGAGTTACTTTCAAAGAAGATTGTCCGGATATGAGAAACTCAAAAGTATTGGATATTATAAAAGAACTTGAAGAATATGAGTGTCATGTAGATGTTTATGATTATTGGGTTGATAAAAGCGACAAAGAAACAAAAAATTTAAATTTCCTAGATGAGCTTCCATTGAATTCTAAAAAATATGCTTCTATAATTGTTGCAGTTGCCCATGATGAATTTAAAAATATTTCAAAAAAAGATTTTGAAAGCATGAGTGAAGGAAACGCAATCACTATAGACGTTAAAGGGATTACGCAAAACCCTACATGGAAACTGTAAATAAGGTAGAAGGTAGAAGGATGAAGGTAGAGGTAAAAAATTTCGCACTTATAGGGGCAGCAGGTTATATTGCCCCAAGGCACATGAAAGCGATTAAAGAGACTGATAATGAATTGGTTGTCTCTTTTGATCCATACGATGGTATAGGCATCATGGATAGTAATTTCCCAAAAGCTGATTTTTTTACAGAGTTTGAGAGATTTGAGAGCTTTGTAGATACATGGCAAAGAGAAAAAAAAGACAAAATAGAGTATATTGCTATCACCACACCAAATT
>FAXN01000026.1 GCA_001493195.1 Sulfurovum sp. enrichment culture clone C5 | reverse complement strand
AAGTCCCATCTTGTTATATATATTCCATTTAGGCTAGGAGCCATTAACAACTTATATAAAGCCTCTGTATAATCAGGGTAATCTTTTGAATCGCCACTTGCATCCGTTTCGCATTCACCTGCTATACAAAAATCTTCACCTGCTTTGAGGTTTTCAAATTCTTTTTTTAACTCTTCATATGATTTCATCAAAAATCCTTGTTTTTGGTTTTGTGTAGAGAAATTGCTTCCTCTTCTTCAATAGCACATCTTGGACATATAACTTCTCCTCCAAAATATGTAAAATTGTTATTACATTCAGTGCATCTTTTTATATCAAAATGTGCCATTACTTTTTTTGTTGGTTCAAAAAATTCTTTAATGTCAAATGCCTGTTGTAAATGAATCGAGTTATACATGCAAACATCGTGGCATAAATTACATTTTAGGCACAACATAGCATTAAAATTGATAATACTATGGTTTTTATCACTACTTAGTGCTTCTGTTGGACAAATTCTGTAGCACATTTGGCAATTTGTACAGCTGTTATCAATATATTTTTGAGACATAAAACTAATTTCATTGCTATCAATTGTTTCGTAAATTAGTGGCTTTTCTTGATTTTTAAGAAGAGTAAAAAACAGTTTTCTAATATCTGGGATGGATTTCGTTTTGATTTGGTTTATTATGTTTTCATCAAAATTAAATTTTTTAGATTCATTGCCATCGATTTTCTCTTCAAGAGTCTTTTTTGTTTTTAATAAATTTATAGGTTTTAAATTATTTAAAAAAGTTCTTCTATCAATTGTATCTTTTTCATTATTTGTATTTTCAAATTTAATGTTTTTTGCAACAAGGTGTTTGTTGCAAAAAGTTGATAATATAAAATTTGCTTCGTCTATATTGTGTTTAATTTGAGTATATAGATTTTCAGCAAAATTACAAGTTTCACAGTGTCCGATATCCAAAACTACATCTTCTTTGTTGCCAAGTGCTAGAGAGATTAATGCTTCTGGGCTAAAGATAGCTAGACATGGGGTATTGTTATGACAAGATAAAATATCATTTGTTTCAAAATAGTTAAATATAAACTCTACAACATTAAATCCATCCAAGCTAAATGCTTCTGTGGGGCAAATGCCAACACATCCTCCGCATAATACACATTCGTCTGGGGTAAATGAAGGTATATTGTTTTCTAGTTTTATTGTTTTTGTGGGACATATATTTAAACATTTCTCACAATTTGAACTTATGCTACTAGCTCTGATACAAGAAGATAGATTGAAATTTAGTTTCACTATTTTTCCGTATCAATTTTAGAAGATAAATATTCAAAATCACTCAAGATAAACTCCAGTGTAAGATCAGCTCCATCATGATATAGTGGCGTTCGAGATTCATTTTTCATGGCTATGAGAAACATAGGCATCCATTTTAGGATATGGTCTTTCAAAAATCCATGCTGTATGCTTGTAAGCTCTTTTATGCCTTCATCATCATTTGCTTCATAAGCCTTTAGCATAGCATCACAAAGCATATACATAAATTCAAGTTCAACTCCTATATGATCTGGACTAATAACTCTTGCAACTTCTAATTTAGCTTTAAAGCCAAGGGCATCATAAAGCGATATGACAGGGTTTTCTCCTGCACTTTGTATCATTTGGTCATCTCTAGTATAAAAGCTCTCGTATGGCACCAAATGCATTAAAAATAGATTTGCAAAATCGACATCATAAAAGTTTGATATTAATTCCCCACAACCAAATTCTTTTTTCTTTTCCCAGTTTTTATAGTTTGGAAATAAGTCCAATATGGCTTCATTTGATTCTATATGTTTTAAAAACTTACAGTCAACTTCTATCATCATAAGTCGTGATATGATGGCATAAATTGCAATTCTATTTTCTATTTCTTGTTTGGTCATGTTGCTCTTTTGACTATTTTATTTTGAAAAAATGTAGTATTTGCTATACTTTTTAAAAAGTATAGCAAAATATTTTAGTTTATTATTTTACATGACATTGCATTGTCAGTAAGTGGCCATACTGGTCTTTTGAGCTGTTTTGGTCTGCGAGTTGTATTTGTACTATTTAGAGGGCGAGCAAGTTTGTCTCTCCATGCTTGATAAACTTTAAAATTATTTTCGTAATTAACATAAATATCGCCAATCGTTTGTTCTTCGCTAGCCAGCTCTATAGAAACTTTTTGATGCCAAGCGTGGTTACATGCAATCGGATCTGGATGAGCAGGAGCAACTGCATTTTGCCATGCTCCACTTAGCCCATCCCACCAGATATTATCAAGGTCTTTATTGAACTCCTTGAACTGCCATGTATCACGACGCTCATACATAGCATCTTTGATGCCTTCTTTTGGTTTTAGAGTTCCTGTTTTGCCATCCATTGTTATATCATAAAGCGGAGCACCTACGCCCATAACACCTAGCTTTTCTTTGAAGCCTGGAATATCTATTGCATTTACTAGTTTCCATCTTCCTGCATGGTGAGAACATGCTAGTGTTCCTGGTAAAATTGCTTCAGTTGGAACAGCCATTGCTATAAAGTATCCACTCTCCAAACCACTTACAGTATCCGTAATTGTAACTTTTATAGCATCTCCTCTTTTAATACCAAGTCTAGTGGAATCAGAAGATGCTATCCATATAGGATTATGATTTTGAGATATCTCCATAAGATGTTTTGAATTCACACTTCTTGTGTGAATATTGTATGGTAATCTAAATATAGGATTTAGAGCAAAATCATTTTCTTTTGTCATATGATCATGGTGTATTTGACTTACAATGTGAACCATTTTCTCTCTTTGCTCTTTTGTGGTTGGATAAATTGGTATTGCATATTCTGGCCATTTCCATTCCACCATCCATTTGGAGAAAAACTCAAATTTGCGACTTGATGTACCAAGACCTTGGATAATATTATCACCCATTTTAAGCCCAATTGCTTTTACTTCGTCTCCGTCTACTAATTTAGCTTTTACTACACCATTTGGCTCAGTACTAATAGTACTCGAATCATATTTTACATGCATTGATTCTATTATACCATCTTCATTTTTTAATTCTTTTTCATGAGGGCGAAATACATTGTCTGCTTCTAGCCAAGTACCTAGGTCTCTCATCATGTAATAATTTGGATATTTCGTTTTTGCATATTTAGGGTGAGTTGATGCAGTTTCTTTTAGTTTGTGTACATTATCAAAAACAGCTTGATACCATTCGGGAATTGTTATAGGACGATTAGAATCTTCTTTTGACGCCCAGTGTTGCTTAACTCCTAAACTTCCGTCAGGGTCTACATGATATACCATTATGTTTGCCCAAAACTCTACTTCTTCCCAAACTTCACCAAGTCCACTTGCCATATGTGCTTCAAGTGTAGCCCTTGTAGGATCTTTTGGTTTCCAACCCATTTTTTCTAGAGCAACTCTAAGAACAGGCTGTCTAAATGCTAACCATCTTGCAGGTTTTGTTGCCTCAGAGTGTTCATCATGTCGCTCACCTGCAAGACCAGTAGGAAGAATATAATCACAATACCAGTTGGTTTCAGACCATGTTGGAGATAAATTTACAGTAAGCTCCATCTTGTCTTCTCTCTTTAGTATTTCAATCCATCTAAAGCCATCCGGATTTATCCATACAGGATTATACATTCTAGGAATATAAACAGCAAGTTTTTTAGGTATATTTATACCTTTTTTACTCCAATCGTCTTGCCATTTTTCATCATCCAATAAATGAGGTAATAAAAAGCTTGGTTCATTTGTAGCTAGAGGAAAGTCTGGTGGAAACAAAAGTTCATTCCATGTATCAACTTTACCAGGTTTTTTACCTGCCTGAGTTGCCGCATCTCCCTTAGCATTTACAAAAATTTCATGAAAACCATAAAATCCATTATTTCCAACGTCACCAGTCATACATCCTCTAAGTGCTAAAGCAAGCACTCCAGCTCTTACATTCATCCAACCACCACGATTGCCTATTGTTCCAGCTCTCCAGAAATATGTTGTTACCTTGTCTCCGCCCTCTATGAACATATCAAATAATTTATCTAAAGTTTTTTCTTCAACTCTACATTCTTTTGCGGCAAATGCAAGCGTGTATGGTTTATACATATCTTGCAACAACATAACAAAATCTTCATAACTCTCGCCTTGTGGTAGTTGTGATATGTATCCTTGTGATAGCATAAAATTAAGATACTCTTTATCTGCAAGAAGTACGTTCCAGTTCACCCATGTTTTCATAAAGTCGTGATCTATATAGCTTTTGCTAGATTTTTGGTCTTTTTCATTAACAATACGATTTACAAGATACAAGTAAAGTGCAGCTTCAGTACCTGGCCAAATAGGAACCCATAGATCAGCCATCCCAGCAGAGTTTGACATCCTTGGATCCATAACTATCAGTTTAGCACCTTTTTTTCTAGCATCTGCAATAAAACCTGCATGTTGCTGAAAAAAGTGTCCAGCATCGGCTGCATGGGAAGATTGCAAAAATATAAGTTTGCTATTCGCCCAGTCAGGACTCGGTCTATCATCTCCAGTCCATTGTGTAAGTCCTTGTCTCGTTCCAGCACTGCATACATTACTATGTGAATTATGACCATCTACCCCCATAGTATAAAGCACCCTATGTCCAAAACCACTTTCATTTGGTCTTCCTACATGATACATTATGGCTTTTTTTGACATTTCGTCGCCACTTTTTAATGTATCATGCATTTTTTTGCCAATTGTGCTCATAGCTTCATCCCATGATGTTCTAACCCATTTACCTTCACCTCTTTTTGAGCCTGGTGCACGCTTAAGAGGGAATGGGATACGGTCTGGATC
>FAXN01000025.1 GCA_001493195.1 Sulfurovum sp. enrichment culture clone C5 | reverse complement strand
ATACATTTGTGATTTGATTGCATATCCCTTGCCACAGTTTCTGCCACGACTTGCTGGATGCAATGGATTTCCCATATATTTATGTAATTTTAAATCTCTCGGATCTTTTGTTTGTTTATATTTACCAACTTCCACCCATCCAGTTATTCCGCAAGCTGCTTCACAGTTTGAACATATTGAAGGTACAAGCATATATTCATTGACTTTTATACCATCAGGGTTATCTTCTGATTCTATACCATTTCTGCCGACACCACCTCTTTTCCAGTCATTTCCGTCAAGTTCTTTGTAGCTATCCCACTCTTCAAGTGGAGGATAAAATGCTAGATTTTTTGGAGTTGATGTAAAGTTTGCGTCTGCATTTGCTTCGGTAGCTACAACGCTTTCAAATATACCCTTTGCTATACCAGCACCAGCTACTGTAAGTGCAGATGTTTTAAGAAATGTTCTTCTGCTTTCAAAAAAACTTTTATTTTGTGTATTCATTTTTTTTGTCATTTCTATTTCCTTAGCTTAGTGGTATCATTTGTGGTATTTTCAACCAAACATCTTTTGCAAAATATAGTCCTATTAGCGCCATAAGTGCAGCCGTTCTAATAAGTGTAAAGTTTTCTTCTTTTATCCCATTTTTCAAAATAAAAATAGGTGCAATAAATCCAACAATCATTGCAAACCAAAACTCTAAACTATAAGATCCGCCAAGATGGATAAATGCCAAAGTAGCTTCAGCTTCACTAGATTTGAATGAAAAGAAATACTCTCCCATATACAGTATAAAACTCACAGAAACAGCAGTGATTAAAATCATTGATAATCTTTGCTTGACATCATTACTCCATTCTTTAGAGAATAGCAAAAGCGTTGCACTTCCGGCCATAAATGCTGCTAACATCATCTGTGCCATTTCTCCTGGGGCTTGCCAAAGTTCTCTAGCACTTGCTTCTGCCATTATGATAGCCGTATAGAGAGTAACAGGAATTGCCAAAAGAATTGCAAATGGCAAGAGTTTGTCATAAAGTTGACCATTTTCTCTAGCCAATTTGGTGATTTTATTTGTTCCTATAAGATATGGATATTCACCAAAAAGTCCAATAACTGCCATTACAGTCATAATTCCCGTAAATATTGTTGCCATCCAAGCTCCCACTGTAATCGCTGAAGTAAAGTGAGGATGAAAAAATATGTTTACCATTCTAAGTGGTTGATGTAAATCAAGTAAAGTAAAAAGCAAGAAAACATTTAATGCTACAAATGAAATAACTGGCATTAACCATCTTAGATTTTTTATATCTTCTTTTTTGTATTTATAAAGCAAATAAGCCCCGACCATTACAACACCTGTGCCTATGCTTTTTGCCCACATATTTAGTGTTATCATCCATCCCCATATAATACCAGGAAGCGGAACATCTAGTGAAACTATTGCATGTGTTGCATTTATAGTATTTTCTATCATTTGTGAGCTCCTTCTTTTTCTTCAACATTG
>FAXN01000024.1 GCA_001493195.1 Sulfurovum sp. enrichment culture clone C5 | reverse complement strand
GACAAGCTGTTGTTGTTTCTCCTCGAGCAAGCCTAGTGTCACTACAGAAAGTACATTTATCTACTGTCATCGTTCTATCATCAACATATCTAGCGTCATAAGGACAAGCTACCATGCAGTAGCTACACAATATGCACTTTTCACTATCAACTTGAACGACTCCATTTTTGTCATAATATGTGGCTTGTGTTGGGCAAACATCTTCGCAAGGTGCATTTTCACACTGTTGGCACTGACTAGGTAAAAATGCAGCTGATGCAATATTCAACAATGGCCACTCCCCCTCAGGATTCATTGAGCCGACCCAAATCCTATGCTTATCAGCACCAAGCTGAACCCCATTCTCCTCTTTACAAGCAACTTCACATGCTTTACAATTTATACAGTTTTTATAGTCCAATACCATTGCATAATTTGCCATATTCTATACCTTTCTTATTTCAACATTAGTTTCATGCATAGCTGCTGCACCATAAACAGGCTCTTCATTATCTACTATAATAGCGTTGTCACTTGCACCATTTTTATACGCCCAAGTCAACTCTTCACTCTGCGAGCCAAACCCATGAATAAAAAATGCAACATTTGGCCCTATTTGTACTGTTGGATATGCCTTGATAGTAATTTTTCCCACAGAACTTGAAACTTCAACTTCATCTCCAAACTCGATTCCCATCTTTTCGGCTACTTTATTGTTTATCCAAATATAGTTTTCTGGAAGCAAATCGTGCAATATTGAATTGTTTGATGTCCCTGTTTGGGTAAACTGAGCATGGCGTCCAGTTAGTAGTCTAAATTTACCATTTGGAACGACAAAAGAAAACTCTTTTTTCCATGTTGGCATAGGGTCATTGCCTTTTTCTGCCAAGAATGCTAAGTTACACTCTACTTTTCCACTAGACGTTGTGGGTGCTCCACTATTTACTGTATATGCTTTTTCACTTTCTGGATAGTGCTGATATTCATTAGCTGAAACTTGTTTAAAAAATTGCTTCATGTTTGGATAAAACACACCATGCTCTTTAAGTGATTTGATGCCTTCTTCCCCGTAAAGCTCGTGAACCATGTGTTCATTTATCTTTTCTTGAGACTCTTTAAACGGTGCGGAGATATCAAATTCTGCAAATATATCTTCTTCGCTTTTTGGTGCCATTGACATTGTAGTATTTGAGTCTTCTGTCATATTTGCATCAGAAGAAGAAACTTTTGTTATATTTGCATCTCCTGTTGCTGCAGAAAGAGTAGGTGTAATTTTTGACATCAT
>FAXN01000023.1 GCA_001493195.1 Sulfurovum sp. enrichment culture clone C5 | reverse complement strand
GCAAACACACTAAGGATATCATTATCCAATTTGTAAATTACACAGTTTTCTAATTCAAGAGAATTTTTAAGTGCCAAAATGGAATTTTCAAGTGATTTTACGATATCCCTTGACCCTGACATTAAGTTAGCAATATCATACAATACGGATAATTCCTTTTGCATGATACAACTACCGCAAAGCTCTTCCATATAATCCTCTTTCTTATTATTGATTATTTATTATACAATTTCTTGTCACAATAAGAAACAGTTTTATTGATTATAAATTAATCAGTCTGATATTTTTTTACAATTTTCTTCTTTTGGTAAATTTTTAACTCCTGGCTCTATCCACCATATTTCGCCATTGCTAAGCTCTACTTCACCACCCCATTTTTCATCACCATCAAACTCAATAGTTTCTATGGTCTCTTCCATATCTTTCTTTGCAATATAAAAATATATCTCTCCATTTTGCTCTCTTAACATTACTTTTGCCATTTTTTTATTCCTTTTTTGATTAAATTGCTTTTTGTTTAAAAAGTTTTCTTATACTATATAAAAACTTATTTTCTTTAAAATGTGCTCTTAATATCCCTCTTTTAAGCTCCTCTATAACTATAGATTTTTTATACTCTTGATTGTCAATATTATAATCACTTCTATAGTGAGCACCTCTACTCTCTTTGCGTTTTAATGCAGACAAGATTACGGCTTCTGAAATTTCGATAGAGTTTCTAAGCTCCAAAATAGAAATCAACTCTACATTATTCGTTCTCTCCTTATGGATACAATGAAGTGTTGGAACTTCGCTCCTAAGATAACTTATATAATCAAACGCTTTTGCCAAACCATCTTCGTTTCTCTCTATACCGACATTTAAAAACATCATTTTGCCTAGACTTATCCTCATGGCATTAAAATTTTTCGTTGTTTCGGAATCAAAAATCTTATCAACAAGTTTTATATCCTTGATAACTTCACTATAGTCTATAGGTAAAAAATCCGCTTTATGGCTATTTTCCAATGCTTTTTTGCCTGCCAATTCTCCAAATACTGCCCCTTCTAGTAGAGAATTTCCGCCCAATCTATTTGCACCATGTACGCCGTTAGATGCACACTCACCGCAAACAAAAAGTCCTTTTATATCAGTTTCAACTCCATCTGCCTCAATTCCACCCATTGTATAATGAGCGACAGGTTTTATGGGCAATAACTCAGTAGCCAAATCAATTCCTGCTTGCAAAAATGCGGACTTATAAAGTGATGGTAATTTTTTTTCAATCAACTCCTTACTTAAATGCCTAAGGTCAATAAAAACTTTCTTTCCTAAACTTATCTGCTCGTTTATTGCTCTTGCCACAACATCTCTTTTGTCGAGTTCATTTACAAACCTATCTCCATCACTATTGACTAAAAAGCCTCCCTCTCCCCTTGCAGCTTCACTTACAAGGTAACTTGTAGCAACAAATCCAGTTGGATGAAATTGTACAAATTCCATATCCACAAGACGAAGTCCTGCTCTTAGAGCGATTGCCAACATATCTCCTGTATAATCGCTTGCATTTGTACTAAATCCACGATATATTCCAGCATATCCACCGCCAGCTAAAACAACACTTTTAGCAGGATAGACAACGACTGAAGAGTCAAATCTTCGCAAGGCAACAACTCCACTTATTTTGCCATTATATGTAGTTAGATTCATAACAAAATTATTTACTATAAAAGTTACCCCAACCTCTTTAGCTTTCTTTATTAGAGTTTGAATGATTTGTGAACCTGTGGTATCTCCTACAAAACAAGTTCGTCTTACACTTCCTCCTCCAAAGCTTCTTTGGGCTATATTTCCACTTTCATCTTTATCAAAATTAACTCCATATTGCGTTAATTTTTTTATAATAGATGGAGCTTGATTACACATATATTTAATGTTATTTTTATCACCCAATCCATAAGCACTTTTTGTAGTATCATCTATATGACTTTGAATATCTTTGGTATTGTATGGATTCAATACAGCATTTATGCCACCACTTGCAAGTGCACTATTTGATTTAAAAAGATTTCCTTTTGTCAAAAGTGCTACTCTATTTGCTGGAGTTTTTGCCTCTATGGCTGCCATGAGCCCACCTATTCCACCACCTATTACGATTACATCATGTATCATTTTAAAGCCTATATAGAAGATTGTATCGACTTGGCGGTGTTGCCTTAATCGATGCTATCTTGATATTGTTTTTGATATTTACAGGCACTTTTGATGCAAATAAGCCACTAATTATTCCTGATGTAGAACGAACAAATTGCAGTGCTAGCTGAATATCATTTTTAAGCGTCATACTTTCATCAAGTATAAAACCGACTTCTCTATTGAAAGATTTTTTAAATAAATTCATTTGCAATAAAGACGAACTGCTTATGATATCAACTCCCAATCTTCGCGCTGCTTGAATAAGCGTACAAGACTCATCGTTCACTTTTTGGGTATTTACACTATAAGCTTGCGTTTTAGCGATATTAAAAGGTGTTTGAATGTACCTAAATCTATGGTTTTCCCCACCAACTTTTTGTGCAATTCTGACTAATTTTTCTAAGCTGATATATTCTGTCTCACTAAAGTCTAATATAAATGCATTCCACACAGCAACACCATAATATTTAAACAATCCCTCATCTGCTAACTTTTCAAAACGAATAAATATTTTTTCTATCTCTTCATAAAAAGCCTCTTCGCCAAGTCTGGCTAATTGCATTTCTGGATTATGCAAAAAATATATATCAAGGCAAGAAAGTTGTAAATTTTCTAACGATTTTTTACAAGAATACTCTAAAAAATCTGGAGTCATACAGTGTTGATCAAGCTCAATCTCTTCTGCCAAAGCTAATTTTGCGTTTATGATATTTTCGTTAATCCACTCATATGGATTTTTGGGAAATGGGTATGAGAGTTGTATAAAACCACCCTTTGAACAAACTATGACATTTTCTCTTGTGATTTCATCTGATGCAAAGAGTTCTTGTAAAGCTGTACCAATCTCTTTTTCACTCTCCCCATAGCGATAGTTTGAAGCTGTATCAATGAGATTTATGCCACTACGCACAGCCTGTTTTATACCTTCTATATAATGAAACAGATAATTTTCTTCCTTATATGGTTCTTTGTTAAAAGTACCGATTCCAAGTTTGGAAAACACTAAATTATTTGATTTTGTATAAAAATCTTTATAATCATTAAAATGCTTAGCAAATTGATAAGTTCCCTCAGGTGTTGCACAGTTCATATTTCTTCTATCATAATGGATTTACAAATACTACTATTTGATATACTATGACTATATGCAAAAATCGTTCCGAAGCGAGGTTTTTAAAAAATCATTTATTACTGAATCCTCAAATTCATTTTTATTAGTGTATAAACATAAAAATAAGAATATTGCAAAGGTGCTATTTATTACTTGCTCATTAAATTGTTAGGTTTGCAAAATACTAAATTCAAATTTCACATTATTAATTTTACACCATTCAATTTCACTTGCCTTTAATTTTTCATCGTAAAAAATAGCAAAGTTGTCACCATCTCCTACCGAACTTTTATACACCACACCATCAAAACCACAATGCTTGATTAATTCACAAAGATATTGACTTGATAGATATTCTAAATGTGCTTCTCTCGGCAAAATAGGTTTTGATAATTCTTCACCTAAATGACACAGATAATCTAAATCTAAAAATATTTGGTTTAGTTCGTCTTCATCTAATGCAAACGGTGATATTGACTGTCTTGGATTTCTTAAATCTGCTAATTTCAGAGGCTCCAAAATGTCAAACTTTGCAACTGTTACACCATCACCTTTATGAGGTCTAATTTCAGCAATTGCAGTTGAAATATTTGAAGCCGTATATAAGTAAGGTATTCCTATTGGATTGGCTCTTCCTGCTGTAGATATCTTGGCAGGTGGTTTACCCATATAATCAATAGTTATAGGATTATCATCTTCATTAATTCTAGCTCTATATAGGTACCTTGGAACTATTTCACTTGGCAAAATAAGATATTGTAATAAACCATTTAAATGCTCATAACTTGGTGCTTTTTTTGGAAAATATCGATTGTCATGTTTTAATTCATTTTTGAAATCTTGCCAATTTAAAATATTACTAACATTGATATTTGCTTTTGGAATATATAGTTCATCAAACTTTATTTCTAAAATATCTTCTAGTAATAGTTTTGCTAAATCAATTTCAAGTTTAGAAAAAAGTACCCAGTCTTTTTTTAACATAACAGGTAAAGATTTTCCTTCTTCTGCAACATCATACAAATCAATCAATGGTTGAAAATAATCACTTAGTGCTACAGGATCAATGGTTGCAATATTTTCAGTTTTACAATAATCACAATCTCCATTTTGTTTCGATAAATCTTTGATTTGTTGAGATAAAAAATCATCGTTAAAACAATTTGAGCAACAATTCATTTTATTTACTTAAGAATTTTGCTAATGTTTCAATATGGTGTTGCATAGATAACTTTTTTGCTACACCTAATCCTGGGAAATGTTCTCTATCGTAAAAATCTTTATATTGTTTATATGCATCACTTTTATAGATTAATTCATCTTCTTCAACTCTTTCAACAAGTTTACTTAAAGCCTCGGCAAATTTACCAGCAGGATCTTTGGGTGTATTTGTAGTATCTGAAATAAAATGTTTTATATGAATTAAATCATCTTCATTATCAATATAAGTTAAATGCAAAGTAACGGCATATGCTGGTCCACCACCATCTGAATAATTGTCTCCGACTATTAAAAAATCTCCAAATCCATTCATACCTTCATCTTCATAAGTTAAATGAAGTTCAGAAAAAAGTTCATCTTCTGGATAATCTTTATTTGCATCTTGTTTTTTAAAACCATCACGAATTAAAACTCTCTCTATGTCTTCTTTTTTAAATGCTTTTTGATACAACTTTTGATTATCTAAAAAAATATGTTTTCGAATATTAGAATAATCTTCTAACAATACTGCAAAATCTTTTCCTTTAGTGAATCCATCATGTATAAATGTTATAGGTTGTTGAGTGAATTTGTCTAAAAAATCTTTTACATCCAAAAGACTACTATTTGGATCTACAATATACCCCCAAGTAAAATTTTCATAATTTGCTTTTGAAGTTAAATTATTGATCTTATCAAAAATAGGTAATGGATTATTTTTCAACTCTCCGTGTCGTGGATTGATAATCAAAACAAATGACACATTTTCATCCATTAAGCTCTCTATAGCCTTTTCTAAAGGAGCAAGATTTGTCTTAACTGGCTCAATAATAGGAATCATTCCTGTACTGCTTAACAATTTTGCATTTTCTCTTAGCAAGATTAATTCATTTTGCTTACCTCTAAGATATGGATGATACATATTTACCCCTTTGTGAAAAGATATTGTTTACCTTTGTGTTTAATAATTTTAAAAACTCTTTTTGTTCTTCAAGATTTAAATTTGCTTCCAAAATGGCAACTTTAAGCGAATCTGGAAACTGTTTTATATTGCTCACTAAATTTTTATAGCTTACACGATTTTTTAGAGTTTGCAAAACTATTTTATGAATTTCGTTTATAGATAATGTTACAAATAACTGTAAACACGCTGTATAAATCTTTGTATTTGGAACATCAGGGATATAACCAAATTGTTTTTTTATTATTTTTAGATACTCATTTTTTCTCAAAAGATTAAAAAGAGATGCTTTATCTAGTTTTGCTAAGTTTGACTTTGCTTTTCTTATTGTATTAAGAGTGTACTGTTCTGTTAATACTAGTATCCCCACATCTTCATCAATAATTTTTTCAATAGTCTTGACTTTAGATTCTACGGTTACTACATTTACAAACTCAAAAACTTTTTTATAATTTGCTATTTGATTTTCAAGTCTCTCAATAGTATCTAGTTCAGTTTTTATTTCATAAACATGTGTCGTACCATTAAAAATCACAACATCAGCTTTTGAAGTTTCCACTCTAAACTCTGTAAATAGTGTAGATGAATTGATAGAATGCCTACCCAATAAAATCTTTTTAGCAATAGCATTTTTAAAAACATACTCATTTCTATAAGTTTTGAGTAACTGCTTATAGGCATTTTCAAATAGCTCTTTTAATGTTGTATTTTCATAAAGTAAGTTTTGAATATTTGATTCTCGAAATACATTTATAAGCTTATTAGATGATTTATTTTCATACATCTCTTTTAAAACAGTAGGGGTAAACAAATAAGACAGTGCCGTAGCGTTTTCTTTCATCTTTCTTACCTCCTTTTATTTTTAATATTTTATCTTTTTCTTATTTAATTGTCACGAAAATAAATTAAAAATTTGCACTATGTTATATTAATCGTAAATATTGACTTAATTTGCAACTTTTTAAAAAAATATTATATCCAATGTGTCGTATATTTTAAAATCAAACTTCAGTCACATAACCAAAAAAGCACCATCAAAGTCATGCCCTTGTATAATTTGTGATATATTTAGTAGGATGGATAGTGAAAATACGAGTCTATTTGATATACTATTACTATATCCGAAGTAGATTTAATTGTTAACCTTGCTTATACAGCCACCTTTTTGACATGCGTTTGAGTATAAAGTTTTATACCAAGTGATTTTATTACTTTCATTACCGTGTCAAATCTAGGATTTGCATCTCCATTAAAAGCTTTATATAAACTCTCTCTCCCTAAACCAGTATCTTTTGCTATAGCACTCATGCCTTTAGCCTTAGCTATGTATCCTATGGCTCTTATAAACTCTGTATTATCTCCATCTTCCAATACTTGATTGAGATACTCTTCAATAGCTTCATTGCTATCTAAATATTTTGACATATCAAAGTGTGTTAATTTCATTTTAACTCCTTTTTTAACTCTTTGGCTTTTAATATATCTCTTGATTGTGTAGATTTGTCTCCACCAATTAATAAAATTATAATCCTACCATTATCAATAGTATAATACGCTCTATAGCCAGCTCCAGTATCTATACGAAGTTCGCTAATTCCATCCCCTATAAACTTATTATCACCAAAAAGCCCTATACTCATTCGCTCAATCCTTCTAGCGATTGAGATTTTAGCTTTTGTGTCTTTTAGTTTATCAAGCCACTTAGTAAATAGTTCGGTTGTAACTATCTCATACATTATTGTATCCTATTTTATACAGTTTGTCAAGATTGTATTTATTTGATTTCAATAATTAACCTATATTGTTAAAAGCTATAAATACTCTATATGATATTCTATGATTTTATTTGCTGACGGGTAAAAAATGTGACAAATTGTCATATTTTGTTTTGAGCTTTAGTATACATCCATCTCGGGAGAGGTGGAACGAGAGCAACTACGAGCCAACAATCCAATAATGAAACATCATCAAGAGCATCATTAAAAACATAGATAAAAAAGATGGGATGCCGAGCCAAATCCACCATCTCACATACTTTTGATATTCATCACCAAGTTCTATGCCTTTTTCTAATGCATCAAGCGAAATATCTTTCATTTTTATCTGTGTATAAACTGCTATCAACCATAAACTTATGGATAAAATATACAAAATGATAGAGACAAACAACCATGGCTCCATAAGAGAAACATTTAAAACATAAGCCAAAGCAACACCGCTGATAGGCTGGATGAGAACTGCTGGGGTAGTAAACAACCAATCAGCTAAAACGACTATGCTATTTACTTTTACAATGGCTTGAATATTTTTACTTCTATCTGTCATAAGCTTATAAAATGCGGATCCAGCTCCTACGCCCAAAAAAAGAATTACTCCTATAATGTGTACAAAAAGCAAAACTTTATAAGTCATTTTTTTACTTTCATAAGTAACATCATATATATCATCATCAAAAGGGCTAAATTTTTTGAAAGTGGGCCAAAAGGATGTAGCCAATGGTATGGAGCAAATAAAGTCAAAATGATCGTATAAACCAAAATGACTATCAATTGAAAAACAAGAAGTTCTTTAAGTCTCCATCCCACTATAGTCAAAATACCGATGATAAAATCCAACAACGATGCCAGATATAAAAGAGGTTCTTCAAAAACACCTGAGATGCCAACATTATTGAGAAGTGCTATGGCCAAATCATGAGGATATAAAAAAGCAGAAACTATAGCTGTCCATATCCATATAAAACCCAAAACAAATTGACTCAAAATAGGCATAAAATAAAAATTGGCCGCAAGCTTTTGTGCTGGGGTGGCATTTTTAGCAAAGATTGTTTCTTGCATTGATCTCATAGGAGTACCCAAAAAATCCTCCAATGGTTTTACATCGCTACTATTACCTTGCTTTAACATAATTAGATTATCTTTGGATATGGCTGGCTCATTCAATACTCTACCCATAAAAAAAAGGCTTTGCGGTATCTTTATCTCTAAAGCTGGTTTTTTTTCTAACCAAGCTCTAAAGAGTCTCAACAGCTCTTTATATGAAATAGCCTTTGGTCCAACTAAATCAAGCTCTAGGTTTTTATTTTTATTATCTTTCACGCAGGTGTTGAGTGTTTTTACTAAATCATTTATGTATATAGGTTGTAAAAGCTGTTCTCCATCATCAATAATAGGAGTTACAGGAAGTGCGGAAAGTCCTTTAAACAACTCTGTACTAACTCCATCTTCCCCATATACGATAGATGGTTTCAATATACAATAATGAAGTGTTGAATTTCTTAGATATTCATCTGCCTCTCTTTTACTTTTATGATACTGTGTAATAGCATTTGCATTTGTGCCTAAAGCAGATATTTGAATAACCTTTTTAACTCCAGCTAGCTCACAAGCTTTAAAAAGTGCTATTGGAGCTTTTGTATGCAAATCTGAAAATTTCTGCTCTTTTGTTTCAGCAATGATGCCAACGGCATTGATGACAATATCGATATCTTTCAAACGCTCTTTCCAAATATCGATAGAAAAATCTTTTGAAAAATCACAGATGATAGTATGAGGATTTGAATCTTTACTGGATCTCAACCCCATAAAAATAGTATTGTCTTTTTTATCCAATCCATTTACGATAGCCGAACCTATAAAACCAGATGCCCCCGTTACTAAGATATTCATATCATTCCTATTTCCAAATTGATATTGCCTATAACTAAAATATTTTACTCAAATATATCAAATTATAACATCTAAAATCATATTTATGAACAAAATTAAATTCTATTTCCAAAAAGCACCATCAAAGTTATGCCCTTGTATAATTTATGATATATTCAATAGGATGGATAGTGAAAATACGAGTCTATTATGAAGATACCGATGCAGGCGGTATAGTTTATCACGCGAATTATATCAAATATTGCGAACGAGCTAGAAGTGAAGTCTTTTTTGAAAATGACTTAAGCCCAGAGATGAATGGATGTCATTTTGTAGCAGGCTCTATGACTTGTAAATTTATCAAGTCTGCCAAATTAGGCGATATTTTAGAAGTTAAAACTGAACTTTTAGAAAATAAAAACGTTAGTTTGCTCTTAAAACAAACTATATTTTTAAAAGATGAAAAAATATTTGAAATGGAAATAAAAGTAGGCTTTGTTGATAAAAGTGGAAAGATAACAAAAATTCCACAAGAGTTAAAAACTATTTTTGAATAAAGGGGTAGAATGATCGATGTTATCGTCTTAGCAGTTGCACTTAGTATGGATGCTTTTGCTGTTTCCATAGGATTGGGAGCCAAAAAGTACAGAGACACAAAACTTATAGCACTCAAAGTTGCTTTATTATTTGGTTTTTTTCAAGCATTTATGCCACTTGTTGGATACTTTGCTGGCGTGGGACTGGGACAATATATAGAGTCTATTGATCATTGGATAGCATTTATCTTGCTCTTTTTGATTGGAGCAAAAATGATATACGAATCACGAAGTGAAGATACCACAGAAGACATAAGTCATATTTCAAATTATATTTTACTCACACTTGCTATCGCTACTAGTATAGATGCTATGGCTGCTGGTTTTACACTTAGTCTTTTTGATGCCCCTATCTGGTTAAGCATAATATCTATTGGAATGATTACTTTTTTATTTTCATATATTGGTGTATTTGTAGGATTTAAAAGTGGTGTTTGGTTAGAAAGCAAAGCAGAGTTCATCGGTGGAGTTGTACTTATAGCAATCGGCATAAAAATTTTATGGGAACATCTCTTTAGTTAAAATTTTTCTTGCATATGCACTCATTTTCGTGATCGTCTACCATACCACATGCTTGCATAAATGCATAAATGGTAGTAGAGCCTATAAATTTAAATCCTCGTTTTTTAAGCTCAAAGGTTATCTCATCAGAGATACTAGAAGTACATTGCGCATCTTTATAAAAAGGTACATCATTGATGATTTGTGCTCCCCCTACTTTGCCCCAAAAATAACTATCGATAGAGCCAAAATCTTTTACTATCTCCAAAAATCCTTTGGCGTTTGCTATGATAGCTTCTATCTTTGGACGACTTTTTATAACAAGTCCACTTTTCATTATCCTATCAATATCATCATTGGAAAATGCGGCAACTTTTTGCAAATTAAACCCTTCGAATGCTTTCCTATATCCTTCTCGTTTTTTAAGCACAGTGAGCCAACTAAGCCCACACGATTGTGTCTCAAGGCTAAAAAGTTCAAAAAGAGCCATATCGTCATGCAATGGTTTGCCCCACTCTTCATCATGATAAGCCACATAAATGGGATCACTTAATTTCACCCACCCGCAACGGATTTTATCGCTCATTTTTTTCCTTTGGATTTCCACATGCTAATTAATGAACTCTTTTCGCATCAACTAAAAACTCCATTCCAACTCTTCCGATATTATCTAAATGGATATGATTTTTTTCATTTATATTTTCATCTACTATGTAAATATGTTTTATCTGAAGTATTATAGGTTCATATCTGCTACCTATATCTACACTTTTGACAAACTCACAAAACAAGGCACATTTTGCATCTTCAACTATTGGCGGATAGCCATCTAAAACGCTTTTTGTTGAGATGTTAAAATGCTCACATTCACTTACATCATGTGGTAAATCTTCACTAGAATGTATCAAATCTTGAAGCAACTCTTTATGTGCAAGGTTAATAGTACATACTCTGTGTTTAAGAATATTTGCTAAAGTATCTTTTAACTCATTTGTCTCTTCTTTATTTGCGATGGAGACTATAACAAGCGGAGGCTCTGAGCTTAGAGGTGCAAAGTAACTAAAGGGTGCTAGATTCACAACACCGTTATCTTCAGTACTAATCCAAGCAATTGGACGAGGGGAAATAGTATTACTTATTATGCTGTATTTTTTCGATTCGCTAAGAGTTAAGAAATCTAAAATCATGGTAGTCCTTTTTTATATTATTTGCAAATCTTCTAGTTCTTCTATTTGTTTAACACTGAAATATTGAGACAATCCCTTGGTTTGTCCATCTATCTCATCTTTTAAAAAACTATCTTTTTTGATAATAAAGACAATAGTATCACAAGAGCTTTCTATGATTTTTGGCATAAAACTTTCAAATAACCATATAGTATCTTCGCTATCATTTTCAAAACCATTGGTTGTGTCAGTTATCCACACGGTCGCATTTTTTTCATGGATGAGCTTGAGTCCATATTCAAAAGGATTTTTATAATCATCCCCCTTGCAAAACTGTTTCCATTGGCAAAATATGGCATTGTGTTTTTGCAAGTATTTGACTTTGCAAAATTTTGTTTCATACATCGAGTTTTCCTTTTTCACTTTTGATATGCCTCATAGGCATAAACGTAATCTCTAAAAATGTAATCTTTGTAATGCTCTTCTCGTACTTGTTCAATGGCAATATTTTCCAAAGAATTAAAAAACTTGGATTCACTTGATAAATAATCAACTAAATCACTTTCTTGAAAAGAAACTTTATTCTCCCAAAAATATATTTTTTCTGAAATATCATCAAATTCTCTCTCATCATCTTTTGAAATGTAACCTTGTTGTGTATAGCCTACTTCTAAAATGCGTTCTAGTGAATAAATATCTCTAATTGCTACATCATCAATATTCAAACCAGATACATTACGATTAGATAGTATCACTACTTGATGAATCGCAAAATCATCTACATCGATAATATCTTTATTAAAATACTTTTTTATAAAAGCATTTCTATTTTCATTAAAATAATTTACTGCTTTTGGTAGTTGTTCTTTAGAAGCTTTAATTATATATTCATAATTACTTGTTGCTGAAGTTGCCGAAATTGGATGCAATCTATTTTTACACTCTATAAAATAAATATTTTTATTCCCTAGAACACAAATATCTATTTCACCTTGTTCATTCTGTTTATCTTTGAACTGTAAACTTTTTTTAACATCTTTAAAACATTTTAAAAAGTAATTTTCAATAATTTTTTCAAATTTATCACCTTGCTCATCTAAGCCAAATTCATGATTAGATAAATATGCTCTGATTAAATTTGTTGCGCTTAAAGTTCTAAACAATAGAAAATTAAAATCTTCATGTACTTTAATGAGTGGCTTAAATTGAATATCAATCTTATCTTTCAGCTTTGATTTTGTTAAGTCAGTAGTAAACTTTTTGATAAATTTTTTTATGTCTTCACTTGTAATATCTTTGTTAATTTGACTAAATAAAAGTGTGAATAATTCAAGTACTAAACTATCGGGAGCAGGAAACAGTATTGAATTATTAAACATAACACTATTATTGCTACATTGTTCCTTTAATGCATTATCCATAAAAATAGTTATATTACTAATGCCTACTGTAAATTTCAATAAATCAATCCATCTAATATTTGTTGATTTAGTACATTTATCATTTATATTAATATCACTATTTGAAAAATATTCATTAAAACTAGAATGTATCCTATAATCTGAATTGCCATCTTTAATATTTGTTAAAATATCAAATAAAGGTTCTGAGAATAAAAATCTTATTCTTTCTTTAAGAGTGTCTTTATCTATGATTTCAAAAAAAGGAAGTTGCTTTTCAAAAGTTTTTTGTACAACTTTTATAAAATTACTATCATTATTTTTAATTGACATAATCGATGTATAAATATCTTGCATTAAATTTCTTAAATAGCCCAACTTATAATATTTGATGTAATTATCTATTTCATGAGTAATTGTTAATACATTATTCTCAATATTAAGTATATACCCTTGCTTACTAATATAAATCTTAAAATCCGTAATCATACTCTTAGTTAAAAGTAAAGATATTAAAGAATCTAAAATTTCTTTCTTCTGGTTTATATAATCTGTAATATTATAGTTTTGTAATTTTTTTCGACTTATGCCTTTGTAGTGCTTAATTATGTTGATTGTATATGAAAAGCTTTCCGATAGTATTTCTTTACGTTCTACTTGCTCATCTTTTAGAGTAGAAAACATTATTTCTTGTTGGAACAGTAAAAATATTAATAATTTTTCTGCATCTAATTTATTGACTATACTTTTAATATCATTATTTATTTCTTTTTCAATAAGGCTTATTGTTTCATGATTATTCATTAAAATTCGTTCCTAATTTTCTTGTATTTCATAATCCAAGCAACTCTTTTTGTTTTTTTGTAAGTTTGTCATAAACCAACTCATAAGAATGGTCTATAAGTTCTTTTAGGAGTGTGTCATCCACATCACCGCCAATAGTAACAGTATTCCAATGTTTTTTATTCATATGATAGCCAGCTTTTATGCCCTCATATAAAGAGCGAAGTTCGAGTGCATAAAAGGGATTGCATTTGAGATTGATAGATAATGGTTCTTCTTCTATCATCAATGCAAACATTTTATCAGCAACCCTATACACTCTTACCATATCATCAAATGGATAATCAAATGTAGCACCTTTTTTAGAAAGCAAGTAAGTGTCTATCTCTTTAAAATTCATCTCATTCCTTAGGATTGTATTGGGTCATTATCATATAAAACTATTTATACAAATGCAAAATAATTTCTGCACCTTTTTCTCGTATCGAAACGAGACTTTGATAAGATTTAGAATTATGCCATGCTTTTGCCATTTTATCAGATTTAAACTCAATAGCTACTATTTCAGGATATTGTATTTCTCCTACAAATGCATCTATATGACTACCCCTAAAAAGAACTTTGCCTCCATAAGGCTCTAGAGTTGCTTGAACTTGATCTTTATACTCAATCCACTTTTCATAATCTGTGATTTTTATTTGTCCAACAACATAAACACTCATTTATTACCTATTTATTTTGATTGATATTAAAATTTAATTGTAGAAATTATAGCACTCAAAAGCTGGAGCTTAAATAAAATGAAATTATGTATTTCAAATAAGAATGAGCAGGAAAATTCTGCTCATAGCGATTTTATCTAACCATCGCTTCAAGCTCAGTGCTTGTTACTTGGTTAAAGTTTAGATATTTATATACTTTAGGAGCGATTTGCGGAGTTATTTTTTTAGTAACGATATTCATATACTCCTCTTTTGTAGGAATTTTTCCTAAAAGTGCAGCAACTGCTGCCATCTCAGCCGAACCAAGATATACTTTCGTATCTTTGCCAAGACGATTATCAAAATTTCTCGTACTTGTACTAAATACTGTATTTCCTTGAACGGCTTGAGCTTGATTACCCATACACAAAGAACATCCTGGTATCTCTGTTCTAGCACCTGCAGTTCCAAATACTGCATAATAACCCTCTTCAATTAGAGTTTTTTCATCCATTTTTGTAGGTGGAACGACCCAAAGTTTAGTTTTCACAGCACCCTCGCCTCTTAGAACTTCACCTAATGCTCTAAATAGTCCTATGTTCGTCATACAACTACCTACAAACACTTCTTGAATCTCTTTTGGTCTATTCGCATCTGCTAGTATCTCACTCAAAGTTGCAACATCATCTGGATCATTTGGACAAGCCAAAATAGGCTCTATAACTTGATTTAAATCTATCTCGATAACCGCTGCGTACTGGGCATCCTTGTCAGCCTCTAAAAGAGTTGGATTTTTAAGCCACTCTTTCATCTTATCCGCACGTCTTTGAAGTGTTTTAGCATCTTCGTAGCCTTGGCTTATCATTTGCTCAATAAGAGCAATATTTGAACTTAGATACTCCGCTACTGGTTCTTTGTTGAGTTTTACTGTGCATGCCGCTGCACTTCTTTCAGCACTTGCATCACTTAGCTCAAATGCTTGTTCACATTTTAAGTTTTCAAGTCCTTCTATCTCAAGCACTCTACCATTAAAGATATTTTTCTTGCCCTTTTTATCAACAGTCAAAAGTCCTGCTTTGATAGCATAGTACGGAATTGCATTTACAAGATCTCTTAGAGTAATCCCCTCTTGCATCTCACCTTTAAATCTAACCAAAACAGATTCTGGCATAGTTAGTGGCATCATACCAGTAACTCCAGCAAATGCTACAAGTCCACTTCCAGCTGGGAAAGATATGCCGATAGGAAATCTCGTATGACTATCTCCACCTGTTCCTACAGTATCAGGCAAGCAAAGTCTATTTAACCATGAATGGATGACACCATCTCCAGGACGAAGAATAACACCTTTTCTAGTTGTCCAAAACTCTGGCAATGTATGTTGTAGTTCAATATCTGCTGGTTTTGGGTATGCCGCTGTATGACAAAATGACTGCATAACCATATCAGCACCAAAACTAAGAGCTGCAAGCTCTTTTACTTCATCTCGCGTCATTGGTCCTGTTGTATCTTGGCTTCCAACTGTTGTAGCGATTGGCTCTACATACATACCAGCTCTAACACCATCTATGCCACAAGCCCGACCTACCATTTTTTGAGCCAAAGTATAGCCTTTACCACTATCAGCTGGTTGTTCAGGAGTTGCAAATAGTGTTGATGCCCCAAGCTTTAATGCTTCTCTAGCTTTCGCCGTCAAGCCTTTACCTATGATTAGAGGTATTCTTCCGCCTGCTCTCATCTCATCAGGAAGTGTGTTTGGTGAAAGTTTAAATGTACTTACAACTGCTCCATTTTTTTCTATAACACCATCATAAGGTTTAACAACTATCTCATCACCTGTCTCGAGATTATCTACTGGTGCTTTTATAGGCAAACATCCACTATCTTCTGCGGTGTTAAAGAAAATAGGAGCGATAATGCTACCGATTACCACACCTGCTGTTCTTTTATTTGGTATACCTGGGATATCTTCACCCATATGCCATTGAACAGAGTTGATACCTGATTTTCTAGAACTTCCTGTTCCTACAACATCGCCTACATAAGCAAGAGGATTTCCTTTTGTTTTAAGCTCTTTCATTTTTTCAAGTGGTTTTTCCATACGAGAACCAAGCATTGAGTTTGCATGAAGAGGAATATCTGCTCTTGTAAAAGCTTCACTTGCTGGGCTTAAGTCATCTGTATTTGTTTCACCTGGGATTTTATAAACTGTAAGTTTAATCTCACTTGCAAGTTCAGGGCTATTTGTGAACCACTCGCCATTTGCCCAAGATTCGATTACCTCTTTTGCTTTTGCATTTCCACTATCCATAAGCTCTTTCACGTCATCAAAAGATGCATAAACAAGGATTGTATTTTTAAGTTGTTCTGCTGCACTATTCGCAATTTCTCCACCAAGTTTCAGAGCATTTACAAGTGGTCCTACATTATATCCACCACCCATTTTGCCTAAAATTTCACAAGCTTTAATTGGAGTTATAGCTTCACTTTTTGCTTTGCTCGTAACAATATCATTTAAAAATGCTGCTTTCACATAAGCTGCATCATCAACACCACCATTGATTTTATTTTCCAATAAACTAAGTGCATAATCTTGCTCAACTATAGGTGTTGCTTTTAGTAACTCTACAAGCTCGGCTGTTTGCTTTGCATTAAGTGCAAGAGGTGGAACACCAAGTGCTTCTCGCTCAAATGTATGAGCCTTATACTCTTCTAATAGTGACATAATAATCTCCATATATTTTTATAATACAAATATATCTACTCTTGACTAAAATATGGATTTTTAAAATGATTTTTAAAAATACAAGAGTAAATCTTGTATCAAATTGTTACATAACTAAATGGTATTATAATTATTTCTTTTCTTTTTTCTTGTCTATTTTTTCTGTTTTTGGCTTATTTTTTGTTTTACTTTTACTAATCTCTTTTTTCTTTCTAAATAGATGATATTTTTCTTTTTTTAGAATTTTTTCTAGATACTCATCGTCAACTTTTTTTGCACTTGTCCAAACACCTGATGGACATCTAACTTCAAGTTTTTTCTTTTCTCTGAGTTTAATAATCTTTTTATGAGACATAGGTTTATCAACTGGAGAAAAATCTTCATTACACAAATCTACATCATCTCTGAAAAAAAGTGTCTGTTTTTTAAAATTTCCCCAACCAGGAAGTCCATCATCTGTATATGGAACTTCATGTCCATTTTTAAATTCTACCATAATAGAATAGTAGCTATCAGGAAAAATATCTATGATTTTTCCTTTTCCAAATATTAGGCCATAAACTTTATCTCCAACTTTTGCATCAGAAAAATATGCCATCACTACTCCTTGTTAAGATATGAAATATTATATCAAATTAATCACAAATATGTTACAGTATTTCCCTATTTCCTTTATTATTTGGGGAGCTTAGCACTCCTCTTGCTTCTAGTTGTTCTATGATATTTGCGGCTCTATTATATCCTATCTGTAACTTTCTCTGTAGATAAGATATAGATGTTTTTCTATCGGCAAAAATAACTTCTTTTGCCTGCTCGTATAGAGGATCAAGATCTTCTATATTTAAAAGTTCACCACTTTTGCCATTTTGCCCATCACTTGCTAGATAACTCTCATCATACTCTGGCATTCTTTGAGCTTTTAAAAATTCTACAATTTGCTCTATCTCATCTTCTGTATTCCATGGTGCATGAAGCCTCACAAGTCCAACTGCTCCTGGAGGTGTAAAAAGTGCATCTCCGCGACCCAATAAACTTTCAGCCCCCATTCCGTCAAGTATAACTTTAGAATCGATTCTAGTGCCAACTCTATAACTAAGACGAGATGGAAGGTTTGCTTTTATAAGTCCTGTTACTACATCAACACTTGGTCTTTGTGTTGCAACTATGAGATGTATACCACTCGCTCTTGCCATTTGCGCTAGTCTTGCGATTGAGTATTCAACCTCTTTACCGCCATTCATCATCAAATCAGCAAGCTCATCAATGACAACAACTATATAAGGCATTTGTTTTATTGAACTATCTCTACTTATCTTTTCGTTATAACTTTCTATATTCTTGGTTCGATTTTCTGCCATTAGCATATATCGTCTCTCCATCTCACCAACCATATTTGATAGTGCTGCTATAGCTTTTTTTGGAGATGTGATAACTGGTGTTATTAGGTGTGGAATATCATTATAGATAGAAAACTCAAGCATTTTAGGGTCTATCATCATAAGCTTTAGCTGATCTGGATCATTTCTATAAAGTAATGAAAGTATCATTGCGTTAATACCCACAGATTTACCACTTCCAGTTGTTCCAGCGATTAGCAAATGTGGCAATTTTTTTATATCAGTAACAAAAGGTCTTCCTACTATATCTTTACCGAGAGCCACTGTGAGAGGAGATTTTGACTCTCTAAATATAGGGTCTTCTAAAATTTCTCTTAGATAAATAGTCTGTGTTTCATCATTTGGTATCTCGATACCAACCACATCACGCCCTGGAATTGGAGCTTGAATTCTGATAGTCTCTGCACTAAGCGCCATAGCCAAATCATCTTGAAGTCCTAAAATTTTAGAAACTTTTACATGGGGTGCGGGCTTAAACTCAAATGTTGTAACAAGGGGTCCTGTGTATGTTCTGATAACATCGCCATCAATATTAAATTTTTTAAGCTTTTCTAATAAATCTTTGATTTTTCTATCAATCTCTTCTTCATTGATTCTCTTTGCCATTTTAGGGGCTTTTTGCAAAAAGTCCAATCTTGGCAATTTAAAGTTTTTTGGAGCAGGTGCAGTACCCTTGTCTATTTGAGACATCAATTTTGTATTTTCTTCTAAAAAATCTACTATCTCTACATTTTTTTTGGTTTTATCTGTTTTTAAAATATCATTGTTTACCGCAAAATCAATGCTTTCTACTGGCTCTATACGAGATGAGCTTATTTTATCTCGATTTGAGTGCTGTTGTAAATTTTGATAATAATCTGTTTGTTTTTTATCTCTTGTATCTTTAGCGGATGAGAAACTATCGTTTGCATCATAATCTTCAAATGGATTTTTGAAAGTAGTTTTTATTTTTGAGCCTATTCTCCCAAACAATTTTTTAAAAGGCGAAAAAAGCAACTTTAAAAAACCATCTTTTTTTTGATACTGCCTTGTTTCTTTGCGAACGTTTTGAACAGTTTTATCTTTAAACTTGTATTTTAATCTATAAAAAAAATCATACCAATCAAAATTATCATCAACTATAAGTATTATGCTCATAATCAATATCATAAACCAAAAGAGCCATAATCCAAGTTTGCCAATATACGGAACTAAGAAATCAACTAGATTAAATCCTACATATCCAGCATTATCTGTAGAAAACAAAAGACCACCCAATAAAAATAATCCTATGAAAAAGAGTAGCCAACCGACTATAAAATCCAATTGTTTGATAAGGTTAATATTTTTATATATTTTATAAAGAGGATAAAGAAGAATCAATAAATTTATATAAGCAACAAATCCAAAAAATTCTATATTTGTTTCGCCAACAACTTTGCCAACCTTACCTACAATTTGCGAATCGTGAAACAATGTTGAGAATGCGCCATAGATAAGCACCATTATGCTTATAATCATTGTTAGTTTCAAGTCAACTCCAAAAACTTTAGATTCTGATATTATAACCAAAATATATAATTTACAAAAACTAATCTTTAAACGCAATTTAAGTTGATTTTTGTAAAATTCTAACTCTTCAATTTGCCTCGGTGGTGAAACCGGTAGACACGCCAGACTCAAAATCTGGTGAGCTTGCTCGTGTCGGTTCGAGTCCGACCCGAGGTACCATTAAGAAAAACACAATCTATTACGCATAAGCGGGCGTAGCTCAGGGGTAGAGCATAACCTTGCCAAGGTTAGGGTCGAGGGTTCGAATCCCTTCGCCCGCTCCATACAATTTTTCAAAAAATAATCAATATATTAAATCTCAAACGAAAAACTTGAACCTTTATCCAATTGACTCTCTATTTTTAATTCACTGCCATGCATATCCAATATCTTTTTAACGATAGACAAACCAAGTCCCATAGAATTATCCCAACTATGCTCACCTGAACGGAAAAATTTTTTAGTAACTTTCTCCAAATTTTGCTCAGATATTCCAACGCCACTATCAACTATCTCTATTGTTTCTGGATTGATAAAAATATTAACATCATCTTTTGAATATTTTATAGCATTTTCGGTCAAATTTTTTATAACAATTTCAAGTAAAATCTTATCTGCTTTTACTGCTCTATCATCGCCATGAATATTTATTACCCTGTATGGATATTTTTCAAGCAAAGAATTTTTTACTTCATTTAAAAGAGGCATTATTGAAAAGCTTTCTAAATTAAAAGTAGCCTGTCCATTTTCAAATCTATTCCACAAAATCAATCGTGACAAAAGAGATTCTATCTTTTGGCTATTGTTATAAATTTTTGATAAAAATCTATCTCTTATATCTGGGTCTATATTTTTGTCTTCTTGAATTGTGGTTGCATATCCGATTATCGAGGCAATTGGATTTCTAAATTCATGAGCAAGAGCTGCTATCATATCATTTCTCTGTCTATTTTTAAGCTTTAGTTTGGCATCCATTTTTATCTTTAAGCTTTTTCTTTTTTGAGATTGTTTCATGAGCTTTTGTACTTCTTCTTGAATCTCATTTAGTGTTGTATTTTCATACTCTTTTTTTTCTGTTATCTTTGGATACATAATCCATTCATTTAGGCAATCTATCTCTTTTTGTAATTTTTTAAAATTTATATAAATAACAATCGATGCTACCATTGATGCTATCAATAAAAACCCCAAAATAAAAATCAACGACATCAATTTCTACTTTTTGCTTTTTGCTTTTTTGTTGAATTTATCAATAACATCAGATAAATCCTCAGTTTCCAAATACCCAACACCTTGTTCAATTATTTTTCTGTCAGGTGTCATGATAAACATTGTTGGAACGCCTATTATGGGGGGTAAGGAATATTTAGCACTATCTTCTCGCATTGTTTTTACTAAAATAAATTTATTTAGTTTAACTTGTATTTTTGGATCATTTAAAGTAGTCTCTTTTAGCAGTTTACACCATCTACAATGGTTGCTTTCGACTAAAACAAAAATATTTTGTTTGTTTTTTTTTGCTATAACTGTAGCCTTATTTAAATCATTTTGCCAAACAAGCCCAGCATTTAGTAAAGACATTCCCAATGCCATAATGATTAAAAGTTTTTTCATAAACCTGCCTTATGTGTTGTTAAAATTTTTTATAACTTTGGTAAATATAGTATAAAGTTTTTCAATTTCATCTATAGTAGTTGACTCATTTGGCGCATGGATGGTGTCATTTATGACTCCAAACTCAGCAACTTCTATACCAAACTGGGCAACAAATCTAGCATCACTTGTTCCGCCAGCTGTTGAGTATTGTGGCTTTATGCCACAAGTATCTTCTATGCATTTACCCAAAACCTGTATTAGTTTACTTTCAGTTTTTGTAACAAATGGTTTTGCACTTTGACTTAACTCTAATGTATAATCCAACTTACCAATTTTGTTCTCTATAAAAGTTTTTATTTTGTCTATATCTGTTTTTGTAGAATTTCTAACATTAAACATCATTTTAAGTTCTCCAGGAGTTACATTTGTAACTTCCATCCCAGCTCGGATATCAGTAATCACAAGCTTGCTCGGTGCGAAATAATCATCTCCATCATCTAAGTTTGCCCCTGCAATGCTAGCTAAGATAGGAGCTATATCATGAACTGGGTTTATTGATTTCTCTGGATAGGCTGCGTGTCCTTGTCTGCCTTTTATGGTTATCTTGCCATTAATCGAGCCTCTCCTGCCTACTTTTATCAAATCTCCAAAAATCTTATCACACGTAGGTTCAGCTACTATACAAAATTGTGGCAAAAGATTAATCTCTTTTAGATGTTGTAACATTTTAATGGTTCCATCTATCGCATCTCCCTCTTCATCTGAAGTAAGCAAAATAGATAATCTTCCTTTGAAATATGCGGCATCTTTAACAGCAGTGATAAATGCTGCGACTCCGCTTTTCATATCTTGAGCCCCACGACCAAATATCCTATCATTCTCTATTCTTGGAACAAAAGCATCATAGCTCCATCCATCTCCAGCAGGAACCACATCTATATGACCTGCAAAACAAAGATGGATGTTGTCATCACTAAATTTCTTTGTCAAAAAAATATTTTTTACTTCTTGTACATCATAACGAACAACTTCAAAACCTTCTAGATATTCTTCTATAAATTTATAAGAGCCGTCTTCATTTGGGGTTATGGTTTTATAGCTAATTAACTTTAGTAACAAATCAACACAATTCATTTTTAAATATTTGCCTTTGCATATTGTGGTGTACAGAAAATCCCACAATGACATTTCCCCTCATCGGGTATCTCATGCTGTAATGCTTGTTTACATGGGCATATTCTATCGTCTGCACTTTTAGGTTTTCCATTTTCATCTTCCAAAACCATATAACAGGGGCAAAATCTTTTTCCATAAAGCATTTTATGGCGAGCTAGCCCCATCAAAACGCCCTCATTTACATCTTCATTTGGGTGGTAAACAAATCCAAATTGATGGCATACTTTGTCTGTAAATTGTTTTGTTTTTTCCATTTCACTTAAAAATTCTTGTGAACTCATATCTATATTTTTTAACATTCAACAATCCTTCATTTCAAAGTTATTTAAAGTTATATCTTAAAGTATTTTAATGTACAATAATAAAACTTCAAATAAAGAGACATAATATGCAAATTGACATCAGTGTTTTAGAAAAACTAGAAAAACTCTCAGCTCTAAAAGTAGATGAAAACAAAAAAGATGAGATTGTTCATCAACTCTCAGACATAGTTGCTTATGTAGAAAATTTAAACGAATTAAATACTAGTGGATTGGATGCATCTTTTTCGACACTTAGTGGTGGAACTCCGATGAGAGATGATAAAACAGCAGATAAAAGTGAAATTAGTAAAAAAATATTGTCTCATGCTCCAAAAAGCGAAGATGATTTTTTTGTAGTACCAGCAATCTTAGAATAAAGGATTTTACCTATGTCAAACTTTAAATTAGACCAATTATTAAGAGCTTTAGAAACTCATAAAGCATCAGATTTGCATCTTATTAGTCGTTCAAAACCACTTATTAGGATTGACGGGAAACTAAAACCTGTAAATTTACCAGAATTAACTGGTAAAGATATCGAAGAGATGTGTTTCCCTATCATAACAGAAAAACAAAAACAACATTATGAAGATTCTGGCGAACTTGACTTTTCATTTGAAATTCCTGGAGTTGCTCGTTTTAGGGCAAACTTTTATCACGCTATGGGCGATATGGCAGCAGCTTTTAGAACAATTCCTGTTGATATTCCATCATTGGATGACTTAGGTGCTCCATCTGTATATAAAAAACTTATAAAAAGAGAAAAAGGTATCGTACTTGTAACAGGACCAACTGGATCTGGTAAATCAACAACCCTAGCTGCAATGCTTAATGAGATAAATTTAAATGAACAAAAGCATATAATTACTGTTGAGGATCCAATAGAGTTTATACATACAAATAAACAGTCTGTTTTTTCACATAGAGAAGTTGGGAGTGATACAACCTCTTTTGCTACGGCATTAAAATACGCGATGCGTCAAGACCCTGATGTTATTCTAGTTGGGGAGATGAGGGATAAAGAAACAATCGCGGCTGCCCTTACTGCTGCTGAGACTGGTCACTTGGTTTTTAGTACACTTCATACCAGCTCTGCTCCAAATACCATAAACCGTATTATAGACGTTTTTACCGGTGACGAACAACCACAAATTAGAGCAATGCTTTCAACATCACTTGTTGCTGTTGTTGCACAAACACTTGTCCCAAAAATTGGAGGTGGTAGGATAGCAACTGCAGAAATTATGGTTATGAACCATGCGATTGCAAACTTGATTCGTGAAGAAAAAATACATCAAATTTATTCTCAAATGCAATTAGAACAAGAAGAAACTGGCATGCAAACGCAAACACAAGTTTTATTATCTTTGGTTAAACAAGGAATCATAACCAAAGAAAATGCGATTCAGTACTCTAACAAACAAGATGAAATTATTAAACTACTTCCTAGTGGTGCATATTGATTTGAAAATGGATATTAAAAGGTTTATATGGACAACATAAGTTCACTTGATTTAGTTATTGGTTCCATAGTAATTATACTAGGCATAAAAGGTTTTTTTAGCGGATTTTTGAAAGAAACTTTTAGTTTTCTAGGGCTTGTTCTTGGAATATATGTTGGTTCAAGTATATCAAGTAAAGTTGCCTTAGCAATGGGGGATAATTTTTTACAGATTCAAAATAAAACCATTTTGACATTAATTGTTTTTTTATCTATTTTAACACTTATATGGCTAACATCTATTTCGATTGGCACTATTTTATCAAAACTTACCAAGGCAACTGGTCTTGGGTTTATTAACAATATTCTTGGATTTATAATCGGAGGTGGTAAATATTTTGTAATTTTTGCTGTTATCATTACAGCTTTTTCGAATGTCAAATTATTAAAAAGCAACATGGCAAACTTTGAAAAAAATAGTTTAATGTACCCCTATTTACTTATTACTGGTGATTTTCTAATACAATTAAAACCGCAAGATTTTATTGCAGACAAATTGGATCAAAATAATTCCTCAAATAAACAAAAAATAGATATAAACGATACAAACCATATCAAGGAGGGCATTAAATATGATTGATTATGATGTTTTAATTGAAAAGTTTAAATCAATTATTAAAGAAAATGGGCTAAAATACACCAAGCAAAGAGAGTTGATATTGAAGTTCCTTTATGAGCATGACGATCACTTTACTCCAGAAGAGTTAAATAGCGAATTAAAAAAAATTTACCCAGATGAAAACATAGGTATTGCTACAATTTATCGTACATTGACACTACTTGAAGATTCTGGGATTGTTACATCAATATCTTTTGGGACTCAGGGTAAGAAATATGAGTTTGGATTAAAAAAACATCACGACCATCTAGTTTGTGTAAAATGCAGTAAAATTATAGAGTTTTATGATGAAACTATAGAAAAAAAACAGCTTGAAATTGCTAAAAAATTTGAATTTCAAATGACAGATCATACAATGAAAATCATAGGAATTTGCAAAAATTGTCAAAAAAAACAATAAGGGAAAAAGTTTGATATTTGAAAATCAATATATTCAAGAGAGAATAAAAAAAGCTGATGAGCTTAGAAATGAAGGGATAAATCCATATCCAAATATAACAAAAAATGCCATAACATCTAAAGAATTTAATGAAATATATGAGCATATAAAAGATGACGAAAATAAGAGAGATGAGAGTAAAACTATCACACTAAAAGGACGAATAAAGTTACTTCGTATTATGGGAAAGGCTGCATTTGCTAAACTCGAAGATTCATCTGGCTTAGTGCAAGTATATTATAGTAGAGATGAGCTACCAGAAGGTTATTACAACAAAATAAAAAAACTCATTGAAGTTGGTGATATTGTCGAAGCAACAGGATTTCCATTTATTACTCAAACAGGCGAATTAACATTACATTGTTTTGAATTTAAAATTGTTACCAAAGCAATATCTCCACTACCAGAAAAATTTCATGGGCTTCAAGACCAAGAGTTACGATATCGTCAAAGATATCTTGACATGATAGTCAATCCTGAAATTAAAGATATTTTCATACAAAGAAGCCGTATAGTTTCTATGGTGAGAAGATTTTTTGAAGATAAAGCTTTCCTAGAAGTTGAAACTCCTATGCTTCATCCGATACCTGGTGGGGCAAATGCAAGACCATTTATTACACATCATAATGCATTGGACGTTGAAAGATACCTTAGAATCGCTCCTGAGCTTTATCTAAAAAGACTAATCGTTGGCGGAATGGAAGCTGTTTTTGAGATAAACAGAAACTTTAGAAATGAAGGAATGGATCATACGCACAATCCTGAATTTACAATGATAGAATTTTATTGGGCTTATCATAGATATACTGATCTGATGAATATTACAGAAGAACTTTTTGAATATCTTTTTGAAAATCTAAATCTATCAAAAACACTCGATTACGGAGATAAGGAAGTTAATTTCTCTACTCCTTTCGCTAAAGTAAAATATGTTGACTCACTAACATCTATTGGCAATGTACCTTCTGATATTGTAAATGATAAGGAAAAAATTATTAACTTTTTAAATCAAAATAATATAAAAGTGGATGCCAATTTGACACTTGGGTATCTGCAGGCAGAGCTATTTGACAATTTCGTAGAAGACAAACTCACAAACCCTACATTTATAACAGATTTCCCTATTGATATATCTCCTTTAGCACGACGTAGTGATGAAAATCCAGATATTGCAGAAAGATTTGAACTTTTTATAGCAGGTAAAGAGATAGCAAACGGATTTAGTGAACTAAATGATCCAATAGACCAATATGAAAGATTTAAAGCTCAAGTAGAAACAAAAGATGTCACTGGCGACGAAGAAGCCATGCATATGGATTTAGACTATATTAGAGCATTAAGCTATGGTATGCCACCAACAGCAGGAGAAGGCATAGGAATTGATAGACTTGTAATGATGCTTACAAATCAACATTCAATCAGAGATGTTTTACTGTTCCCAGCCATGAAGCCAGAAGCAAACTTACAAAGTAATATTGAATAAAATAAAAAAGGAGAAACAATGAGTTATATTATGGAAACTTTTGACCCAGAGATTTTTGAGGCAATAGAAAATGAACTTGAAAGACAGACAAATCACCTTGAAATGATTGCTAGTGAAAACTTTACACATCCTGCAGTTATGGAAGCTATGGGGAGTGTATTTACAAATAAATACGCTGAAGGATACCCTTATAAAAGATATTATGGTGGCTGTGAATACGCAGATCGTGTCGAACAATTAGCAATTGATAGAGCTTGTGAACTTTTTAGTTGTTCTTTTGCAAATGTACAACCACATTCAGGAAGCCAAGCAAATGGAGCAGTTTATGCTGCATTACTTCAAGCTGGAGATAAAATTTTAGGAATGGATTTAAGCCATGGTGGACACTTGACACATGGTAGCAAAGTAAGTTTTTCTGGTAAAAATTATCAAAGCTTTTTTTATGGCGTTGAACTTGATGGAAGAATAAATTATGATAAAGTTGCCGAAATTGCAAAAGTAGTACAGCCAAAAATAATAGTATGTGGTGCAAGTGCTTATGCTAGAGAAATCGATTTTGCACGCTTTAGAGAAATTGCTGATAGCGTAGGAGCATATCTTTTTGCTGATGTAGCGCACATTGCTGGTCTTGTAGTTGCAGGAGAACATCCTAGCCCATTCCCTCATGCTCATATAGTAACTTCCACTACTCACAAAACATTAGCTGGACCAAGAGGTGGCATCATATTGACTAATGATGAAGAGATAGCTAAAAAAATTAATTCTGCTATCTTTCCTGGTATTCAAGGTGGACCACTTGTTCACGTAATAGCAGGTAAAGCAGTTGGCTTTAAACACAACTTAAGCAATGAGTGGAAAACTTACGCCAAACAAGTAAAAGCCAATGCAAAAGTATTGGCTGATGTTTTGATGAAAAGAGGATATGATATAGTATCAAATGGTACAGACAATCATCTTGTTCTTGTATCATTTTTAAATAAAGAATTTTCAGGGAAAGATGCTGATGCGGCATTGGGAAATGCAGGGATTACTGTAAATAAAAATACAGTTCCCGGAGAAACAAGAAGCCCATTTGTGACTTCAGGAATACGTGTAGGTTCGCCAGCACTTACTAGTAGAGGAATGAAAGAGGCAGAATTTGATATTATCGCAAATAAAATAGCTGATGTTCTTGATAATATAAATGATGCAACCCTCCACGCAAAAATAAAAGAAGAGATGAAAGAATTGGCTCTTAAATTTGTTATTTATGATAAACCAATCTACTAGAGTTATTATTGATTGATTTAATAAACAACTTACTAATTGACAAATCATTTTACTACATAAAAAGAGATTATGTAGTAAAAAAAATAGAGTTCAAAAATAGAACTTTCTATGCAAAATTTGAAAAAATTGATAAACCACTGGAAATACAAAATATCAATGATCATTTACGTAAAAAAATTACGATAGCCTCCCCGCTCATAAAAGATGGTTTTACAAATAACCTTGTTTTTATATACAAAGGTGATGATGGAGAAAAATTTTATCACACAATAAAACAACTTTTTCTTGCTTTAAAAATTGAAAAATATTATATTTTTGAAGGTAAAAGTGAAAAACATTTACAAGTATTTATACCTGTAAACAAGCTCGATTTAGCCCAAGCTTCAATAAAATTACAAGAGATATCTACAGCATTGGCTCTAAAATTACCAATTGAATGGCAAGCACTACCAAACAACAATCTTCCAGATGATTACAACATATTTACATTACCATATAAAATTTTTGAATAAAAACATAATTACAAAGCAATAAATCAAAAAAAATACAATAAAATTAATGTTATAATTATATAATATAAAAAAATGGAGTCAACTATGAAAAAGCAAGATAGTCTTGATGATTTAATTATTAGCGAAAACATAGGTTCAAATAAGGGTAGTGGCAGCTCAAAAAGTATTTTAACTATGATTGGCTTAGTGCTTGCAGTTTTAATTGGTGCTATTTTATTAACTAAAGTAGTTTTAGAAGAACCGCAAAAACCAAAAATTCCATTGGAAGAAAATTTAACCAATAGTGCATTAGTGCAAACAGACATGAATGAATCAAATTTAAGTGACATCAATGAATCTATGATGATAGAATCCAATACTTCAATGCCGGTAAATGAAGAGGTAAATACTTCGATAAAAGAGGTATCAACTTCTACTAATAACAATAGTGTTACACCACCGCCTGTTGTAGTTCCTAAAAAAGTTGTTGAAAAAACAATCAAGAAAGATTCTGTAAAAAAACTTTTGCCAGCTAAAGATAAAGTAAATACGCAAGAAGCAACAAAAACTGTTAAAAAAGATTTGAACAAAACAGTATCCAATGCTAGTAAGACAGAAACAACAACTGCTAAACAAAACACAAATACAACAAAAGAACAAACAAACAACGAAACTTACTATGTTCAAGTTGGTTCTTTTTCAAACAAACCAAATGATAGCTTTATATCTATAATCAACAAAAATGGATATACACACAAAGTTGTAACTAGTCAAAATGGTTCATCTAAAATACTAATTGGACCTTATAGTGGTAGAGAAAAAGCTAGTGTAGCTTTGGTAAAAATCAAAGACAGAATAAATAAATCAGCTTTTTTAGTAAAACAATAGGCCCCAAGATTGAAAACTTTTCTTTTTGATGAATTAACACCAGTAGCATTATATGGTGAATTAAAAAAAATATTTACAAATGAAGTTACAATGCTTTTTGAAAGCGTTGTAAATACAAATGATGGTAATTTTAGTTTTATAGCTATTGGTGCGAAAGAGAGAATAATATACAAAAACGAAACAACCATTCATATAGATGAAACTGCCAAATCTCATAATTTAAATATTAGTCCTTTTGAGTTTTTAAAATCCTATTATGCGAAAATAGATAAAACAGAGTACATCAAAAGAGCAGAACGTGCTGGTTTTAGTTTCACGGATGGCTTTATTGGCTTTATTGGTTATGATATGGTTAAAGTTTTTGAGCCCGTATTAAAAGAAAGTATGTCTAACCTCAAAGATACTCTAAATACTCCTGATTTAGATTTAATTAGACCAAAAATCATTATTGGCTTTTCTCATAAAAATTCAATGCTTACAATTATAGACAATGAAAAAACCAATGATGAACTTATGTCAAAAATAGAAAATATTTTAAAACAATCACACACTCCAACTCCCTTAAAAAGAGCTATTTTAAAAGAGGGGAAACTAGGTATTGATAAAAATCAATTTGAGCAACTTATAGACGAATCAAAAGAGCATATAAAATCTGGTGATGTTTTTCAAATATTAATATCAAACAGATATACGCAATATGGCAGTGTTGACAGACTTAGTTTTTATAGACTTTTAAGATCTAAAAATCCATCTCCTTATCTTTTCTTGCTCGAATTTGAAGATTTTGCAATTTGTGGATCATCTCCAGAAGTTATGATAAAACTGACAAACAATGACATCCTACTTCGTCCAATAGCAGGAACTCGAAAAAGAGGCAAAGATAGACAAAGGGATATAGAACTTGAAGCCGAAATGGTCAATGATCCAAAAGAGTGTGCTGAACATCTTATGCTTATAGATCTTGGTAGAAATGATGTTGGCAGAGTTGCTCGTACTGGTACCGTTAAAGTAACGGATATGATGAGAGTTGAGAGATATTCTCATGTTATGCACATGGTTTCAGATATTGAGGCTCAGCTAGCGGATGATAAAGATATGTTTGATTTGTTTATGGCTACTTTTACAGCTGGTACGATGACAGGGGCTCCTAAAATTAAAGCTATGGAACTTATTGCAAAATTTGAAAAACTTAAACGAGGCTACTATAGCGGATCTGTTGGTTACTTTGCATTCAATGGCAATATGGATTCAGCAATTGCAATTCGTACTGCACTTATCCAAGATGACAAAGTTACACTCCAAGCAGGTGCTGGTGTAGTAGCAGATTCTAAGCCGGAACTTGAATTTTTAGAAGTAAATAATAAACTTGGGGCTCTAAAAGCAACACTAGAAGAGTTACAGAATATACAATGAATCAACTTTTTGCAATCTTTGGCAATCCTGTAAGTCATTCAAAATCACCACTTATGCACAATATGGCATTTGAAACCCTAAAATATAACGGTTGCTATACGAGATATCTACTAGAAGATGGTGGTCTTCTAAAAGATAAATTTCGCTCACTTGGTCTTAGTGGTGCAAACATAACAGTACCTCACAAAGAAGCTGCCTTTAAAGCTTGTGACGAGCTTGATGACTTTGCTTTGAGAGTTGGAGCAGTAAATACTATCGTTTTAAAAAATGATAAGCTCATGGGATACAATACAGATGCTCCTGGTTTTTTAAAATGTGTAAAAGATTTTAGTAACATAAAAAACATTTTGATTCTAGGTGCTGGTGGAACGGTTAAATCAACTTCTTATATATTAAAAGAGTATGGATATGATATAGATATACTTGCTAGAAACAAAGATAGATTGAAAGATTTTGAAAGTGATTTTGATTGTTTTGCATTTGATAACTTTAAAGTAAAAAAATATGACCTCATTATCAATATGACATCAGCAGGCTTACAAGATGAACTACTTCCAGCCCCAAAAGAACTTTTGGAAGATATCATTTTAAACTCATCTGGAGCAATTGATATAATCTATGGCAAACAAACTCCATTTTTAAAATTAGTAAAAAGTAGAGGTATAATTTCAAAAGATGGTATTGATATGCTTATCAATCAGGGTGTTCTAGCTTTTGATTATTTTACTAATCATAAGTTCTCACTCTCAGAAATAGAGAATGCCATGAAAAAAGCATTTTTCGTATAGGATAATTATGATAAATGTATTGATGATAGAAGATGATACAGAATTTGCAGAAATACTAAGTGACTTTCTGTGTCAACTTGATATAAAAATTACAAACTTTGAAGATCCATTCTTGGGGCTTAGTGCTGGAATAACCAAATACGATTTAATACTGCTAGACTTAACACTCCCCGGAATAGATGGGTTAGAAGTATGCAAAGAGATTAGAGAAAGATATAATATCCCCATAATAATATCTTCGGCAAGAATAGATATAAAAGATAAATTAGAGGCTTTAAATTTAGGTGCAGATGACTACTTGCCAAAACCGTATGACCCGCAAGAATTACACGCTAGGATTCTTTCACTTCTGCGAAGACACAATAATAAATTTGAAAAAATATCCATCAAAGAAGATAATGATTTTATAGTAAAAGGCAATGCCATATATTTTAAAGAAAAACAATTGGCACTAACTCCTGCTGAATTTGAAGTGTTTTTAATTTTATTAAAAAATAGGGGCGTTACACAAACTAGAGAATACATACTTAACAATACACCATCTATGAATACTGACTCATCGGCAAAAAGCTTGGATGTAATCATAAGTAAAATAAGATCAAAATTAGACGATTCAAATAAAATAAAATCTGTAAGAGGTATAGGGTATAAACTGTTATGAGAAGATTATCTACATTAAAAAGCAAAATCAATCTTATATTTTTTATCTCTTTTATACTACTTGGTGCACATTTTATATTATTTTTTCACTTTTCAAAACATGAACTAGAAGAAACACGCAGAATTCAAGAAAGAGAAATAACAAGATATCTTTATGATTATTTTTTGAGATATGGGAAAATTGACTATGCTTTTTTAGAATCACAAAATGTATCTGTCATAAAAGATAAAAACGAAATAGCAAAAATTGAGTTCTTTTTCAAAAATAAAAAAAATTATGGTGCTGATAGATATCATCTAAAAAGAATTATGTTTATCAACAATGATAGATTTAAAATTATGCTAGAAAATAAAAATAGAAACTACCTACCTATAAAAACATTTGTTGTCTTTTTGATGTTTTTTATAATAATGGTGGCTATATATATGTGGATACAAAAAAGCTTAAAACCATTGGCAAATTTAAAGGATAAAATTATCAAATTTTCTCATGGGGATTTGGATATACAATGCATAAGTGAAAACAATGATGAAATCGCAGATGTTGCAAATGAGTTTAATAATGCCGTTGTTAGAATCAAAGAACTCTTAAACTCTAGGCACTTAATGCTAAGAACAATGATGCATGAGTTAAAAACCCCGATAGCAAAAGGTAGAATAGCAAGTGAAATGTTAAGTGATGAGAAGCAAAAACAAAGAATTATAAGGTCATTTGATAGACTTAACTTCATTATAAATGAGTTTATAGAAATAGAACAAGTTACATCAAAACATTTTGAACTTGATAAAAAACCTTATCTTGCAAGCAATCTTATAGAAGCTGGTATTGATAAACTTTTAATTGACAATGTTAATAAACATATATCTTTAAATATTGTTGATAATGATATTTGGAATGTTGATTTTGAGCTTTTTAGTTTAACTATAAAAAATCTAATAGATAATGGCATAAAATATAGTGATACAAAAAATATCATAGTAGAAGCAAAAAATAATAAACTTATTTTTTCAAATAAAGGCTTAAAGCTAAAAAATAAGATAAAAACATATTTTGAACCATTTCATGAATCATCTGATAGTATGGGATTGGGATTGTATATAGTAAAAAGTATTTTGGATATTCATAATTTAAAAATTGATTATGAATATCTTGATGGAAATAATATATTTACTATTTCACATATTTAGCTAATATATCAGAAAGCATAAATGAAAGTTCAAGAGCTTGTTTTGCATTAAGTCTTGGATCACATTGAGTATGATATCTACTTGCCAATCCTTCGGCCGTAATAGCACAACTCTGGCTTCCTGTACACTCTGTTACATCTTCACCCGTCATCTCAAGATGTATTCCACCTGCAATAGTTCCTTCACTTTCGTGAATTTCAAAAAATTGCTTTACTTCTCTTAAAATATTATCAAAATCTCTAGTTTTAAATCCACTACTTGCTTTTTCTACATTTCCATGCATAGGATCAGTTGACCAAACGACATTTTTACCCTCTTTTTTTACCGCTTTTAAAAGATTTGGATAAAACTCATTTATTTTATCTGCGCCCATTCTAACAATTAGGTTTAGTCTACCCTCTTCGTTTGTTGGGTTAAGCGCGTCTATAAGCTTGATTAATTCATCTTCCTTCATACTTGGTCCAACTTTACATCCGATTGGATTATGTATGCCTTTAAAGTATTCTATGTGGGCATCATCAAGCCCTCTTGTGCGATCGCCAATCCACAACATATGAGCAGAACAGTCATACCAATCATTTGTTAGTGTATCTCTTCTTGTTAAAGCTTCTTCATAATTTAGCAAAAGTGCCTCATGGGAAGTATAAAGGACTGTTTGATGAAGTTGTGGCAGTTTGCTCACTTCAAGCCCACAGGCATTCATAAATCTAAGTGCATCATCAATTTTCATACTAAGTTCATCATATTTTTTACCAATAGGATGATCTTTGATAAAATCAAGATTCCATTGATGAACTTGTGCTAAATCTGCCATTCCACCTCTAGCAAAAGCACGAATCAAGTTAAGCGTAGCAGCTGACTGGTTGTATGCTTTTATCATTCTTTGAGGATCTGGCACCCTAGCATCACTTGTAAAATCTATATCGTTTATGATGTCACCTCGATAACTTGGCAAACTTACACCATTTATCTCTTCGAAATCGCTACTTCTAGGTTTTGCGAATTGCCCGGAAATTCTTCCCACTTTTACAATTGGCTTGCCAGATGAGTACATAAGCACCATATTCATTTGAAGCATTAATTTAAATAGGTTTTTTATTGTACTTGCTTTAAACTCGCTAAAGCTCTCTGCACAATCTCCACCTTGAAGTAAAAATGCTTCACCACGACCAACACGTGCAAGTTCATTTTTTAGATTTCTAGCCTCTCCTGCAAATATAAGAGGAGGATATGAAGATAATTCTTTTTCAACTTTTTTTAGCAAATCTTGGTCTTGATATTGTGGCTGTTGCTTAATTGGAAAATCTCTCCAACTGCTTGGTGTCCAACTCATTATATATCCCTTGAAAAATTTATTGGCAAGATTATACCTTATTGAAAAAAAATGTCAAATTCTTTTCTTAAAAAGATAATTTTTTTCCTTTTTCACAATGTGAATAACCTCTATTAATAAATATAATAAAAATGTGAATAAGTCTAATTTTATCTTATTTTTTTTGTGCCACAAATGTCACAAAATTTGCCCATTGAAATATCGTTGTAACATTTCCAAAACCAGCTTCATTACAAAGCTTTATATTCTCTTTTATGGTATATGGAACCAACACATTCTCTAAGGCTTCTCTTTTGTTAGATATCTCATAAGCACTGTATCCTTGGGCTTTCTTGAAGTCATAATACAAATCTATCATAACTTTATCTATCTTTTTTTCTTCAAAAACAACTTTTTCAGAAAATATAAAATACCCATCATTTTCCAATGAATCGTATATTTTTTTTACCAAACTTGCCCTCTGTATGGGGCGAATAAACTGTAATGTATAATTTGATGTTATAAAATCTTGTTTTTCAAAATTATATGTGACTAAGTCAGCTAAAACAAGTTCTATATTTGCACCATACGCTTTGCACTTTGCACGAGCTTGTTTCAACATTGCATCAGAGTTATCGAGACCTTTTAGATGCATATTTGAACTCATGCGAGAATGTAAATCTATCAAAAATTTAGCTGTTGACGAGCCGAGATCTAAAACTTTTTTGCCATCTTTTTGGTTTTTTAGTATAAAAGATATGATTAATTTTTGCACCTCATCATAAAATGGAACAGAGCGACTAAGCATATCATCAAAAACAGTTGCTACGGATTCATCAAACTCAAACTTTTTATCCAAACTACTTTCAAAAACATTATCTTTTTTATTGTTATCCATTGATTAAACCTTTGAGGCTAATGAGTTTTTCTGAATCTCCTTCGTGGCTACATTCGCAGACCACTTCGGTTCCGATACTATAAATGACAAGCAGTTGTCATTTATTACGTATCTCACATCAAACTCAAACTTTTTATCCAAACTACTTTCAAAAACATTATCTTTTTTATTATTCATGTCAACTCTTTTGCTTTTTGTATATCTTTATCAATTTGATCTTTTAAATCATCTAGATTTTCAAATTTTCTATTTTCCCTTATAAAATGCTCAAATCTTATCTCTACCAAATCTTTGACACAATGTATTTCTTTGTCTATTATATGAGTTTCGACTGCAAATTTTCCATCAGTACTTACCCTATGTCCTATGAAACTAACGCTTTTATGCCAAATATCGCCTATTTTGGTTTGTGTTGCATATATGCCCTCTTTTGGCAATAAATACCCAGCAACATCAATATTTAGTGTTGGCACAAATCTTTTACTGCCCAAACCCTGACCTTTTATAACACTTCCACCTATTTGATAGTTTCTACCTAGCATTTTATTGGCTTTTTGTATCTTGCCTTCTCTTATATAGTTTTTTATAACTCTTGAGTGTATAGCTATATCTTCATATTTTATCATTTCAACAACAGTCACACTACCTTTAAAAAACTCTTCAAGCGTACTTATATTTCCACTCTTATCTCTACCAAAGCCAAAATCATATCCTACTACAATCTCTTCAAGTCCTTTGAAATTTTTTACAAGCAAATCTATAAATTCTTTTGGTGTTAAATCTTTTATTTTATCTAAGTGATAAAAAAATATTGGTTTTTTTGTATAGTTAGCTCTTTTGTGTCCTGGGGTAAGCACGGCACTATTTCTCTCTATGACCACAATAGCATCTGCTTTATCTGCTAAAACATTGTGAGCTGTATGAATACCGTCAAAAGCTCCTATAGCTATAGACTTTATCAAATTTCAACCTTTTTAAAATGATAGAAATACTCTGTATTTCCCTCTTTCCCTTGTATTTTTGAAGGAATATCTACGATTTTTTCCCAACCAAGTTCTTTACATTTTTGCTCAAACCCTATTCTTGCATGCCTAATGGCATCAACATCTGTTACCACGCCATTGCTATCTCGTTTAACCAACCTACCCACTTCGAATTGAGGTTTATAAAGAAGTATAATATCACAACTCCCCAATGCCAAAGTATTTATATCATTTAAAATATCTCCTAATGATATAAAAGATACATCACAACTTATAACTTCAAATCCATCATCAACTCTAAAATTTCTTACGTCACAATTTTCATGAACTTTTACTCTCTCATTTTCTCTTATACTAAAATGAAGTTGATTTGTCCCAACATCTACACATACTAGACTTACTACGCCATTTTCAAGTAAAATCTGAGCAAATCCACCCGTGCTTGAACCGATATCTACTGCTTTTTTATCTTTTAAACTTATTGTGTGTTCTTTTAAAAAAGCTTCAAGTTTTCTACCTGCTCTACTCGCATAAAATTTTTCATTTTCTACTTCAACATTACTCGTTTCATCACACTTAGCCGAAGGTTTAGCTATCTTACCATCAACTTTAACTTTGCCTGATTTTATAGCCTCAAGCGATCTATTTCGGCTCTCAAAATAGCCATTTTCTACCAAATACACATCAAGTCTCATATATTCTCTCTATATTTTATTGTTATAATTATACAATAAACCAATACTAATTAGATTTTATCCACACTTATAACAATTTTATCCCTTAGTAAAAAAGCATAAAATGCAACCAAAAAGAATATAGCTCCTATTATCATGCTTATATAATTTAGTTCCACACCTGCATTTGCCATTTTGCCAATTGCGTATGTCATGCCTACACTTACAAACATAAAAACCATATCATTATATGATATAACTCTTCCCAAAAACTCTTCATCAGTATTTTGTTGAAGCATATAATATGTAAATGACCATATAGATGTAGTAAATAATCCCACAAAAAACATACTCACAAGCGACAAAGTAAAATCATATTGTAAATAAGCCCAAATGATAATGGTGATTCCTTGAAATATCATTACTGCCCACAAATTATTCATTTTGATATGTTTGCCAAAAACTAAAGGTCCTAGCATAAGTGCCAAAGCTCTTGAAAAGTTTATCCAGCCGATAGCAAGAGGAACTGCTATGATATATTTGTACTCGGTTTTTGCAAGAAGCGTAACTATGGTATCAAATACGGTTAGCCCAACGCTTGAATGAAGAATCATGATATGAACTGTTTTTGGATTTGCTCTTATGTATCCAAAAACCTCTTTTGTGGCACTCCAAGCACTTTGGGCTTTGTTTCGTATAACTGCTATAGGCAATTTAAACATCACAAAAAAAGCTATGACATAAAATGAAAAATCTATCATAAATGTACCTATATAACCAAAATAATATGTACTAAGTCCACCCAGAGCCATACCAAAAGCAAATGTGCTTGACCAAATGATACTATGCACTTCGTTTGCCGCCTTTAGCGTCTCTCCTGATATAACTTTTGGCAGATAGGACATTTCTGCTGTAAATATGATAGTCCCAGCGATGGATCTGATAAATAAAAATGACCAAAGTAACCAAACATATTCCAACGTATCAACAAACATAAAACATATTGTCATACTCATCTCGATAATAAGCAATATCAAAATAAGTTTTTTAAATTCAAACCTATCTATGATATAACCATTAACTGGAGCAAGAACAAGACTTGGAAGCAAAATAGCGATAAAAATCATCGCTATCATATCTGCTCCAGCTCCAAGCTTGACTAATAATGATGCTATTGCCACATGGGAAAATACTGTACCAAAATAACTTAGAAATTGGATAGTTGTCAAACCTCTAGTAACTGGATTTTTAAATATTTCGCCGTATTTCATTATTCTCTTACTTTATTATTAATTATATATTTTATAGTTTTATTTTCTTACTTGTATCATACACAAGTTCATAATAATTGTTGCTGTTATATTCAAACTCTTTTATTACTTCTAGCCCTATTTTTCTAGTGTGTGCCTCATATGATCTTGGATTGATTTTGTTGATAAATGTAACTAAGATAGGGTATCTTTTTGACATCTCAACTCTAGCAAACTCAAAGATATTCTCCAGCACCCCACTCCCACGAACTGACTTATCTATACAGACAGGACCATATTGATATGAGTTTTTGGTACTTAACTTTTGACCGATGTACTCTAGATTCGGCAAATCTTTTATCATAAATGCGAACATAGGCCAAGCTGACCAAAATTCCCATGATGCGGCCATCACATAAGCAACAACATGAGCATCTTTGATAGTTATAAACAATCCTTGTTCTTCATCTATCAATTTTGTTAATTGTTCTTTTGTAAAAGGAGTTGTAACAAAACCATCTTTTTTATCTTCTGGCTCAATCGAGTCTATTTGATAACGATAATGAAGCTCCAAAACCTCATCTATGTCGTCTATTGTTGCTATCCGTGTTTGCAAGTTTTATCCTTTTTATTTTTGATATTCATTTTTCGCCTTATCCCAAAATTTACATTAATTATCTAAAAGGAAGGTAAGCATAACCTCTATTTTGCCACTCTATAAGACTGATTTGAGCAGAAGGAACAGGATGCACAAACGTATAGAAAATATCTTTATCGAGATTACGTGCTTTCATACCCTCTGAACATACCTCAAATCTAACATGATACTTTTGACTAAGTATCATAAAGCCTGCCAATAACTCCTGTTGATTATTTTTAAGTTCTTGATCATTAGCATATGGCGATTGCTCTAATTTTTGAACAAAAAAACGATAAGCATCCCCATGTATAACTACAACAGCATCAACATTACTTCCTTTTTGTTTGAAAGACTCCAAGGTGTGTGCAAATCCTTTGATGAAATGCGATGTGATGGTCTTTGTACTGCCTGCTGTCAAATCTACAACAACTTTTTGCGTTGGTTGCTGTGCAAATGCAAATACAGAAACCAACAAACTACCAAATAAAAATCTCATTATTTTTTTCATTTTTCCTCCAAATGTTCTGCCAGTTATTGCTATGTTTTCTAAATCTAGTTGCATTTCATCCTCTTAACACTTTTTCACATCACTATCAAAACTCAAAATTCCATAGCCGTATAGTTCTTTTTTAGCACAAAGCAAAGCATCTACAAAGTCTATATTTTTATGCTCTAAAATATTTAATACTTCCATTTGCAAAACCTTATCTCCAACCATTCCTCTCATTGCGACAATCTTTTTAAGGTCTTGCAATATCTCATTTTTTGGTGCTTTATATACTTTAGTCATAACAAAAAATATCTCTGCCATTACACTATTTAGAATCTGTGCTTTTATCTCACCGCTATCAATCTTTTGGAGTATTTCCCTAGCAAATGCCAAATGCTCCTTGTGGTCACTTGCTAAAAATCTAATGATGATATTTGTATCAATGAGATATACCATATTTTTCCCTCATGGCTTCTATCATCGCTTTTTCTCTTGCTGTGTTCAAATCTTTATCTTTTATATTTTTAGCCAAATGTGTATATTTGCCTGCCAACTCATCTATAACCGAATTTTCATGTGTGGGAGTAATGATAGCTATAATTTTATTTTTGCGTTTATCTATGACACTTACACTCTCTTTTAGCTTTGTAATCAAAGAGATGTTTTTTTGTATCTCGCCTATGCTTACACTTTGCATAATATTCCTTTTATATATATTAAAAGTATTATATATAAATAAGAAGATGTTGTCAAGAAATTGTGTTATTATAAGTCTTGAAATTCCAAATGATTACCATATAAATTAATTATCTTTTTGATAATTCATAAATCTTACCATTTTTTGGTCTAATATCAATGTCACATAAAAAACCTAAACTTTTAAATTGTCTGACAATTTGTTTCATAAAGAAACCATGTGTTATGATAAAAATATCATCATCTAAATCAATTTTTTCAATAAACTCATTGATTCTTTTATGTGTCATGTCTCTATTTTCAGACGAATTAGCATTAAAAAACCACAACACTCTGTCAATAAATAGCCATAGCCATTTTGGAAGCTTGATATTTGTATTTATAAAAGCTTTTGACTTAACTTCTGTGAGCAAATCACTTATTTGATATGCAATGTCTAGATGTTCTGCTGTTTTAATGGCTCTTGCTAGCGAAGAAACATATGTTTTATCTATTTTTGATGGCAAATGCAGATTTAAATATTCTAACTCAAATAAATCATATTCTTTAACCCAATCATTAAATTCTCTTGAGTTTAACCATATTTTTGAATTATCTTTGACTTTAAAATGACGGAGAATATAAATCAAAATAAAATCCTATGACATTTTTATCTTTTATCTCAAATTGTGGTTTCATTGCCAAACCTGTGATTTTGGCATTTTGGCTATCATGGCTTTTGCTTGAACTAACATTTTTGCCTTAGCCTTTACATCTACTGCTTGATCTTCTAGGGCAGAGGTTTGCATCACTCGCTTTACAATTTCCTGTGCCTTTTTCTCTACTTGGGCGCTGTAAAGATTATTTGGAGAGGTTATTGCTTTGATACCTATTTGGCATCCGATAGCATCTGCTATCTTCTCTAGTCTCTCTAACGATACATCATATCCGCCAAATGCTCTTTTAACTGTCGCTATACCAACACCAGAACGAATGGCTATCACTTCATACGACATACCAAGTGCCTCTTTTTGTTTTCTAAGTGCTTCTACTATTCTCATATAAGTACCTTTCTATAGTATCATATTTGATACTAATATTTTTAGTATCGTATCATATTTGATACTATTTGTCAAGAAAAATTATTTTATATTAGTATTATGTTGTTTTAATATATCCACAAGAAGAGTCATTTTATTTTCTTCTGCTAAAACCAAAGGCGTCTTACCTTCTTTATTCTTAATTGTAATATCTGCACCATTTTGAAGCAAAAGCTTTGCAATATTCAAATAATTATTTTGATTTGATTTTTGTTTTTTAAAATTTTCTAGAATTTCTTTTTTATTAAAAAAATTATTTTTTCTAAAATAATCACTATTGATTATAATTTCTAACTTCTTCATATTTTGTTGTATTTTTCCTGAAGCTATAATATGCATTACCGTATTACCAAGTTCATTTTTATAATTTAAATTTACTTTTTTATCTATTAAAATTTTTACGGCCTGGGGAGAAAGCTTATTAACTGATAACTCCAATGTTTTAAAACCAACCCTATCATTTATGATTGCTCCATTATCCAATAGATACTGTGCCGATTTAAATTTATTTGTTAAAAAAGCAAATTCTATTGGTGTCATATTATTCGAATTTTTTGATACAAAATTTATATCAGACCCATTATCAACTAAAAACTTAATCATTTGTATATCATCATTCTTAATTGCTCCAAATAATGATGGAGACAATAAACATTTTGGTTTTGTTATATTGTCAACATATGGGAGGAATATATTAACAATTTTGGTATCTCCTGTTCCAATAGCATATGAAAAAGCTCTATACTCTTCAATGGTATATTCTGGCAATTTATGCTTACCATCTATTAAGTCTTGACTAGCCATAAAAGGTATTTGTTTTAATTTTACTATTTTTTTTGCACATGGACTTACTTCACCGCTATGCAACATATCTTCAATGCTATCATAATCTTTATTGTCTATGGCTTCAAACAATGTTGCATTATCGTCGTTAAACATATTTTTATCTTTGGCACAACCTGTAATTAGTAAAATCACTATAATTAGTTTGAAAAAATTATACATATTAAACCTCACACCATACCTCGCATTTCATCTTCTGTGATAGTTGCCACTCCAAGTTCACGAGCTTTGTCAAGTTTACTTCCTGCTTCTTCGCCATATATGACAAAATCGGTCTTTTTGGATACCGAGCTAGATACTTTTGCACCCAAACTCTCCAGATATACCTTTACCTCATCACGACTCAAGCTCATAGTGCCTGTGATGACCACCGTTTTGCCCTTAAACGGATTATCACTAGCCTCTACTAACATTTCCACAGTTGGAGCGATAATCTCAAAAAGCTTAAGTAGAGTATCCTTATTGACTCTCATAAACTCTAGGACTGAAGCCGCCATTTCCTCCCCAAAACCCTCAATGCTTATAAGTTCCTCGTAAGTCGCATCAACAACTCCGAGTCCAAATTTACGAGCCAAAGCTTTCGCCCCAACTTCGCCGATATGCTCCATACCGATAGCATTAAGCACTCTATGCAGTGTAGCACCTTTTGTCGCTTCTATGGATGAGAGGATATTGTTTATCTTTTTGGATTTAAAACCCTCCAAGCCCTCAAGATCTTCATAACGCAGAGCATAAAGATCGAGGATGTGCGCTATCTTGCCCTCATCCACCAGCTGTTCAACTATCTTTGCTCCAAGTCCATCTATGTTCATACACCCTTTGCTTGCAAAGTATTTGATAGCATTTGTTATCCTATCAGGACAATCAAGATTTTGACATTTGATAAGTGTCCCCTCATCAAGCAATTCACTCCCACAAGTAGGGCAAATGGTTGGTCTATGCACCTCTAGCTGTGTGCCATCTCGTCTATCTTCTAAGACTTTAATAATCTTTGGTATCACATCGCCACTTCGTATGATGATAACGCTATCATTTATGCGAATATCTTTTCTCTCTATCTCATCAAAATTATGGAGTGTTGCACGACTTATCATCGCCCCTTCTATATTTACAGGTTCTATCTCGGCAACAGGAGTAACCACGCCTGTTCTACCTACTTGCAAAGTGATAGCATTTATCTTTGTAACTTTTTCAACTGCTGGAAATTTATAAGCACACATCCAGCGTGGATATTTGACTGTATATCCAAGTTCTTCAGAGACGTTGACATCATCGACTTTGACCACCATTCCATCCATCATCATCTCTATCGTCTCACGCTTAGAGATAAGTTTTTGATAAAACTCTTCTATTGCCTCTATGTTAGCACATCTTTGTCTATATGGAGGAGCTAAAAAACCTAGAGAATATACAAAACTCATCTTTTCAAAAAGACTATTTTGAGCTAGAGTGTTTTCTCCAAGCCCCCAAGGATAAAAAACAAGTTTTCTCTTTGCTGTGATAGAACTATCAAGTTGTCTGAGGCTTCCTGCAGCTGCATTTCTCGGATTTGCAAAAAGTGGCTCGCCGTCATTTAGTCTTTCTTCGTTTATGGACTGGAAATCATCTTTTTTGATAAGCACTTCGCCTCGTATCTCGATAAGTCCATCATAAGCAATCTCAAGTGGAACGGAACGGATAGTTTTTACATTGTCCGTTACCTCCTCGCCCTCTACACCATCGCCTCTAGTGATAGCACGAACCAACTTACCATTTTCATAGATGAGATTCATACTAGCGCCATCAAATTTTGGCTCACAAAAAAACTCTTGCATACCAGCATTTTTTTCTACTCTTTTTACCCACTCTTCTAGTTCGCTGTTAGAAAATACATCTTCCATACTCCACATTCTCTTGATATGTCTAGCTTTGCTAAATTCATCTCGAACGATTCCACCAACTCTCAAAGTTGGAGATAGAGGCGAAATGTCATTTGGATTTTCCCTCTCAAAATCTAAAACTTCATGATAAAGCTTATCATACTCCTCATCACTTGCCATAGGATTATCTTCAGCATAATAGGCATGTGCCCACTTGTTTAAAATTTCTACTTTTTGTATATATTTTTCTTTATTCATATGCAAACAAAATCCTCAAAATTTATCTTTAAAATTTTTTTTCCATGGTTCATACAATTTGGATAATCCAAAAAGATCCAGCAGGGCAATAGGCCTTGCAAAAAATTCCCTTACTATCATATTTTTACTAGCTTTGCTTCCTTCATCTTCTGGTGCTACAAAACCTATGGCTTTATCTCCTCTAGCTGTAGCCAAAAAGATAGCTCTTTGCAAGTGAAATTTTTGAGAAACAATTATATAATCATTCACACCATAAATATCTTTTGCTCTTTCAATCGAATCAAATGTCCTAATGCCTTTTTTGTCTGTCTTAATATCGCTTGGATTTACACCATTTGCTATCAAATCTTTTTTCATAGTTGCTGTTTCACGATAATACCTGTCACTTGTACTATCTCCAGAAATCAAAATATTTTTGACTTTGCCTTTTTTGTATAGCTCAACGACTGTTTTAATGCGATATTTATAAAATGGATTTACTTCATGTTTTGATGTATATTTTGTAGTGCCCAAGAGGAGTGCGGTTTGTTTTTGGGGAACTTTATCAAAATCATCATATATTTTACCAAAACTGATAATGTTCATTATGATATAAATAAAGAATGGTAAAAGAAAAACAAAAATAATGCTTTTAAATAAAAAACGTATTAATTTCAACTTACAATGCCCCTTGTATAATTACAATTATATCAAAAGCCTATAAATATTTATTGTATAGCTTCATAAACCTTTAAAGCTCTAACATGCTCTTTGACATCGTGGCATCTAATGATATTTGCCCCATTGTCTAGTGCCTTCAAATGAATTGCTAAAGTACCCTCTAACCTATCTTCTAGCGGTGTTTTTATGATTTTATCTATCATAGACTTTCTGCTTGCGCCTATAAGTAACTCACATCCAAATTTTTTAAAATGAGATAAATTGCTTATCAGCGCTATGTTGTGCTCTAAATTTTTTCCAAAACCTATACCAACATCAAGAATAATATCTTTTTTAGAAATACCCGCAGCTTCGCATCTGCCAATCCTATCTTCAAAAAAATCACTCACTTCTACTATAACATCATCATAATGTGGATTTTCTTGCATATTTTGTGGCGTTCCTTGCATGTGCATTATACATATTTTGGCATTGTATTGTTTTGTGAGCTTGATGATCTCATCATCACTTGCTCCAGTGATGTCATTGACTATGCCAAATCCACAATTTAGTGCATATTCTACGACACTTGGCGTATAGCTATCTATACTAAAAATTGTTTTTTCATAAAGTTTAAAATGTTTGATGGTGTCACATATCTCTTGTACTCTTTTTAGCTCTTCTTCCTTGGTTACTGGAAGTGAATTTGGGCGAGAAGATACTGCTCCTATATCTATGATATCAGCCCCTTCGTCTATCATCTGCTCAATTGCCCTAATCGCACTTTTGGCTTCATATCTACTTTTCTCATAGAAACTATCATCATTGGCATTGATGATGCCCATAACTCTAATTGGAAATTTTTCATCAACTAAAAACTCTTTTAGTTTTTTTGCCACTGCTTTAAGTCCAAAAGGTTGAGCTAACTCTTTTGATGAGAGTATCTCCAAATGTTTTTTTGAAGCAATTAACAAGCAATCATAATGACTTTTTTCACAAAGTATAACACCACTTGGCACTGCAAGTTCAGCTCCGATGCTAAGTGCATCTTGTTTGAGTATATTTACAGCTGGCGTTTTTAAATCTTTTATAAAAATATAAAAAGTATCCATTTTTTTTGCAATTATTTCAACTCCAACACTTTCTACGCCAAGTGTTCTTAAAAAATCTTTTTTATTTTCTATATTTATTTTGTAAAGATTCATATACCCACTCCTCTTTTACTTTGCTTGTTTTTTATTTGCCAACAATTTTAGCAAAACAGTTGATAGAACAAATTGAGAGTTTGAACCCATATTTAATGCTTTGATAGAATTTGAAAAAAGCTCTAATGCCTTGTAGTCAAACTTGTACCTGCCACTCTTTAGCGCCCTCTCTACAATTTCTTGTATGATTTGTTGCATTTGAGTAAAAGACGTTCTTTGATGTAATTTTATAAAATCATATACATTTTGCAATGTCATATTTTCAACACTCAAATCCAATTCATAAGAGTTGTTTTTATTGGCTATTATTTGCATTGGAAGTCTTGATCTTATAGTATCAAGTATCATCGCTTTTTGGTTTGCTAAAATAATAAATATTATATTTTTTGGTGGCTCTTCGAGTATTTTTAAAAGTTTATTTTGGACAACATCACTAAATTTTTTTGCCCCAATTATAATGACAACTTCATTGCTGCTAGCAATAGAGGCTTTTTCTATGACGTATTTTACATCTTCAACCAAAAAAGCATCTTCTTTAATGATTTGTATAAATCTTTGGTTGGTTTTTACACTTTCAAGTCTGGCTATTGTATGTTCAAAATCATCACATATAATAACTTGACTAACTAACATCATGATTCTATCTCTATATTTCCATATAATGCTTCAGATAAACTACCGTCAAAAAGTTTGAAAAGTTGCAATAGTTTTATATCAAAAAGTGAATCGTTGCCATTTAAATGAAATGCATTTTGTATCTGTGAGTCAACTATCCATAAAAAACTATTATCTTTTTTAAACACCAGTTTGGTATATGGAGAATCATCTCTGCCGATATACCATATTACATAACCATTTGGAAATGAAATATCAAGCATATCTTCCAATAGTTGTAAATCTTGAATATTTTGCATCTCCTCTAATGATGAAAATAATTTACTTAGTTGATAAAAAGGTAAAAATGGTCTATTTTTAGAAATGTCGTTGATTTTACTTTGTATATAATCCCCAAACCATTTTCTCGGAGTATCAGTTAAAATAAAAACACTTTGACCATTTAAAATATGTTCTAAAAAATTATTAACTAGAGGTGTCCACTCAAAACGATATTCTTCCATCCATGAAAAATCTGAATTTTCCTCTCTGATAGCTTCAAGTGTCCAAGATAATAAATTTTGCATTTTTTACTTATCTAACTCATATGCATCATGTAGAACTCTGATAGCAAGTTCGCCATATTTTTCATCTATAATCATTGATATTTTAATTTCACTTGTTGAAATCATTTGGATGTTTATATTACTAGAAGCTAGTGTTCTAAACGCTTTTGCGGCAACTCCAGCATGTGACTTCATACCAACTCCAACAACTGAGACTTTACATACATTATCATCAAAATCCATACTTCCTATATCATGATCAAAAGACTCTATTGTACTTTTTGCATTATCAAGTTCACTTTGTGGTATTGTAAAACCAAGGTTTGTAGATCCATCAATACCAACATTTTGAGTAATCATATCTACATTGATGCCCTCATTTGCTAATTTTGTAAAAATTTCTGCAGCAATACCAGGTCTATCTGATACATTTCTAAGCGTTACTCTCGCTTGATTTTTATCTAAAACTACTCCACTAACCAAAACTTCTTCCATATTTACGCTCTCCTTTGTTATAAGTGTTCCTTCATTATCACTGAAACTACTTTTTGCATATAATTTTACATCTAATTTTTTTGCTAGCTCTACTGATCTATTTTGCAAAACTTTTGCACCCAAAGATGCCATTTCTAACATTTCATCATATGAGATTGTATCAAGTTTTTTTGCTTTTGGCTCTATTCTCGGATCTGTTGTATATATGCCATCAACATCGCTATAAATTTCACAAGCATCTGCTTTAAGTGCACCTGCTATTGCAACAGCTGAGAGATCACTTCCACCACGTCCAAGTGTTGTAACATTGCCATCTTCATTTATCCCTTGAAAACCTGCAACGATAACTATCTTACCATCTTTGATGGCTTCTTGCATTGCGGTTGGATCTATTGTTTTTATTCTAGCATATGTATAGACCGCGTCCGTTACAATACCTGCTTGACGACCAGTCATTGCAACTGCTTTGTATCCTTTTGCTTGCAAGGCAATTGCAAGTAGTGCGGCCGTTACTCTCTCTCCTGAGCTAAGCAACATATCCATCTCTTGTTTTGCTGGTGTAGATGTAAAATGTGTTGCATAATCAATAAGCTTATTTGTTTCGCCACTCATAGCAGAAACTACAACAACTATACTATCTCCTGCATCTGCGACTTTTATAATTCGCGAAGCAACATTTTCAATTCTTTCTAAATTGCCAACACTAGTACCGCCATATTTATGAACTAATAACATACTAAATAAATCCTTCCTGTATAAAATAATCTATCACTCTTCGATAAACTCTTCTCTTGAAATATGTAACTTTTTTAAAAACCTCATCATAAGATACAAAATCAAAATCCTCAAACTCTGGCACTTCAAATGCATTTAAATTGATGTCCAAATGATTTTTTAATCTTACCAAAAAATATTTTTGAGTTTGTCCATCAAATGGATATCTTTTTGTTGTTTTAATTTTAGGAAAATCATACGTTATCCACTCTGGAAACTCTCCTAAAATTTCGACATTATTGCAACCAATCTCTTCTTCTAGCTCTCTTAGAAGAGCTTCTCTCGGTGTTTCTAACCCATCGATTCCACCTTGCGGAAACTGCCACCTATTTTTTATATCTTTACACAGACCTACAAAAAATTTGCACTCATCTGGGTATTTAGGCGAAAGTATAACAGCTGCAACGTTTTGTCTATATCGCTTTTTTTTAAATTTTTTATGGTTCATTTTTTCTTCATTTTTATAATATTGTAACTATCAAACAAAATTTTGATATATTTACTATTAAATATTTCTATATATAATTTTATCTCATTTGCACTTAGTGTCATATAAATTGAATGAAAAAGAGTTTACGCAATGCTTATTTACTTGCACATACCATACTGTGATTCCAAATGTCACTACTGTAATTTCAACTCTTACGTAGATAAGTTTGACACAAGAACTGACTATATGAAGGCTATATTGAATCAACTTGATTTTGAATTAAAAAGGTTTGATGTAAAACAAAATCAAATAACCTCTCTCTTTATAGGTGGTGGCACGCCATCAACCATGAAATCAAAAGAATATAATGATTTTTTTGTCAAATTAAAACCTTTTTTATCGCCAGATTGCGAGATTACCACTGAAGCAAATCCAAATTCTGCAACAAAAGAGTGGCTTGCTGGCATGGCAAAACTTGGAATAAATAGAGTTAGCTTTGGAGTTCAAAGTTTTGATGATAAAAAACTAAAACAACTTGGTCGTTCTCATGATAAAAATCAAGCCATAAATGCCATTAAAACAGCAAAAGAAGCTGGTATTGAGCATATTTCATGTGATCTTATCTATAATGCTCTAAATGACACAAAAGAATTACTTGAAAACGATATAAATATAGCTTTTAGTTTACCTATAGATCATATATCTGCCTATGAACTTACGATAGAAGATGGAACAAAGTTTATGGATACAGACAGACAAGAAGATGATAATTTGGCATTTTTTGTGGCACAAAAAATAATCCAAAATGGCTTTAGCCAATATGAAATTTCAAATTTTGGGAAATATCATTGCAGACATAATATCGGTTATTGGAATTTGGAAAACTATATAGGCATAGGTGCAGGTGCTGTTGGGTTTTTAAATAATACTAGATTTTATCCGACAAAAGATATAAATGAATTTATAAAAAATCCACTAAATATAAAAGAGGAAATTATAAGCGATAATGATTTGATTTTTGAAAAGATATTTTTAGGACTTAGAAGTGAGATCGGCATAAAAAAAGAACTCTTAACATCAGCACAAAAAAGCAGGGCTGATATCCTCGTACAAAATCAAAAATTGAACGAAAATGATACACACTACTTCAACACAAACTTTTTTATAAGCGACGAAATAGCATTGTATATTACTGACTAACAGCGACCATTGAGTATATAATCAACTATATTTTCTATAAATGCATTTCTTTTATTCTCTTTTGAATAAACGATATAAAATTTTCTTTTTATTTCATACCCTCTGATTCTTGCCTCAAAAAATTGTCCACTTTGTATCTCGTCCGCAACTGCATATTTTGAAATTATAGAAACTACAGGATGTTTTGAATCTTTTTTACTTTTCTTTATCCCTTGAAGAACTGCAGTTGTATTACTAACTTCACTTCTCATCTTAAAGTCTTTACAATTAACACCAAGTTCATCAAAAACTTCTAGCATCATCTTTCTTGTGTGGCTACTCTCTTCTCTGCATATCCATTCAAAATCATATAAATCTTCTGTTTGCAAAAGCTTTGGAATTGGAACATTACTAACAACTATAAGTTCATCTTCAAGCCACTCTCTATATATAAGATCATTATCCATTATAGGTGACTCAATAAGCCCGATATCGATTTTTTTATCTTTTATTTTATTTATTATTTCTTGACTAATGGCTACATCTAGTGTTACATCATTGTTAACTATCTTTTTAAGATTTCCTAAACATTCGCCTGGAATCACATAGGTGCCTATAGTAAAAGATGCGCCAAGTCTAAATGTCATCTCTTTATTTATAATTTTTATCAAATCAATTTCGGCAGTCTGAATAGCTTTTTCTAATCTTATGATAATTTTATATAACTCTTCACCCTCAGCTGTTAATCTTATCCCATTTTTCTTTCGTTCAATTATAGGAGTATTTAGATAGTTTTCCAAATATTTTATTTGTTGAGTAACGGCTGGTTGAGAGATGCCTAACTTGGCTGATGCTTTAGAGAAACTCCTCTCTCTTACTGTTGTTAAAAATGTTTCAAGCTTAACAAAATCCTTCAGCATATATACTCCTAGTTATTTTTGTTTATTTGATTTTATTATATTACTTATATTTTTAACTTTTGCTTATATTTAATTTTAATTTTACGAAATACTGCAATTGTTTATAAAGTAAAGCATTAAAATACGTCATTTAATCTATTTTTGCTATAATCTAAATCAATTATTATAAACAAATGGTAAAAAATTTTGAAAAATCTAAACGAAGAACAACTTAATGCCGTAAAGCATATTGATGGTCCTATGTTAATATTAGCAGGTGCTGGGAGTGGTAAAACAAAAACACTAACATCAAGACTTGCCTATCTCATAGGAGAAGTGGGTATTGACCCTGCCAATACTTTGACACTTACGTTCACAAATAAAGCGGCTGGAGAAATGAGAGAACGAGCCTTAAAACTACTCGATAATAAAGAGGTGTATCCTCCGCTTCTTTGTACTTTTCACAAATTTGGACTTTTGTTTTTAAAATTTCATATTGAAAAAATTGGAAGAAAAAATAATTTTGTCATTATAGATACTGATGATAAAAAAAGAATATTAAGAAATATCGCTAAAGAATTAAAATTTGATATCAGTGCATCTTTGGTTGCTTCTGAAATATCAAAATACAAAAACTCCCTTTTAGCACCATCCGTTATTATAGACAAAGCACAAATTCCAGAATATCAAAAAATAGCCCAAATTTATAAAGAATATCAAAAAAATATAGAAGATAACAATTTGGTTGATTTTGATGATTTGTTGAAACTTACATATGAAATTCTAAATCAAGAAGATGAGCTTAGACGAGAAACGAGCAAAAAATACACTTATATCATGGTAGATGAATACCAAGATACAAATGAATTACAATTTAAGCTACTAGAACTCTTGGCAAGTGAGCACAACAATCTATGTGTTGTTGGGGATGATGATCAAAGTATTTATGGTTGGAGGGGTGCAAATATAAGAAATATACTAGAATTTGCTAGTATATTTGCAAATACAAAAACTGTCAAATTAGAGACTAATTATAGATCCAAAAAAGAGATACTAGACGCTGCTAATCTGCTGATAGAGCATAACTCATCAAGACTTGGCAAAAAACTCATAAGTCACAAAGGCGAAGGTGGAAGTATAAAGATTATACACTCTATTGATGAAGGGAACGAAGCTAAAAGCATAGCCGTAGAGATTAAGTCTTTAATAGAAAAAGGTATCAACGCGAAAGATATAGCTGTTCTTTATAGGATAAATGCTCTTTCGCGTTCACTAGAAGAAGGCTTCACAAAAGAGAGACTTTCATATAAACTTATTGGTGGTATACGATTTTATGAACGAAGCGAGATAAAAGATATTATCTCTTATTTGAGAATATTAACAAATCTAAATGATGATTTTTCTCTTGTTAGAATAATCAATAAACCAAAAAGAGGGATTGGTAAAACATCTATTGACAAACTTCAAAATCTCTCCATCAAAAACAATTGCTCAATATTTTCTCTTTACAAAAATCATAGAGATTTGATATCACAAGAACTTGGAAAAAAAGCTGATCTTTCAATAGGAGAACTTTTCGAAAATCTAATAAGCTTGCAAGATGAGATAAAAAATGGAAAACTTGCAGATCTACTTGATATTTTAGAGAATAAAATAAAGCTCAAAGCATATTATCAGGGTTTACCTGATGGTTATGAGAGAGTTTTGAATATTGATGAATTTTATGGATTTTTTCAAGAAAGTATATTACTAAATCCTGACTTGCAGCTCGAAGAACTTTTAAATGATATCTCATTGCAAAGCGATCAAGACAGCATCACAAATGATGCAATTTCTATTATGAGCATACATGCTGCAAAAGGACTTGAATTTGAATATGTTTATGTAATTGGCTTAGAAGAGGAGTTTTTCCCATTACTTGGAGATGATTGCAATATAGAAGAAGAAAGACGCTTAGGGTATGTAGCTATAACTAGAGCAAAATCACATTTGAGCTTGTGCTATAGTGATAGTAGGTTTTATAAAGGCAAAAGAAAAATTATGCAAAAAAGCAGATTTTTAGGAGAAGCTGGACTGATACAAAATAGTAGTTTAAAAATAACAAAAAGTGCTGTTTTTAAAAAAGGTGATTTGGTAAAACACAAAATTTTTGGAATTGGAAGAATTCAAAATATAAGTCCAAGTGGCAAAGAGTATAAACTTCTTATCAATTTCGGTGGCAATAAAAAAGAGATATTAAGCTCATTTGTACAAAGTGTTTAAGCAAAACGATGAACCTTCTATTTGTTGCCAATAAGCCAATTTTTCGTTCATCAAATAGTTATATGAATGTGATGAAAAGAAAATACAATACAAAAAAAATCGGTTTTTCAGGAACGCTAGATCCTTTTGCAACTGGATGCCTGATAGTTGCCACTGGACAATATACTAAACTTTTTCAATTTTTAGATAAAACCCCTAAAACATATAGTGCGACAATTTGGCTTGGAGTAAAATCTACATCACTTGATATAGAGCGTGTAGAAAATATACGAGATACAGAACCTTTAGAATTAGAAAAAATTAAGAATGCTATAACATCTCTAAAGGGTGAAGTGTCGTATTATCCTCCACAATTTTGTGCCAAAAAAGTAGAGGGTATAGCATCTTATAAAAACGCTAGAAATGGCATTAAAACAGATTTAAAAAAAATTATTTCAAGTGTATATGATATAGAAATGCTTTCATACAATCATCCTTTTATTAGTTTCAAAGCAACAGTTAGCGAAGGATCTTATATAAGATCTTTGGGTGAAATTATTTGTAAAAAATTAGAAATAGAAGGAACTTTATCAAGTTTAAAAAGAATAAATGAGGGAAATTTCAAGTTTGAAAATGAAAAACCATTGAATCCGCTTGATTTTATTAGTTTAGAACGAAATGAATACTTAAAAGATATTATGGATATAGAACTTGGGAAAAAATTATCATTAGATGACTTTAAAATCAAAAATAGTGGAGTTTATCTTGTTGTGACAAATAACTTTTTTTCAATTATTGAAATAAAAGATGATAATGTTGCTTATAAAATAAATCGTATGCCATTATTTGAAGGGTAACAATGTACACAATTAAAGCGTTTGCCAAAATTAATTTATATCTAAAAATTACAGGTTTTTCAGATGGGTATCATACAATAGAATCTAGATTTTTAAGAGTTGATGATTTGTATGATACTATAAGCTTTACCCCTTGTGAGTGTGAATCTTTTACAATTGATGGTATGGATAATGTGGAGCTAACAAACAATACAATATATAAAGCATTTATTGCTCTAAATAATTTTAATGGCAACTCAGACGTATTGGACTTTTTCCATCATCACAAAGTTGTAGTAAACAAACAAATACCCACTCTTGCTGGACTTGGTGGCGGGAGTAGCGATGCAGCATCTTTTTTGATGCTGACAAATAGGGTATGCAATCTAAATATAGACACGCCAACACTTGCACTTATAGGCTCTAAAGTTGGAGCAGATGTTCCTTTTTTTGTGTATAATTACAAAATAGCAAATGTGAGTGGTTTTGGTGAAATAATAGAACCATTTGAAGAAGAGGATATAGAAGTTGAACTTTTTACTCCAAACTTTGGATGTGATACAGCGATTGTTTATAAATCATTTAAAGAACATTTTTTAAAAAATATCAATCCAAAAAGTTTTAAACATTGGACAAAATTAAAATTCATTGATATACTAAAAGAAACCTCATGGAATCGAAGTTTATTAAATGATTTATATCAAGCAGCGGTTACTATCTACCCTATGCTAGAAAATCAAAAAGATGAAGAATGGTTTTTTAGTGGGAGTGGAAGTACATTTTTTAGATTAAAAATCAAATAAGAGATAAAAGAATATATGGAAATCAATATAGTTGCACAAAATAAAAAAGCTAGACATGATTATGAGATATTAGAGACTTACGAAGCTGGAATTATATTAAGTGGTAGTGAGGTAAAAGCTTTGAGAGCAAAAAGAGCTAATCTAAAAGATTCTTATTGTAAATTTATCAAAAATGAACTCTATTTAACCAATGCTCATATATCTCATCTTGAAACAGTGTATAAAAATTTTGCTCCAGATACAAGAGTGCCTAGAAAATTGCTAATGCATAAAAAACAGTTGAATAAAATATTCAATACCTCGTCGCAAGAGAGTCTAACAATAGTTGCGCTAATGATTTATTTTAATGAAAAAAACAAAGCAAAGGTTCAAATAGCCCTTGC
>FAXN01000022.1 GCA_001493195.1 Sulfurovum sp. enrichment culture clone C5 | reverse complement strand
TGGCGAAGTATATGTGGAGAAACTCCAAGGTATTTTTTGACTATTTTAAACGCACTTATGCGACTAAGTTTTTCTCCTTTATAATTTAACCACAAAAAACTGCTTCTTAAATCTTGATGTTCTAAGTATTCATAGAGTGCATGCAAGGCAATTGGAGCTAGTGGCACTATTCTCTCCTTTTCTCCTTTTGCAAAACGAATCTTTAGCCATCCATCAACAATATCACCTTTGCTGGCATTTAATGCTTCGCTAACCCTGCATCCACTTGCATACAAAAATAGTATTAGAGCATAATCCCTAAGTCCTGCTTGCGTACTTCTATCTATAATATTTATACTACCCATTATCTCTTCATATGAAAGATATTTTGGAAGACTTTTTGGCAACTTTGACATAGGTATAGAAAGCTTAGAGTGCTCGAAATTATATTCATGACAAAATCTAAAAAAAGTATTTATGGTTGAAAGTTTTCGATTTAGTGTTCGTTTATTTGTAAATTGTGATAAAAACTCTATAACATCTTCCATTTTAAGTGATGTTAGGCTTTTATCACCTATAAAATTTTGTAAGGAAGACAAATCACTAATATATGAGCTTGTCGTATTTGAGCCTAACATTTTTGTAATGCTTAAATACTCTTCAAATAGACAAATTAGCTCGCTATTCATTTGAGTAGTTATCTATTGACACCGCTCAATGTATAATGCTTATAAAGCGTTGCTATGTTGATAAGTGGTGAATTTTGAGCTATTGAATCTAAAAGAGTATTTGCTTTTTTATAATCTTTTTTTGATATAGCAACATTAGCTTGCATAATTAGATTTAAATCTTTGTAATATTCAGAATTCACTGGCTTATTGTTTATCGCACCAAGTGTATATTTGCTCAAATCTGCAACCATTTTATCTTCTGAGTTACTAAGTTCTTGTAATCTCTTCGTATCACTTTTTGCTGAAGCTACTTGGTAACTATATAGTTCATAAAGTGCTTTATTATTATTTTTTAAAGCTTCAAGTGCATCTTTATCATCAGGACTTTCTACAAGTTTCAATAATGCTGTATTGGCATTTGCATATTGATAATCTTTATATTCACCATATCCCCATAGAGCTGTAACAGACAAAACCAAAATTGCCAAAATTGCAAATATTTTAATTTTATGTTTTTTATAAAAACCTTCAAATTTTAAAACGCTCTCAAGTAGTTTTTCGTCGCTATTAAGCTCATCTTTTGCATATTGTTTTACTTCTTTTAAACTCATTATCTTCTCCTGTAACAATAACTAATTATATCAAATTCAACTAAAATCTAAAGTTCAACTATAGTTATTCCCAAATTGCCTGGCATTCTATAAAAATTTTTTATCTTTGGATGGTTTTTCAAAAACTCACTTACAAGTTTAGCCAGTATTCCAGCTCCCCCACCATGTATCACTTGAACTTCACTAAAATTATGCACAAGAGCATCAGATATAAACCTGTCTAGCTTATCTATAGCCTCATCTCCGAACATCCCAATTAACTTAATAGAAATAGAAGCACTTCCTTTTTCAACAGTAGTAATGACTTTTGGCTCTTTTTTGGTTTTTGCGCTATTTCCTTCATCGCTAATTTTTTTAAGATTTGTTAGATCAACTTTTATTTTTAGTCCATCTACATCTATCGTTGCATAATCAGATGAAAGAGAAATAATCGTACCTTTATGAGAACGATATTTCACTCTATCGCCTATTTTCAACGACTCTTTCGGTTTGATTTTTTCTTGTTTTGTTGATTGTAATACTCTGTTTGCATCATTTAATAGTCGTCTGCCCTCTTTTGATTCGGCTTGCTTCATAGCTTCTTGTGCTTTTTGCAAAGCATCTTTGTATATGATTTCTAAGTTTGTTTTTTGACTATCAAAATCAAATCTCAATTTTTCTTCTAATTCTAAAAGCTTTTTCTCTTTTTTATCTAACTCTTGTTTTTCGATTTCTAAATCTTCTAATTTTTGTCTCATTTTTACTTCAAGCATGGCTTGATTTTCTATAAGTTCGTTTAAACGCTCTTTATCTTCTCCATGAAGCTTTATGACTTTTGATACTACATTTTTTGGTATGCCATATCTCAAAGCTGTTTCAAAAGCATAGCTTTTACCTATGCTACCTTCTAAAAAAGTATAAGTTGGGACTCGTTTTTCTTCATCAAACATAGCAGCTATAAGTCCTGTTTCTCTATTTGGAGCAAGGAGTGAAGCTAGTCGCTTATGGTGTGTTGTTACAACGAAATATACATCTTTTTTTGCTAACTCTTCTAGTAATACTCTAAAAAGACTGGCCGCCTCATCACTATCTGTTCCAAGTTCTATCTCATCTATCCCTATAATTGCATTTTTCTTATCAAAAAGCTTCGAAAACTCTACCATTCTTCCTGCAAAAGTTGATATATCATTTTTTACACTTTGCGGATCATCGATAATCGCATCAATCACATCAAAATGACCAATTTGTGTTTTTGCTATATTGCATCTAAAAGGAAGTAGGTATTTGCTCATAAAAACAGAACTCAAAATTGACTTTAGAAGCATCGTTTTGCCGCCAGCATTAACGCCAGTTATGAGCAATATTTTTTTATCAAACGACAGAGAAATAGGAACTGGATCATGAAGTGCTGGATGAGTAAAATCAGAGAGTATGACTTTGTTATTTTTTTGTGGCAATACAAATTCATAATCTTTTGTACGAGCGAAAAATACCCTTGCTTGATAATGATCAAATCTATCAAATTCTTTGTTAGCAAAAGACAAAAACTTCTCATTTTCACTCATAATTTGTGAAAATTCTTTGCAATATCTCAATATTATCAACTCTTTTTGACTCACAAGAGCAGATTCTTTTGCCTTTAAATCACTTAGACTTTGAGGTAAGATATAAAAAAATCCTCCACTACTTCTAGCAACTACGCTAGCTTTTATAGCATTTGAAAAACCGCCACGAACTAGCAAAGTTTCTTCATTATTTATAAAATGTATTTGTGAATCAACTAAAAATTCACTCAAATTTGATGATTTTAAAATATTATACAAAGATTCTTTGATGGCTTTTTTATTGAATACGATAGCATTTTCAATACCAAGCAACTCTTCATCTTTTTGACTATTCAAGTCACCCTTGTCGGTAAAATATGTGATTATATTGCTTATATCTGGCGGTATGACTATATCATTTATCCATTTTGATATCAATGGCGGCAAGGTAAGAGTTTTGAAATAATTAAAATATTCTAGAATTTGCATAAAAGAATATATCTCATCGATAGAGAGAATGGCTTGTTTCTTTAGACGATTTAGCTGATTGTTTAAATTAGGAATGTTTTTTGGTGGTTTAAATTCTAACGATGATAACTCTTTGATAAACTTAAAGTGCAAATTGGTATCGCCAATCATAGCTATATCTTTATCTCTAGCCAAAAACTTTTTAAAGTCCTTTATGTACTCCTCAATATCAAGTTTTTTATACAAAGAGGAATGAGGCATATCTTAGTGTTGCTCCCCTCTAATTTGATATGTTATATCTCCTGCTCCAAAAGCAGTAATGAGTCCACTATTTATCTCTTTAATGATATGATTATCCTTATATATCTTTACTATGCCATCTTCTTTTGTAACACGATCTGCCATGATAGGACTGTATGAAAAAAATGCTCCTTTTAAATCAATAACAACTTCTAACTCTCCTGCACTCCAAATAGGCAATATTATAAGCTCATCAACTCCCTCAAAACACTTTACAAATCCAGTTAGATTATCTATAGTTCTGCTGTATTTGTGTGGTTGCCAAATAACTATCAATTTATCGAGTTCTCTAAGATTTTTATAAACTTTCAAAGCATCCATCGTTGCTTTTATCTCTGTTGGATGATGTCCATAGTCATCTATGACAATGCTATTTTGACTATTTTGTATGATATCAAATCTCTTTTTTATGCCCTTGTATTTTCTAAGTCTTTGTCTTATGTCCTCTATCTCTTCTCCGAGTTCCAATGCTGCAAGGATAGCCAATGAAGCATCTAATGCTATATGTTCTCCAAATCCAAAAACTTCAAAACTTCCTAAGTTTTTTAGAGTAAATTTTGTATATGGTTTGTCTTCAACCAAAACATATTCTATGTTTGAGATATCCTTTGATGGGTAAAGCTTTATACTATCCATATCTAAAGAACTCAAAAATTCATCTTCTGCATTTATCACCCTAATCTTGGCCAATGATAAGAATTTTTTATAAGCATTATAAAATCTCTCTTCATTATACTCATAGTATTCCATATGCTCTGGCTCTACATTGGTAACAATTGCTAGATATGGATTTGAATTTAAAAAACTCTCATCACTTTCGTCTGCTTCAAAAACTACCTTGTTGTTGTCAAAATGCCTTACATTAGATCCAAATTCTTTACTAATTGCACCTATAAGTGCATTTGACTCTGGGATCAAAGAAGCTAATATCGCTGATGTTGTACTTTTGCCATGAGCACCGCCAACAGCATAAACTTCTTTGTCTCCTAAAATAAATTTCAAAGCATCTTTTCTAGAATATAAATCAATTCCTAGTTTTTTTGCATTTTGAAACTCAGGATTATTTGGTCTCACAGCAGCTGAATATATAACTCTTTTCGCACCTAAAACTGCATCTTCGTGATGAGGAATAGTTATCTTTGCATTAAAATTTATAGCTAAATCATTTGTAATCTCACTTTGTCTGATATCCGAACCACTGATATTCTCTCCTGCATTTGCTAAAAATTTCGCAAGTGCTGAAAGACCGATTCCGCCTATTCCGATAAAGTGTGTATTCATTATTTAGCTCCTTCTAATTTAGATAGTATATCTTGTGCTTCTTTTATATATTCTTCTAGCATGTTCATTAAAGTATCATTTGGTTGTGCAAAATTTTGAATAAAATATGATGTATCGTCTATTGTCTCTATATTATTATCAACTAATTTATCGATAAAATCATCAAAACTATATCCAGCCATAACAATTGCAGTATGGATTAACATAGATTGGCTCAAATCTTTGTCACTTATAGTATGAGTAAGTGCCAAAAATAACTCTTTTGCACCCTTTTTATCATCTTCGCTAAAAAGCTGTATGGCATGTTCGTATATAGCTCTTGCTGTAAATAAATCTTCGCTATTTTTTATATCAAACTTTAGATTATTTGCCAATTTATCGCCTAATTTATCAAAAGATGTTGAAACCAAAAATGTAAATATATCATTTATCTCATCTTCACTGTTACCCATTAAAATTTTTGCATCTAAGAGTTGATAACCTTTCGCAATACTTGATTCTTCTTTCATTTGCACTTCTAGAGTTTTCAAAAAATCTAAAAAATCACTGTCTTGCTTCAACTCTTCTATATTTATTTCATCAGTGTTCAAATCAATCCTTTTTTTATTTTAATGCTTTTTTAATTCTACTTAGTGCATCTTTTGTTGTCTCTTCATCATACACTAAAGCAAGTCTTACATATTTAGAACCTAAACCATTTCTACCCAAAAATGACCCTGGAAGAACTTTTAGATTATATTCTTTATATACTCTTTTTGTAAATTCAAGCTCATCATCAACTTCTAGCCATATATAAAATGTCGCCTTAGGCGGTGTGATACCTAAAATATCTTTTGCGATTTCAAAATTCTTTTTGTATTTATTTCTAAAAAAATCTGCATGATTTTTATCACTCCAAGCCGAAGCCGAAGCATATTGAAGTGGCAAAGGCGAAGCACATCCTATATATGTTCTATATTTCATATACTCTCTCAATATATTCTCATCCCCTGCTAAAAAGCCACTTCTAAGCCCTGGGGCACTTGACCTTTTGGAGATAGAATTAGCTACTAGTATATTTTTAAAATCAATATTTCCAACTTCTATGGATGCATTCAAAATAGATGGCAATGGCTCATTTATATAAAGATCAACATAACACTCATCATTGAGTAGCACAAAATCATACTCCAAGGCTAATTTTATCCACTCTTTCATATCTTCAAAACTCATAACAGAAGATGTTGGATTGTTTGGTGAGTTTAGTATAACCAAATCTACGTTTTTAAGTTTATCCCTATCTATTGTTGGTAAAAAATTATTACTACTATCCAAATCAAGATGAATTACTTTTGCTCTTGAAGCGATGGCAGCACCTTCATATATTTGATAAAATGGATTTGGAAATGCAATAACTGGATTTGGTTTATCAAAAAGTAAAAATTGAGGGAAATTAAATAATACTTCTCTAGTCCCAAAAGTAGGGATAATCTGAGAATTGTCAAGACTTAATTCAAATCTGTTGGCAAGATAAGTTTTTATACTATCATATAAAAAATCTTCGCCATTGCTTTTAGGATATTTATTTAACAAAGATACATTATCTTTTAGTGCATCTTGTATAAACTTTGGTGTTTGGAACTGTGGCTCTCCTATAGTAAGTGCCAATGGACTATACTCTTTATTGGGTTCAATACCATCCAATAGAATGGCTAGTTTTTCAAAAGGATATGGTTCGAAATTCATTTCAAATTCTCTTAATTTTTATTTTGTAGTTATAAATGCTTCTGGGTTTATCTGATCTCTCAAATCATACAAACTCTTATTTGCACTCTCTTTTGTCGCATATGGACCAACTAAAACTTTTTTAACATTTCCGCTTGGAATTATTTTATAATCATATTCTAGATGTCTTAACTTTTTCTCAAGCAAACTACTTGAATTTGAAGCAAAACTTCCAACTTGAATAAAATAATTCCCATTAGATACTGACTTTGTAATTACTGACTGGGCTTGATATCCGCTATAATCATCACTATAAACACCGCCACTAGCTAAAAGTTTTATAATATCGTTTTCTAACCTAAGCCCTGTCGTACTTGCCCTAGAGTCATTTACAAAAATGACTACCGTATAGAGTTTGCCATTGTTTGACTTCACATAACCAACTATATTTTTAGCGTTTTTTACAGTTCCTGTTTTCATCCAAACTTTATTTCTCAAAGCACTCGGAAATCTAGTTTTGATAGTGCCATCAACTCCTGCTATAGACAAAGTATTTAGCCACTTATATCCAAATTTTGCATAAGCAAGTTCTAGCATCTCTTCAAAAACAATACTAGAAGCCTTAGCTGTTCTAGATAATCCACTTCCATTTTCTATCTTAAGCATATCAACACCACTGATGCCATTTTTTTGCAAAATTTGATGAACAGCAATTCTTGATTTTTCAAGATTACTTGGACTGCCGACGACTTCTGCACCAAGAGTTAAAAATATTTGTCTTGCAAAAAGATTATTGCTCTCTTTGTTTGTCTCACCAACAATTTCTAAAAGAGGTTTTGAATAATGTGTAAAAATCTTTCTTGAATCAGAAGAGACTCTACCAACAACCAATCTTCCATTAAAATCAATGCCATTTTTGGTTAAATTTTCTCTAAAGCTATGATAAAAAGACAAATACGATTTTGAAACTATTTTTGTTATCTTTTTTGTACTACATTTTTGTGATATATTGCCACTTATGATAACTTTTGGTTTTATGTTATCGACGATTCTCACCTGAGGCCAATCACATCTGTTGCTATTTGTGTTTATGCGATTTTCTATATCAAAACTTTTATCATCCACTTCACAATCTACACAGTCGCCATTTATTGACAGTGTTGTTGTATTTTGGTTAAACATCATTGCATCAGGCAGAGCATTGTATGGACTATACGGATTTTCATCAAAATATGCACTTCTTTTTTCCGATGGTTCAAAATAATATCTATCTATTATTATGTTTCCTCTAATGGATCCAATACCTATAAGTTTTAGTTTTGCAACTATATTTTGAACATCTTTTGTTTCAAGGGCAGGATCTCCTCCACCTTTTATAAATAGGTTTCCATTTAAGATGCCGTTGCTGATAGTTCCGTCACTATAAAACTCTGTTTTCCATCTAAAATTTTCTCCAAATTCAAGAAGCGCTGATAGTGTCGTTGGAACTTTTAAAACAGATGCTGGAGTTCTTAGAGTGTATTCATGTAAACTTATTATCTTTTTTCCACCAGCACCAGTCTCTTTTATGGATATGCTTATATTATCTTTTGCTATCCCAGAGGTTGCTATTTTTTCTTCAATTTGAGAAACTAAATCTCCAAAAGAGAATGACAATAAGATTGTAAGTATTGCTAAAATTCTAAGTATCATTTTTATTCCATATCGTCTATATTTGTTTATTATATCATCATAAAAAGACTTAGGTGGCTATTTTTAAACCCTTCCTTGTTCGTACATAGCTCTAAGTTTATCTTTTTCTTTTTCTCTTTTTTGTTTTTCTGCAATTTTTGCTCTGTATTTTTTAACATCAAAACCAGTCCAAATAACAAACTGTGCTGCAACGAAAACAGAACTATAACTTCCTATTAGAACACCAACTAGCATAGGAAAACTAAATCCATGCATTATATCGCCACCAAAAATATAGAGCATAAGTATTACAAAAAATACCACTAGAGATGTGAGCATAGTTCTAGCAAGCGTTCTCGATACCGCTTCATTTATAATTTGTTTAAAATCAGTCTCTTTACTCTCTTGAACATATTCTCTTACTCTATCAAAAACGATGATAGTATCATGTATAGAATATCCAAGTATTGTTAGTATTGCCGCGATAGTTTCTAGGTTTACATCAATCTCAAATAGAGATATTGCGCCTATCGTTATGATTATATCATGCAAAAGTGCTACAACGCCAGCAATAGCGAATCTAAACTCATATCTAACTGTTACGGATAGAAGTATCACGCCAAGGGCAAGTAAAAATGCAGTCATTCCTTTGGTGCGAAGCTCATCGCCAACTTTTGGTCCAACCATATCAACTTTTCTAATCTCAAATTTACCACTTCCATCAAGTAGCTTTTTAACAACATCACTTGTATCATTTTGGATGTTAGAGCTTGTTGCTGGACTTTTTATAACCACCTCACCTGTTGAACCAAATGGAGTAACAGTAGCTTTTGAAAAAAGCTCATTCTTTGATAATCTACTTCTAATATCTTCTATCGGTGCCGCACCTTCATATTTAACCTGCACAACTGTTCCGCCTGCAAAATCAATTCCAAAAGATAACCCTTTTGTAAAAATCAATATAATTGCAGCAAAAAAAGCAATGATAGAGAGTGCAAAAAATACCTTACCCTTGTCTAAAATATTATAAACTTTATGTGATTTAAAAAATTCCATATTATTTGCCCCCCAAACCAAACCAAAAATTATAATTTTTGCTTTTTTCAATTTTAGAAAGCAAAACATCATAAATCCCATGAGTACCAAGTATAGCAGTTAGCATTGATGCTAGTATGCCTATACTAAGTGTCAGTGCAAAACCTTTTATAGCGCCTGTTCCATACGCATACAAAATAATACAAGCCAAAACTTGTGTAATGTTTGAATCTAAAATAGCTCTCATACCATTTGAGTATCCATCATTAAGCGCTTTTTTGACGCTCATACCTTGTCGTAAGGCTTCTCTGACTCTTTCGTTAATAATGATATTCGAATCTACTGCTATACCTATGGTTAATACAATACCCGCCATTCCTGGTAGTGTCAAAGTAGCGCCAAAAAGCGACATAAATGCAACTATCAAAAATATATTTACTATTACGGCAATATCAGCAATTACTCCTGCAACACCATAGTATATAGCCATAAATAAAACAACTGCCAAAAATCCAAATGTTAGTGCCATTAAACTAGCCTCTATACTATCAGCACCCAAGCTCGGTCCTATACTTCTTTTTTCTTCAATAATCACAGGAGCCAAAAGAGCACCAGAACGAAGAGCAATAGCTATATCATGTGCTTCTTGTTGTGTAAAATTACCAGATATTTGACCTTTTCCGCCACCTATTCTCTCATTTATCACAGGAGCGGAATATACTTTATCATCTAGCACAATTGCCATTCTTTTGCCAACACTTTTGCCAGAAAAATCTCCAAAAATCTTTGCACCTTGGGAGTTTAATTCAAAATTGATTACCGCTTGGTTACTTTGATTATATCCTACGCTTGCATCTGTTAGCATAGAGCCATCAAGCACTGGAACGTCTTTTAAAAGATATGGTTGAGAAGTTACCACATCTTTTAGTATAACATCGCCAAAACTTGATGCTTCTGCTTCACTCATAGTAGTTACTCTAGCGGCTCTTTCTTCATCAACAGCCATCATCTGCAAGTGGGCGGATTTTGCTATCAAATCTCTGATTCTTTGTTCATCAGCTGGAGTTTTAACGCCAGCAATTTCAACCAAAACTTTATCTTCACCTTGTTTTGCTACAGTTGGCTCAGCAAGTCCATACATGTCAAGTCTATTTCTGATAGTCTCGACTGCTTGGGATATAGCATTTTGTTTTGTTTTTGCTATCTCTTCTGGACTCATGGAAACAGTAAAATTCAGCCCATTTTCTTTTATCAAAACACCTTGAATATCTTTTGAAATCAAGCCCTTTAGTTTTGCAACATCATCATTATCAAGCAATTCAAATTTTATAGCATTGCCTTGTATGGAAAGGTTGTCGTATATAATGTCGTTTTCATCCATAGAAAATTTTAAACTTGTTGCTATAGATTTTGCTTTTGATTCTATCGCAACATCCGTTTTGACACCCAAAACCATATGCAAACCACCTTGCAAATCAAGCCCAAGCGTTATTCTTTTACCAAAATCATACTTTTCGTTTACAAAATGAGCAATTGTAGGGATAGAAAAACCAACGCCAAAGATAAAAGCTACTAAAAATATAAATACTCTATAGTTAAATTGTTTCATTTACCGAATCTACTTTTTTAGATACAAATGCTTTGTCTAATTTGACTATATTATTTTCATTTAGTTTTATTTTGATAAAATTATCATCAACTTTAACAACTTCTGCATACAACCCGCCATTTGTGATGATCTTATCACCCTTGGCTAAAGCATTTACCATATCTTTATGTTTTTGCTGTTGCTTTTGTTGTGGTCTAATGATTAGAAAATAAAAAATTGCAAATAAAGCAACTAGAGGTAAAAATGATAATAGCGTACTTCCTTGTCCAGCACCATTCATGGAGTTATCCTTTTGTTTAAAAAAATTTTTAAATATTTTACCACTGATGATATACTAAAGGGCTTAAGCATAGCCATTTTACTATCTTCATTTATATATTTTTCATACATAAATCTAGAAAATAAAATAATTAATACCATATTTGGACTGCTTGGTTTATACCTTCTTATTGGAGAGAAAAATAAAGTTTGGTTTTGGAGCGGTTTTTTTATAGCACTACTTTGGTTTTGGTGGATACTTCTGAGTTTTAGGTTTTATGATATGGCTTGGGCGATTCCCATAGGTACGTTTATGGTTCTACTTGTTTATGGATTTATCTTTTGGTTTTTTGCTTTTTTATCAAGTAAACTTTCAAAAACTACAAATATTCCGATAAGCATATTTCATGCTTTTTTTATTTTTGGTTTTAGTTATATACATCCTTTTGAATTCGACTGGTTCAAACCAGAACTCGTATTTGTTGATAGTTTTATAGGAATTACAAAATGGCAATTTGCCATTGTTTTAAGTGCGATTGTTTTATCTAAAATCTCAAATAAACTTATATTTCTATGCTTGGTTATATTTGCTTATAGTGGCTCTATAGTAAATCAAAAAAATGACGAGATAGAAAAAATTAAACTTGTTACAACGGATATAAGTGTAGACGATAAATGGCAAGAAGCACATCAAGACACAATGTTTAAAATCTTTTTTGCACAAATAGATAAAGCGATTGCTCAAAAAAAGAAAATCGTTGTATTTCCAGAGTCAGTTTTTCCACTATTTTTAAATCTAGAGCCAAAACTTCTCTCCATGCTTCAACAAAAAGCTAAAAAAATAGATATGGTCGTAGGTGCATTATACTGGGACAAGCATATTCCTAGAAATAGTACTTATGTATTTTCAAACAACAAGATAATGGTTATAAACAAAGCTGTACTTGTGCCATTTGGTGAAGCAAATCCACTCCCAGATTGGCTTGGAAAATATATTAATAAGATATTTTTTAAAGAGGGTGTCATAGATTATGTGGCTAGTGATAAAATCATCAATTATAAACTTGATGGTAAAAATATAAGAAATGCTATATGCTACGAAGCTACAAGTGAAAAGCTATATCGAGATGGTCCAAAGCATATGATAGCCATAAGCAATAATGGTTGGTTTTTACCATCAACAGAACCAACACTTCAAAAACTACTATTAAAATACTACAGCAAAAAATATGGTACAACTATCTATCACAGCATCAATATGTCTCCGTCTTATATTGTTAGAAACGGTGAAGTATCTTATGTGAAATAATAATACTATAGTATAATTGCTTATGACAAAAAAGTTTTTTTTAGCGCCTATCAAAGCTTATCAATACTTTTCTAGGTTAATGCCTGGGAAATGCAGATATTATCCAACTTGCTCTGAATATGCCACATGGCAGTTCGAAACAACAAATCCACTTAGTGCTTCAGTAAATTCCACTCTAAGAATACTAAGATGCAATCAATTTTTTGCAGGAGGAATAGACTACCCTATCATCAGCTATAAACCGCCTAAATTTTCTCTTAAAAAATCAAATCTTAACAACAATTATGGCAAAATAGATATCAAGTATTGGCTTGTGCCAAAAGATAAAAGGCATTATTATGTCTTAAAGGATTTTGATTGGAAATAGTATTAAATAGCCCTCTTGATATGCACTTACATCTAAGAGACAAAGAGATGTTAAATGTAGTTGCACCTCTAACGAGCCATAGCTTTGCAGGCGCACTCATCATGCCAAACCTCGTACCACCTGTTGAAACACTTGATTCGCTAATAAGTTATAAAAATAGAATTTTAACCGCCACAAAAGATGACAACTTCAAACCATATATGACACTTTTTTTTAGAGATAGTTACGATTATGATTTTTTAAAAAGCTTTGGAGATGAGCTAACGGCTATCAAACTTTATCCTGCAGGAATTACTACAAATAGTGAGGGTGGAGTTAGTGGATTTGATGTCAAAAAACTGGCCCCTACATTAGAAGCTATGAGCGAACTCAATCTTCCACTTTGCATACATGGAGAGACAAACGGTTTTGTGATGGACAGGGAAGCCCAGTTCGTGCCAATATATGAAAAATTAGCCACAGCATTTCCAAAACTCAAAATCATCATGGAACACATCACTACACTTGAGAGTGTAGAAGCATTAGAAAAACATGAAAACTTATATGCCACCATAACTCTTCATCACCTATTAATTACTCTTGATGATGTAGCAGGAGGAATGTTGCGTCCTCATCTTTTTTGTAAACCAATCGCCAAAAGACCACACGATAGAGATGCGCTTCAAAGTGTGGCACTCAAAGCTCATCCAAAGGTTATGTTTGGATCAGATTCCGCACCTCATCCACAACATGCAAAAGAGAGTTGTGGCTGTGCTGCAGGAGTGTTTACTGCGCCACTTGCTTTAGCCAAACTAGCAGAAATATTTATGGCAAAGTCAAATGAACAAAACTTGCAAAAATTTGTTTCAGACAATGCAAGAACGATTTATGGCATAAATCCTCCAAACAAAAAAGTGATTTTAGAAGATAAAGAGATGGTTGTTCCTGAAAAGTATGGCGATGTTGTGCCAATGTATGCTGGAGAGAACATTGGTTGGAGCATTAAAAAGATTGGAGAGTAAATGAATGAAAATATGAAAGACCTTATCAAAGGGTATAAAGAATTTAAAGATTTTCACTTCAAAGAAAATGAAGATAGATTCGATGCTCTTATCAAAGATGGTCAAAAACCAAAAGCATTATTTATAGGTTGTAGTGACAGTAGAGTAATTCCAGAGATGATTACAAATAGTGACCCTGGAGAACTTTTTATAGTTAGAAATGTTGGTAATTTCGTAGCACCATTCAAGCCAGATGAGGAGTATCACGCAACAGCATCTGCCATAGAATACGCGGTTGGTGTTTTAGATGTAACAGATATCATCATATGTGGTCATTCTCATTGTGGGGCGATAGAATCACTCTACAAAGACATAAAACATGATATGGATATGATACATACGATGAAATGGTTAGAACTTGGGCTTGAAGCAAAAAATGCTGTAAGCAAAAGTATGCCAAGTGCTTCAAAATATGACGTTTTAAGACAAACAGAAAAAGTTTCTGTAGTTTTTCAGTTAAAAAATCTACTTACTTATCCTTTGGTAAAGAAAAAAGTTACAACAAAGGAGCTTTTTATACATGGGTGGTATTATGATATGGACAATGGTGTTATATCATACTATGACAATAAAGAAAATATCTTCAAACCTCTCGGAAGCTAATGAACAACATACTACTTGAGACCATAAAAATCAATCATGGTATCATAGAAAATATACAATATCATCAAAAAAGATTTGATGATTCGAGAATCAAGCTTTTTGATACAAAAAATAAAATAGATTTAGTTGATTTTATAAATCCTCCAAACAATGAGCTTTTTAGATGTAGGATACTTTATAGCAACAAAATTGAGAGCATTGAATATATACCGTACGAGCCAAAAATTTTAAAAAAATTCAAAGTTGTATCATCAAATATAGAATATCCGTTCAAATATGCAAATAGATGTGAGCTTGAAGAGTTAAAGGCTAAAAATCTTGATTATGATGAAGTTATAATTGAAAAAAATGGACTGCTTACAGATACGACGATATCAAATATAGCATTTTTTGATGGAAAGGATTGGTTAACCCCTGCCAGCCCACTTC